>CAYYHX010000121.1:0-5482 GCA_964471835.1 uncultured Hungatella sp.
TCCCGGCCTTCTACTCAAAATCCCCTTCCGTCAGTCCCTCGCGCTTCAGAATCGTCTGCAGCACCGACGCGTCGGTCATCACGTCAAACGCCGTGTCCTCATACATATCATCCAGAAGCTTCTCAAAAGCGTCATTGATCGTGTCCATGGTTTTCTCGATCTCCTGTTTCGCGGTGTTGATATTGTCCCCCGGGAATTCCACGGCCGCAAATTCTTTATAAGCCGTCACCAGTTTTACCGTAGTCGGCAGGTAATATTCCATGAAGCGTTCCAGCTCGTCGAGTTGATCCGGATACCTGCGAAGCGTCTCAAACAGCCGTCCCAGAACGCGGTCCAGACGTATCAGCTTCTCTGTCATCACGCCGGCCGGCATCGTCCGCCGCATCTCATCCAGAAGCTCCATCTGCTCCTCTCCGCGCGCAATGGCCGCATCCACCGCGGCGTCCCCTTCCCCGTGCTGTGCGCCGTGTCCGGTTCCTTCTTCCCCGCGCTGTACTTCGCGCCCGGCGCCTTCTTTTCCGTTCCGCGCACCATACCCTGTCTCACTGTCCCCGGCAGTCTGCGTCTTTTCTTCTTTCTCCCTTGCCCTGCGTTCCTCCTCCTGGCGGATCCTCAAGGATTCCTGCGCCATCTGGTATTGCTGAAATGTTTCCTGATCCAGCATCAGGCAGGTTCCCTTCTCATCCATCCGCGCATCCGGCAGCATCCCCAGGGACAGGATTTTCATCAGATCCTTCCGCACGGAATCTGCGGCCCGCCCAACCGCCTGTCCCAGACGGCTGACCTCACAATAGGGCTTCCCGATCCTGCGGATCTCATTCAGGTACATTTTCAGCCGTCCGAGCAGCCTGTTTCTGGATACGCCGCTGTAAAGCATAACTCCGAAACAGCCTGCCAGAACCGCGAAAAATAGTGTCATTCCCCAGCCGAACGAGTCATTTACCATGATCACCAAACACAGGAACAGAAGCGCCGGCAATCCGAACAGAACGGTGCCGATGCCGCCAAACACGCTCATCAGAATGCTTGACAGGCGTCCCCGCCAGTTGACGCGGATCTTCATCGCGGCCGGCGCGGCGTTCCCGCCGGTCCCGCGCGCCGTCCCGCCGCTCGTGCCGGCATCCCCGCCGCCTCCGAATGCAGTACCGCCGGTATCTCCGCCGCCGAATATGGTACTGCCCGCCGTATTTTTGTCCCTTCCGTCCCCGCCGCCTTCCTCCGTCGTATCACTGTCTTCGTCCATCTGATAGGTATAACGTCCCGTATCCCCCGGCCTTCTCGTACCCCGGCGCCACGCCTCCTCTGTCCTTGTCTCGTTCGCCTGTCCGCCCATTCCGGACGTCCCGCTCGTCCGGCCTCCGCCGCGACGGCCGTCTTTTTCCTGCCCTGCCGCATTCGCCCGTCCTGACATCCCGGCCGTCCGGTCACTGCCACGACGATCTTCCTCTGCTCCCGCCGCATTCGTCCGCCCCGGCATCTCTTCTGTCCGCCCTCCGGGTGAATCCTCCTCCACCCATTCCGCCGTCTGGCTTCCCACCGGCTCATCCGACCGTCTCCGGCACCTCTCAAACTGCTGCCGGGCTTCGCCGAGGGCGGAATCCACTGTCTCGCTGATCATCCGGTTCAGCTGGCCGAACTCTTTCCCGTCCAGAGCATTGTTCAGCGCCTTGCGGATCTGCTCCGTGATATCATCCGTTCCCCATTCCCTCTGTTCACTCATCGAGTCCTCCTATGCCAAAGCAAAACGCAGCAGACTGTAGACAAAAAACAGAATCATTCCCGCATTGACGCACACCGCCGCGACCCATCTTCCGGCCAGGACACGCACCGGCATCCGGTAAAACCAGATCTGCTTCCTGCCAAGGATCAGCAGCACGGCCGCGCCGATCACACAGGCGCCAAGCACCAGGTACCAGCCGAGTACCAGAAGCGACCCCGCTGTCACATTTGCCTCCATAAAATGAAGCATCAGGATCGGCAGGATGCTCCCGCTGAAATTCACCAGGATATGCAAGGCAATCGGGTAGCGGACCCGTCCCGTGCGCAGGTACACATAAGCGAAAACCGTCCCCAGCGCAAACGCGTAAAAGAACTGGTAGAAATTCCCGTGCGCCAGCGCGAAAAGCAGGCCCGACATGAGAACCGCCGTCAGCTGCCCGTAACAGGCCACGCGGTCCAGCAGAAACTTCCGAAACAACAGTTCTTCCAGCACCGGCGCGACAGCCACGGTTACAAGGAAGATACACCAGGGTTCCATATTCAGGATCAGCTCCTCGACCCCGTTCGTCACCGACCAGCCGGTCAGGAGGGCTGCCAGAAACATGAGAAGCTGTCCGATCAGGTTCCCTGCCATCATCGTTCCCAGACAGATGACGAAAATCGCCGCGAAGCGTCCTCCTCCCACATGGAACTGCCAGGACGGACCCCTCTTTGGAACCGTGCGCGCCACCAGCCAGCAGAGCGGAAACGCAGCCGGATACATCGCAAGCATACAGAGCATCCGGTAAATGCTTTCCCCCGCGGCGCCCCTTACCGGTTCCAGCAATACCGCCGCCGCGTACTGGCTCACGCCGGCGGCCAGAAAGAACACAAGGTAGGCCAGCCCCATCCGGGAATAACTCCTGCGAACCTGCTTCAGTCCCGTTTCCATGGCCGCTCTCTTATCTTCCTTTCAGAGATACCTTCCGGCATCTCTTCCTATTTTTAAGGGGATGCTGCAAAATGCTTTCGCAACATCCCCTTCCTTTCAGATCCTCCGATCCGGATTCCCTTATGGGGATCTGCCGGCCTATCCGGGATTCCCGTCGCCGCCGAATCCCCGGGATCAGTTGTCCGCGTCCTCCTGGCTGGCCGCCCTGGCCTCAACTTCTTTCTTCTGGATGTCGCCTGGCGCCTGCTCGTAGCGGCTGAACTCATACTCAAACACCCCGATGCCGCCCGTCATGGAGCGCAGGTCGGTATTGTAGCCGAACATCTCGCTCATCGGCACGTCCGCCTCGATGATCTGCTTGCCGTGGTGGTCGGAATTCATGCCAAGCACGCGGCCGCGACGGCGGTTCAGGTCGCCCATGATGTCGCCGGTGAACTTATCCGGAACCGTCACCTTCACGGAGGCGATGGGCTCCAGAAGAACGGGATTGGCCTCCATGAACGCTTTCTTAAACGCCAGGCTCGCCGCCATCTTGAAAGCCATCTCCGAAGAATCGACCGGATGGTAGGAACCGTCCAGCAGAACCGTCTTCAGACCCACGACCGGATACCCGGCAAGCGGTCCCTTCTGGACGCTCTCCTGGATCCCCTTCTCGACAGCCGGGAAATAGTTCCTCGGGACGGCGCCGCCGAACACCTGCTCCTCGAAGGTATAAGGCGTCTCCAGGTCGCCGGACGGCTCGAAAGACATCTTCACGTCGCCGTACTGGCCATGGCCGCCGGTCTGCTTCTTATACTTGCCCTGGGCCTCCACTTTCTTGCGGATCGTCTCGCGGAACGCGAACCTGGGCTTGGACAGCTCGACCTCTACCTTATAACGGTTCAGAAGTTTGCTGACCACAACCTCCAGCTGCTGGTCGCCGATGCCGTACAGAAGGGTCTGGCGGTTCTCCTTGTCGCCGACCATCTTCAATGTCTGGTCCTCCTCCATCAGCTTCGCCAGGCCACTCGCCACCTTGTCGTCGTCGCCCTTGTTCTTCGTCGTATAGCGCATATAGGTGTACGGCGTAGAGATCTCCGGCTTATGGTAAAGGATCGGGGCCGTGCGGACCGCCAGCGTATCGCCGGTCTGAGTCACGTTCAGCTTCGCCACCGCGCCGATGTCGCCGGCCCTAAGCTCCGGCAGCTCGATCTGCTCCTTGCCCCGCAGGGTGTAGACCTTGCCGATCCGCTCCTCGGTCTCTTTGCTTACATTATAAGAAACCGTATCCGGCTTCAGCGTACCCGTACACACCTTCACCAGCGAATATTTGCCAATGAACGGGTCCACGATAGTCTTGAAAACCCGCATGGACAGGGATACATCGTCGTTATACCTGGCGACGAAACGCTCGCCAGTGGACACGTCCACGCCGATGCATTCAAAATGATCCGGCGACGGCAGATACTTGTCAATCGCCTGCAGAAGCATCTTCGCTCCCTGGGCGTTGATACCGGAGCCAAGCATCACGGGAACGATGCTGCCGTTGATGACATTCTCCCGCAGAGCCGAAGAAATCTCTTCGTAGGTGAACTCCTCGCCGGAGAAATACCGTTCCATGAACTCCTCGTTGGTCTCCGCCACGGCCTCCATCAAAGCCTCGCGGTAAATGTTCAGATTCTTCTCGCAGTAATCCGGGATCGGACACTCTTCATAGTCGCTCAGTGTCGTGAACTTCCGCCCCGCCATCTTCACCACATTTACAAATCCCACAAACTTCTCATTCTCACGGATAGGCATATGGAAAGGCGCGATCTTGCGGCCGAAGCGGGTCTCCAGCTTCATCACCAGGTCACGGTAGCTGGCGTGGTCGTCGTCCATGTTGGTCACGAAAATGATCCGCGGCAGGTTATACTTCTCGCAGAACTCCCACGCTTTCTCGGTCCCGACCTCGATGCCTGCCTTGCCGTTGATCACGATCACGGCCGCGTCGGCGACGCTGACAGCCTCCTCGACCTCGCCCACGAAATCAAAATATCCGGGCGTATCCAGGAGATTGATCTTGACCGGGCCGTCCTCCCCTTTGTACTCGATGGGTACCAGAGATGTGGAAATGGAAAACTGCCTCTTGATCTCCTCCTTATCGTAATCGCTGATCGTCGTTCCATCTGCTACGCTGCCCATGCGCTTGGTGACGCCGGCCACCAGCGCCATCGCCTCGACTAAAGTGGTCTTACCGGCTCCGCCATGGCCGAGCATGACCACATTGCGGATCTGTTTGGTGCTGTACACATTCATATACAAGTTCCTCCTGTCAAATAAGCCTATGACGCTATTCTACTAAACATTCGCGGATTTTACAAGCGAATTATAGATATTACACCCGATTTTTTCGAACGCTGAAGTGAAAAGTTTATTTCCACTTTGAACGGGTCAAAGTAGATTTTAGTCTTTCTCCCATTTCCCCCTTCCAAATAACAGCGTTTGGGTTATACTCTCCTATGTGATGGCCACCGGAAAGGCAGGTGTTAACATGAATTGTGATACAAACGCTTTTTTTCATTTGACATTAGAAGAACGTCGCATCATTTTAACGGGAATTCAGAACGGTTCCACCAAAACCGCAATCGCACAGACGATCGGAAAGGATAAATCTACGGTTGGGAAAGAGATCCGGCTCCACAGAACCCTCTCCCATAAATGCGCCATGCCTCTCGAATGCAACAATTACCGGAAATGTGTCTTCGGCCGTAACTGCACGGCAGACTGTCCGGATTACAGCCCCTTCCGCTGCTCCGGGCGCGACCGCTCCCCGGGGGCCTGCAACGGCTGCCATAACTGGAACCACTGCAG
>CAYYHX010000122.1:0-1340 GCA_964471835.1 uncultured Hungatella sp.
TGAAGGAAGATACCAGGGAGAATAAGATCATCACCACGGTGTGGGGGGTAGGGTATAAAATTGAAAAATGATATGAGCCACAGGTACCATACCCGCGTTATCACGAATATCATTTACAGCGCGGTGTTTGCCTGTCTGGCGGAAGTGTTCCTGGTTGTGAATCTGTCCATGGTGGGCCGCTATGCCGTGGAGAACGGCAGGGAAGGGAGCTGGGCCGCCATGTTCTATCAGCCGGGGACGCTGATTGTCGTACTGTATCTGCTGGCGGGGATCGCGGTCTTCGCGGCGACATTTCTCTTTCTGCAGCGAGACGCGATGGAATACATTACGAAGATTTCCGCGGCGATGCAGAACATCGCGGCCGGCGATCTGAACACCTCCGTGGAGGTCGTGGGGGACGACGAATTTTCGGAGATGGCGGCCAATATCAACCACATGGTGGAAGAGATCCGGGAGCTGATGGATAAGGAGCGCGAATCGGAGCGGACGAAGAATGAACTGATCACCAATGTGGCGCATGACCTGCGGACACCGCTGACGTCGATCATCGGCTATCTGGAACTTCTGTCCGGCGCGGTCGCGCTGGAGCCGGAGATGCAGGAGAAATATATCAATATCACCTACACCAAGGCGAAGCGCCTGCAGAAACTGATCGAGGATCTGTTCGGGTTCACGAAACTGAATTACGGCAAGATCTCCATGCGGGTGTCGGAGGTGGATATCATTAAGCTCCTAAGCCAGCTTCTGGAAGAATTCTATCCGAATTTCATGGAGAAGGGGCTGTCCTATGAGATGCAGAGCAATGTGCCGGCCAAGACCATCACCGCGGACGGCAACCTTCTGGCCCGCCTGTTTGACAACCTTCTGGGCAACGCGATCAAGTACGGGGCCGACGGCAAGAAGATTCTCGTGAAAGTCTACGCGGAGGAAGAGATCGTGACGGTCTCGGTGACGAATTACGGGTATGTGATCCCGAAGGAGGAGCTTCCGCTGCTGTTTGAGAAATTCTACCGGGTAGAGCAGTCCCGCTCCGCGGATACCGGCGGCACCGGCCTCGGGCTGGCGATTGCCAAGAACATCGTGGAGATGCACGGGGGAACCATCGGCGTGACCAGCGACAGGAATGGGACGGTATTCACCGTGAAGCTGCAGGTGCATTTCGACATCAATAAGGAACATTTCGGAAACCTGGGAGACAGATATGAACAGGAGATATAGATTAGCCGCAGGGTCCATACTGTGTATGCTGGCCCTGTTTGCCGTACAGGCGGCACGGGGGGCGCAGGGTGCGGCGGATTCCGGCGCCGGGTCGGTGATCGTGACGACGGCTGCGGCGGAGG
>CAYYHX010000122.1:1440-5462 GCA_964471835.1 uncultured Hungatella sp.
GGAGCTGCAGGAGCGAACCCGGCAGGAGAGAATCCGGACACCGCCGGAATCCTGCGTAAGCATATCTACGTTCCGATGGGAAGCCGCGCCGACCGGATGTTTGTCAGCCTGACGGATGAAGAAGGCAATCTGATTCTCAACAAGCGTGTGAATCTGGATTTCGGCGTGGATGTGCCGGAACTGTTTATCGGGGCGCTGACCGACTCGCCCGGAATGCTTGACGCGTGGGACGGGATCGGCGTAGATTACAGCATGCTGCGGACGGAGGTGGTCCGGTTCAACACGGAGACCTTTCCGGAAGACGAGATGGGCCTTGACATGATCGATGTGCTCCTGGTGAGCAATTTCCGCATCCGCGACCTGTCCGCCGAACAGAATCAGGTTCTTGTGGAATGGGTGCGGAGCGGCGGCACCATGATCCTGGGAACCGGCGAACGCGCGGACGATACGCTGGGGCGCTTCGCGCCGGAACTCCTGGAAGAGTCCTACGATCCGCCCGTGACGAGGGAAGTAGATATGGGGGATCAGTACACGCAGGACAATCCGGGGGACGCCACGCTTACGATTCCCTGCCTGGAGTTCTCCCTTTCGGGCGGCGATGTCCTCTTCTCGGATGAGCAGCAGGCGCTGGTGGCGTCGGTTTCCTATGGCAAGGGGACGATTGCCGTGGCCGCTTATGATTTCGCGGATATCGCGGACTTCTGCAGTCGGAATCCGGCCTATCTGGATGATCTTCTGACGGCGGTCCTTGGCGAGAGCCGGCTGTCCGGCCTGGCTGAAGAAGTTTACAGCGGCAATTCGGATCAATACTGGTCGGCCCGCGATATGATTGATACCGGAGATGTGCGGCGGCTGCCGAATATGAATCTTTATACGCTGGAACTGGCGATTTATCTGCTTCTGGCGGGTCTGGTGGTCTACATTTTCTTAAAACAGAGGGATCTAACCGATTACTACCGCGGGGCCGTGGTGGTCCTGTCGTTATTGTTTACGGCCATCATTTATGTTATGGGGAGTAAGACCCGGTTCACGGGGACATTTTACTCGTATGCACAGTTTCTGGAGACGACCTTCGATTCCGTCAGCGAGACGTCCTATGTCAATATCCGCGCTCCCTACAACCGGCCTTATCAGGCGCGGGTTCCGGCGGCCTATTCCATAAAACCGGTTACCAGAAGCTATTACAGCGAGGAGAGCGTGCCGGGTTTTACGGGCGGCGAATCCCCGAGGGTAGAGATAAGTTTTGAGCCGGAAGAGACGGTGATCTCCATTCAGGATGTACCGGCGTTTGAGCCGCGGTATTTTCAGATGAAAAAGGTGACGGAGAATACCGAATCGGTTGGCTTTGACGGCGATATCGGGATCGATGGCGGGAAGCTGACTGGAAGCGTTACCAATCTTTTCCCGGAAACGGTGTATGACTGCGTGCTGCTGTTCAACCAGAAGCTGATTCGTCTGGGCGATCTGGAAGCGGGGCAGACGGCGGAGCTTGAGGGGCTTGAGGCTCTGGAATACCCGAAGAACGCTTCCTACCAGGTAGCGGCTTATCTGTCCGGCGAGAGTGCATTTCAGCAGGCGGATATCAGTGATGAGAATTATGTGAGGGCGACGCAGAAATCCGATACGCTCTGTTTCTATCTGGACAATCAGATGCCGTATTTTGCGGTTCCCGGCGCGAGGATCGTGGGATTTATGAATCTTGACGGGGAAAATGACGGCTCCGCGTCGAAGGCGCAGGGCGGCGATGGCATTACGGTGGTTTCTTCAAGCGTGGCGGTCTATGCCAGTGATGATACGGTGCTGTACCGGTCCGCGCTCGTAAAGACGCCGCGTGTGCTGGGCGGAAGCTATGATTCCGCGGCAAATGCCCTTTACGGTATCGATCCGGTGACGCTGGAGTATTCCGTGGGGACGGACGTGCAGGTGGAGAAACTGACGTTTGACTATGTGTCCAAGGTATTCACGGATCAGGAAGGCAGCAATCTGGCGGTATTTGAGGGAACCATTTATTTCTATAATCATCTGACCGGCGTCTATGACAAGATGGATCCGGAGAAAATGGAATACGGTGCGCATGAACTGCTTCCGTATCTGACGGATGACAACCGGATCACGGTGCGTTATGTCTATGGCAATATCAATCAGTACAACTGGAATGTCCTGCTTCCGATGCTGAATATCGTGGGGAGGGAATACTGATGCTGCGAATCGAGAATCTGAAAAAGGTCTTCGGCCGCACGGTAGCGCTGGACGGGCTGAATATGACGGTGAAGCCGGGCGCACTCTATGGGTTCGTCGGACCGAATGGGGCGGGAAAGACCACGACGATCAAGACGGTCATCGGTCTGCTGCAGCCGGACGAGGGGCGTGTGCTGGTCAATGACATCGACGTCGTCAGTGAACCGGACCGTGTCATGCCCCGCATCGGTTACGTACCGGATTCCTTCGGCGTCTATGACAATCTGAAAGTATCGGAATATATGGAGTTCTTCGCCTCCTGCTACGGACTTTCCGGGTTGAAAGTCAGGAAGCGCTGCCAGATGCTTCTGGAGCAGGTGGGACTGGACGACAAGACGGATTTCTATGTGGAAGGGCTGTCGCGCGGCATGAAGCAGCGTCTTTGCCTCGCGCGGGCGCTGATCCACAATCCGCCAGTTCTGATCATGGACGAGCCGACGGCCGGCCTGGACCCGCGCACCCGCTACGAATTTAAGGAAATTCTGAAGGAACTGCAGAGCCAGGGGAAGACGATCCTGATCAGCTCCCATATCCTGCCGGAGCTGGCGGAGATCTGTACGGATATCGGCGTGGTGGATCAGGGCCGGATGGTATTTGAAGGGAGCATGGAGGAGATCCTCTCCCAGATCAACGTGGCGAGCCCGCTTCTGATTTCCGTGAGCGGCGGCCGGCAGGAGGCGCTTGCGATTCTACGGGAGCATCCGGAGGTGGAGACGATCACGATCCGCGATGAAGAAATCGCGGTGGGCTTCTCCGGAGACAAGAAGGATGAGGAAACGCTGCTGAAAAGGATGATTGACGCGGGGGTGCAGGTCTACGGTTTCGTGCGGGAGCGCGGCAGTCTGGAATCGGTATTTATGCAGATTACGGATCACAGAGACGAGGAGGTGGTATTGATCCATGAGGATTAATCCGATCTGCCGGCAGGAGAGCCGGGCGAGCGCGAGATCATTTAAGCTGCCGCTGATCATCCTGGGGTTCAATTCGGTGCTGGCGGTGGTGGCCCTTCTGTATATGTATTCGATGGTTATCCGGGTGCGGCTGACGGCGGAACTCCAGTATTCAAGTTTTCTGGGACTTTACAGTTTCGTGGCGACGGTGGAATTCGCCCTGCTTCTGTTCATTATCCCCGGACTGACGGCGGGTTCCATCAGCGGCGAGCGGGAACGGCAGACGCTGGATCTGATGCTGACGACGAAGCTGAAGGCTTCGGATATCGTGCTGGGGAAACTGGTACAGGGACTTTCGACGGTATTTCTGCTGATCGTGTCCAGTTTCCCGATCCTGGGACTGGTGTTCATCTATGGCGGCGTGACCCTGCCGGATGTGGGGGTGCTGCTTCTGTGCTATGCGGTGACGGCGGTGCTTCTGGGGAGCGCCGGACTCTTCTGCTCGGCGGCGGCGCGCCGCTCGACGGCGGCGACGGTGACGGCTTACTGCGTGACGCTTCTGCTGACCGCCGGGACGCTGGTGGTGAATTACCTGGCGGACGGTCTGGCGGAAATGGCCGCGGCGGGCGGGGCGGAAGCGGTTCACTGGCCCCTGTATCTGCTTTTGTGCAATCCGGCGGCGACGTTCCAGGTGGTGCTTTCCGGTCAGATGGGCAGCGGGAGCGGGCTGGCGCCGCTGTTTCCGCAGCTGGAGCGGATCGCGGATATGGGGCCGGTCGGCCGGTACTGGCTGCCGCTCAGCATGGCGCTGCAGCTTCTGCTGTCGGCGGCGTTCCTGTGGGGGGCGGTGCGCCGGACGGGACCGGCGCGGAGGAGAAGGCGAAGGAAGTAGAC
>CAYYHX010000123.1:0-5438 GCA_964471835.1 uncultured Hungatella sp.
CTTGTTGCCTGGTAGTATGCGATCAGTTGAATCAGCAATGTCACCTGCATGACGGACTGGTGCCAATACACGATCCCCATGCCATGCAGCAATTCCGGGGAAAAAATATATGTAAAACCCGCGATCACCGATAGCAGGAGAACTTCTTTTCTTCCTTTCCCCGAATCTGCGTACACCATATAAATAAACCATGACCACAATGCCGCAGACAACATGAACAGGCCTGTGTAAACAGATAAAGGCTTTTCTCGTTCACGGGAAGTGAGAGCACTTTCATAAACAGCCACGGCAACGCATATCCAGCCGGCGAAAAGGAAATATAATAATAATTGCCATTTTTATCTGGCACCCCCCCGCCCCAGGGAATATATTTATCTTCTTCTCTTCCTAGTGAAACAAGCGGCAAAAAAAGATGATCGGACATGGGTGTTTCATTATAAGCCTCTATGGTCAGCAAAGTATGCCATGTCGCATCACTATTGCGGTAATCAATCTCCCCCTCTCTAAATTTATATGCCGATACGCACAATGCCAATGCTGCCATCGACAATGCCACGACAAATATTGCTTTTCGCCGCATGAATGTCTTGATCCTTCCTCCCACCCTTACCGGTTTTTCAGAAATTTGCTGTGTGTTCATACGTAACCTCCTGCTCACACATTCATTCAAAACAGTCCAGCCACATGATCAATCTCATGATTCATCCCCATATGTGGTCGTTGTTTCCAGACAGGCACTGTGACCGATCACGACACTCAGTGAACCGGATCACCTTACTATCGTATAGATGCTCTCGCAGCTTGCGTCCTTTAGGTTCAAAGTCGTACTTTCCAGCGGATATGCGCTCAGTGTCAGTTCCCCATATCCATTCACGATCGGCATCGGTACATATTCCCCACTTTCTTCTCTCAGCCAGTTTGATTCGAAAGAAGGCTCCGCTGCCGTGATCGCCCCGCTGTTCTCTACCTTCAAAGACCTTTGAATCAATAATTTTGCTTTCCTTCCGTTCTTTTTGTCCACGGAATAATCGATATACACATCGGCAACGCCATTCACTGACTCATCCGTCTGAATGGAGATCTTCACCGTCGATCTGTCAATCCTTGTCATGTTGACTTCGTGATCGCCGAAAAGGGTATTCTCCCCCTCCTCATCATTCCTTTTCCAATACTGTGCGTAAGTGTTCTCAAACACCGGGTGCCAGTTCCGGTAAAGTTCCCGGTAAAAGAACCAGTTTGCGCGCTCGCACCAGTATTCATAGCCTGAGAACTCCTTCCGAATCGTTGCCACATACTTGAAATCGCCGGTCAGAAACGCGTCAAGGTACTTTTCCCGTTGCCCGTCCCCCAGCACATGGATGATGTAGTCCGTGCCGGACGGCTGGAAAGTCCCCTCCACGACTTCCTGTGCCGAAGCATAAGTGGACCAGAAGCCGGCGCCGTCCAGAAACGCGTGGGTGCTTTCCAGATCTCCCGCATGATCTCTCATGTTTCCGCCCATACTGGCGACATACGTACCGGTTCTGTTCATGTAAGACAAAACCATATTTTGTGCGGAAGATACGAGCCATGACACGCTCACGACCAGGGAAGCCAGCAAAAAACCATCCCGCAGCTTCTTGCTTTTGAAAGATTTGAAAGAGCCGACAATCAGGCTGATCGCTTCATACAGGACAGAAAAGAACAGCACCGACAATGCGACTTCTCTGCGAAAATCCCCCGACAGCAGCCGGTATTCGTTCGCGGCGCAAAAACATGCCATGTTGGCAAACCCCGGTATGCCGTAGCGTCCTATGGACTGCAAGGTTCCCCTTTTTGCAAAAAGAAGGAGCAAATACACGATGACCATTCCCGCCTGCACCAGCATGATCCATGAAAAATCGACGTTCAGCACGTACCAGCTCTTCGGGCTTTGATAATACCATGACTGGTAAGCGCCCGTACCGATCGTGAAATCCATCCATTCGCCGAGATGCCCCAAAGTGACGGCCTCAACAAGAAGAAAAATACCGACCGTGGAAAAGATCATCTCGATCAGCATATTCGTGACCGCACACAGGATATTCCTCTTTCTGGAGAAAGATATCCAGAATACCATTATGGAGATGCAGACCCAGCAGCTGATCCCGTAATCATTGCTCCAGATAAAGGCAAACGCCGCCATACAGCCCACGCCCGCGAGTACCGCCAGTCTTCCCACTTTCAGATGTCCGGATCTTGACCTACATTTGTAACCCGAACTGAACACCGCAAATATCCCCGTGCAGATCGGCATGATCATCCCGCGCATCATGCGCGCGGAATTGCCGGTGTTCAGAGACGCATTGAGCGCATTTATGATGTCTTCTGTCATGCCGAGCGCGTTCACAAAAAAGCGGGGCTGCGTAAGAAGCAGGATCAGGACAAAGTCCGTGATTCCGACCACGGTTTTCCAGTCACGGAAAATAGCTTTTCCTATCATGATGGACAGGGCGGCGAGCGAAAAGAGCGCAAGAAAGGAAAACGCCACTAAACTCGCACGGTAATCTCCCCCAAAGATCACAGTCATCAAGGCCCCAGCGTACAGATGCCCCATGCCAAGGTAATCAACGAAATCCCGGTACGGCACCTGCCCGTGCAATAACCGCCTGACTGGATTGAAATTCTGAAACGTGCCATTTATCGGGAAAAAATCCGCATATTGACCGGCTTCATATGCATGAACAACGCATATCGCGAACATCAAGACAATTTCGATGAATAAAAACAGCTGCCCTCGCGACCGGAACTTTTCATCTTCCGTTGTCTTTTTCTTTAAAGCACCCCCCCGGACCACTGCGTTTCTTAATGCCTCATCCATACTAAACCCTATGCTCCTTCCACCGCTCTTTCTGCCGGTCACTCCGTCAGCTTCTCTATGCTCTCAAAACTATACTGTTTCCTCTTAAAAGTCAGTTCCAGCAAAAGCTGCAGGTACTTGATGATGACGGTCAGGGTACCGAACAGTCCAAAGAATGTCACGGACAAGAACAGCACCGTCGTCGTCCACCCCGCCACCGGACTGCCGGTCAGATAGACACACATGGAATAAACCGCCATGAACACGGCGATGAACATCATGAAAACGGTCATGGCGATGGAAAACCGGTACCCCACGTCCGTGAACATGATCAGTGCATCTACGGCCAGACGGCCCCTGTATCTCCTCTCCACCCCGTCCAAGTTCCGTCCGGTATTCCCCTTCTCTGCCGGATACTCGATATGATCCGTCTTCAGCCCGCAGTTGGCATAGACCGCCTTCCGGTACGGCACAGCACGGTTCATGCTCCCGATCCGGTTGATCACCCTGCGGCTCAGGATCCGGAAGCTCTCCGTCCGCATCGGATAGGACTGTTCCGTAAAATGGTCAAAGACTCGGTAGAACATCCGCGAGGAAAAGCGCTGCTCCCCGTCAGGGGCAGCGCTCACCACATCATACCCTTCCAGGGCCCTTCTGTAGACCTCCATGATCTCGTCCGGCCCGTATCCCGGGGATATATCGTCGAACTCGAACACGTAATCCCCGATCGCCAGGTCCCTCCCGGCGTTCATGGCCAGTTCCAACCCGTGGAAATAACTCATGTTCAGCAGGGAAACGCTGACACTTCCGGCTCCGACGCCGGCTCTCCTGACTTCCGCCGCGCTCCCGTCAGCCGAACCGTCGTTCACGCAGATGATCTCCGAGTGTTCGAAATTTCCCTCCAGTGTCCTCAGGATCATGGCGAGGAAGTCCCCGATCCGCCCTTCCGCGTTATGTACATAGATCACCGCCGAAACGAAGTTCTTCTCCTTATCCTTCATCACCCAGCACCTCATCCAGGTCGTAAACCGTGTTGATCTTGCCTGACAGGACGCTGACGAACGTCGGCTTCCTGGAATACACCCGCACCACCGTGGGCCGCGAATCGTCGATCTCCGAGCTCGTCAGGATTGGCTTCATGGAGAACATGCTCTTTTGGTAAGTGAAGCCATATTCATCCTTCAGGTATTTTCGCGCCAGATTCGCCATATAAGGGAAAGCCGTCTCCGGCTTCGCCGGGCAGTCATCGCAGTTCCCCAGTCTCGCCGGCGAGCACCCCCCCGTACTCCTCTCCTGGCACGCAAACGTCGGCAGGGCGTCATAACTCGTGGCATGGGGCGTGAACGTCACCGCGGTCAGGGAATGGAACCCGGTCTTCCCGAACGGCATGATGGAGAAGAACGGGCCGTCCATGACCGTGAACCCATACCCCCTCAGGGCATCGTTCGCGTCACAGAGGATGATCTCGCACAGTTCATACTTGATCTTGAATTTCTCGTATCCCAAAAGGTCCAGTATCTGGTTCGTGGAGGCATACGTGGCGTTCAGCAGGAACGGCGCGCGGCAGACGGTCCCGTCCTCCAGCACTGCCTCATAGCAGTCCTGCAGCTTATGGATCTCCCTTATCCGGACGCCGTACCGGATCTCCACGTTCCGCATCCCCGCGATCTCCTCCAGAAAATAGTCCCGCAAGATCCTCGCGTCATAGGTGTACTCCCTGGTCAGGAAGGCCCCGTCGCACATGCCCGGCTTAAAGAACCGCCCCGGGTGCAGCTCCTCGCAGGGGATCCCCGCCGCGCGGCAGAACTGCCTGAACTGCTCCCCGCTGGACCAGGAATAGGTGCTTGATGTGGCATAGACCTGTTCAAACTCCCGGTTGATGCAGAACCCGTAATCTCGGTTGAACCGTTCGAAATACCCGGCCGACCTCATAGCCGTGGAGAGGGACCGCGGGTAGTGGTAGCCCTGATGGACGCGGGCCTGGTTGATATAGGTGGCACGGCCAAACGGCGCGGGATCTCCTTCCAGCACAAGGACATGCTGACCCAGCCGGCCGCAGGACAACGCGGAATAAAGTCCGTAGAAGCCGGCGCCAATGATCGTCTTATCATAAGCCATGTATGAATCCCTCATAACTTCCGGGTGTGTGAAAAAAAGTCTGTAAATAGGATATACTATAAACAGGATCTTCTATGATAATGAATAAGCAGGTGGCTTGTTTAACCACCTGCTTTTACTATAAGAGATTTTATTGCTATCTGTCAAGCCCCTATTTTATTATTCTGTCATAGATTGCGTATCCAACGGATAGTATGGATACCGGATCATTTATTGATCGTTGTACACAGAACGTTGCCACACCTCATCTTGTGCCATAATTAAATATGGTACATAGCGCCTGACAGCAGTCTTTGGACGCTGCTTGCGGGAATCCCGGTCTCCCGGGCGATCTCCCTGACGGTAAACCCCTGCCGGTGCAGACTTGCCACCTGTTCCCGCTCCTCACGGGAATACTTGCCTTTCCTACCTGCTCCCCTCGGGTTCATCAGTCCCGTCAGGCCTGCATCAATGTCCTCCCCGTTCTGCTGCTTATAGATGTCCCTGACACGGCACAGGAGCG
>CAYYHX010000124.1:0-3960 GCA_964471835.1 uncultured Hungatella sp.
TATTTTGAAAGAAAATCGTAAATCAATTGTTCATGCAAAGTAATGATTTTTTTCACGCGGATAGCATATACTAGAATCACCTTTAGAATAAGGGGAGATTCTTATGCTTTCAAAAAGACAGATACGCAGGCTGATGCCGATCATGATATTGGCGGTGTTTCCCGTGTTATCTCTAAGTCCGGCACGGATTCGTGCGGCGGAGGGAGCGCCCTTTGAACATGTGCCGCCGGCGGTTTCGCCTGCCGGAGATATTCCGGCGGAAGCAGCGCCTTCGAAAGGAATTCTTTCGCCAGAAGCCCCTGTGATAGATCCACTTACAGAAACAACACATGCGGCGGAGCCGCTTCCAGAAAATGCGCCCTCCGGACGCAACACCATACCGGAAGTTTCCCCCGCCGGGGACGCAGCGGGAGAGAACACCATACCGGAGCTTTCTCCCGCCGGGGACGCAGCGGGAAGGGACACCATATCGGAGGTTTCCCCCGCCGGGGACGCAGCGGGAGGGAAGACCATACCGGAGCTTTCCCCCGCCGGGGACGCAGCGGATGGCGATGCCCCTGCGGCAGTTCCCCCTGCGATAATCCCGCCTGCGCAGGATGTCCCTTCGGAAGCCGTGTCTCCGCAGCAGGCGCCTCCGGAATCTGCACCCGCGGAAGATGCCGCGGGCGGCGGCCCTGCCGGGTCGGAGCCGGAGCCGGACCTTGTCCTTCCATCTGATACGGCTGCTTCTCGTCCTGCCGCAGAACCCAGTCAGCAGGACGAGACACTGCCGGTTTCGCTCCCGGGCGGGAGAGCTGCAACCCCCTCGGACGCGGTCCGTGTGAGCGGCGAGATCTGGAACCTGAACGGCTTTTCGAAGGAGGAGAGGAGCGGGTACGACGACCGCCTTCGCGCGTATCCGTCGTCTGTTACCACCAACATGGGGCATTACTCGAACAGACACGAAAGTTATGCCATCGACGACAACGGCGATACCTTCTGGGAGACCGGCGAGACCAACACGGAGACAAAGCGCACCTACCTTGATTTTACCTTTAAGGAACCGGAAACGGTCGGCCGCCTCGTCTACGGGTGCCGCAATGACAATGGCGGCTATCAGAAGGGATTTGCCTACGAATGCAGAATTTACGCCTCGGAAAGCGGGGAGACGGCGGATCTCAGGCTGGTGGCGACGGGCCTGTATGAAACCGCGACGACCGACTTTATTTCCTATACCTTCCCGGAACAGACCGTGAGGCTGATGCGCTTCGAGTTCGTCCGCTCGGTGTCCAATTACCCGTCCGCGAGGGATTTCTACTTCTATGCGGCGGACGAGGATGAGACGGCGGTTGACGGTCTGTTCACTGACTACGCGATGTACCAGCTTGCGCCGAAGTACGCGACCAGAGAAGGGTTAAACGGGCTTGCGGAGCGGGTAAAGGACAGTCCGCTTTATGAGACGGTCTTCCGGGCGAAGCTCGACCGTGCGGAGAAGATCATCAGCGGGCAGCTTGTCTTCAATCCGGATCTGGAACTTTCGACGGCCAGGGATGCGAAACACAGGATCGAGCGGTACGGCGATGTGGTGGATTACGCGAGGAACACGCTCCGCTATAACTCGTTCGGGACGAACCGCCAGGTGACCGGCATCGCCGCGTACGGCGGCCAGACCATTACCATCTATGTGGAGGCAGGGGAAAATGATCCGCTGCCGCGAATCCGTTTCTCGCAGGCATACGGCTACTGGTCCCGGTGGCTCGACAATGAGAAGCAGCTCCGGCGCGGGGCCAACACTTTCGTCGTGCCGGATCTGCGGAGTGAAAATTATAAGACAGCCCCGGTGCCGGCGGCCGGCACGGTCTATATCGTGAACCCCTACACGGAGAAGCAGCAGTCGGAACAGGTTAAAGTGTATATGGAAGGCTGTGATACCTATCCGGTGTTCCGCAAGGGCGACGATGAGGATGCGTATAAGAAAGCCCTTACCGATTATGCCGACCGCGTGAGGGAGGATCCGACCGGCGTGATTGATCTGACGGAGCTGGTCTGCGACCATGCCATCATGACGGTTACAGCCACGCGCGCGGATGAGATTTACGCGACGGAGAGCCCGCAGGCCAACCTGGACAACTGGGACAAGGTGATGCATGAGACGCTTGCCTTCGAAGGCGTGGAGTTTGATCCGCATGCGCAATATTATAACCCGCTGAATGAACATCTGAACGTGAATTATCGTGTCTCGCAGGTATGGAGCGGCGGGTGGATGTTCGCCTATACCGAACACATCGGGCTTTATGAGGACGCGGAAAGCGTACTGATCGACAGTCTTGACGCGGACGGCAAATCCGGCATCAGCTGGGGTTACGTTCACGAGATGGGGCATATGACGGATCTGCCGGAGCGGACGATCGGCGAAACGACCAATAACATGCCGGCAAATTTCAACAACGCCTATTTCCGCGATGAAGTGCGGAACCCGGAATACTATGCCCTGGCGAACGCGATGTCGTCCGACCGCGAGCCGGTAAAGAACACTTTCCAGGCACAGCGCTACAACTACGTTATCTTTTTCCTGCTTGAAAGCTATTTTAACGGACAGTGGGGAAAGACGGACAACATGTACCGCTATGAGGATCACGGGCAGTATGCCGATATGACCCTGACGGAGAAACAGGTGTACCTGACGTCGCTGGCCTGCGGCACGGATCTCGGATATTATTTCACGCGCTGGGGATATTCGCTGCGCAGTACCGAAGAGCCGTTCGATGAGGCGAAGGCGAGTCACGCGTATCAGGAAGCGATGCGGAAAGCCAGGAGCGAGGGGCGGATTGTGGAAAATGAACTTCCGATCTGGTACCTTGACCCGCAGCAGTACAAATGGATGCGCGACAACGGCGATCCCAAGACACAGAAAGGTGCAATCTATAATGCGGACAGTCAAACGGAGATCGTGCGGGTCTTAAAGACCGGGAGCGGCTACAGCCTGACCATGCCGGCGGTTGAAGACGACGCGCACCTGGGCTACGAGATCTGGGAAGGTAAAGATGAAAGTACGGCGGTGCGGATCGGCTTCACCACTTCCGCCGGCTTTACGGATACGTACCGGTATCCGGATGGCTATAAGCCGACTTACCGCGCGCGGGCCTTCGACCGGCTCCTGAACGGCACGGCATTTTCCAAACCGAAACAGGCGGAGAGCGATAAGGAGGTCTGTGAGGCTGCCGGAAAGGTATATGACTCCATCTCGGAGGGAATCGCGGGGGCCGGCGCCGGCGGGACGGTGTATCTCTTGAAAGACACGGCGGATTCCGGTATCCGGATTTCATTTCCGGTGACAATCATGCCGAAAGACTCCGACGTGACCCTGACCCGCGGCGGCGACGGGCCGGTCTTTCAGCTGGCTGGCGGTTCCAACCTGACGCTTCAGTCGAACGGGGAGCATACGCTCACCCTGACCGGCGCGGATATCCGCCAGTCCCACGCGCTGATCGAGGCGGATGGGAATGCGAAGTTCACCCTCACGGGACTTGTCTTTCAGGACAGTATCACCACGGAAAACGGCGGTGCGCTGGCCGTCCTGTCTTCGGGCGTGAATGGGAAAGCGGAACGCTGCGTGTTTAGGGACAACCACGCGGAAAAGAATGGCGGCGCCGTCTATAATTTCGGCACCGTGATCTTGAGCGGCTGCAATTTTACGGGCAATACGGCGGCGGTTGGCGGCGGCGCCTTCTGCAACGAGAAGGGCGGCGTGTCAACCGTAGCGGGCTGTACGATGACCGGCAGCACCGCTTCGAAAGGCGGAGCGATCTTCTGCGACGGCAAGACCACCGTAACCGGCGGTTCATTTTCCGAAAATAACGCCGCATACGGCGGCGCGGTCTGTATGGCGCCGACCGCGAATCCGCAGAGCCGGACCCTCAGTGTGGACGGAGGGACGCAGATCTTCGCCAATACCGCGGTACACGGCGGCGCATTTTATCT
>CAYYHX010000124.1:4060-5397 GCA_964471835.1 uncultured Hungatella sp.
ACCGCCGAGCCGGTCACGATCACCGATTTCGACGTCACGGAGGAGGATCTCAGGAAAGTGGCCCTTCTGGACGGAAGCTATGAACTTTCCGCCGGAACGGACAGGAGGAGCATCTACCTGAAAGCCGGGCAGTCCGTAACATTTGTTACCAATGAAGGCACGATCGTTTCCGGTGCGATCACCGGCTACATCCCGGGGACGCGCACGAAACTGCCCGCGAATGTCACGCGGGAAGGGCATACCTTCATCGGATGGTACGAGGACGCGGGGTTTGACGGGCATTCCGTCAAATACATCGAACCGGACGAGACAGGGGACAAGACCTACTATGCCAAATGGGTCATCACCACCAACATGATCGTGTACGAGACAGGCGGGGGAAAGATCAACGGCGAAGTCAGAAAACTGTATACATACATTGACTTTTTCGAGCTTCCGAAACATGTGACCTACGCCGACCACATTTTCCTGGGATGGCACGAGAAGAGCGACTGCAGCGATGAGAAAGTAACCGAGGTAAAAGAGGGAACCAACCGGAAACTGACATTCTACGCGAATTGGGAGCATCTGAAAACGGAAACCACGAAGGAGGACGTGGAGCCTTCCAGCTGTACGGAGGGCGGTTCCTATAAGGAAGTCATTACCTGTTCCGTCTGTAAGAAAAAAATCTCGGAACGCATGGTGGAAACAGAGCCGCTCGGCCACGTCTATTCCGAATGGGAATACCGGAAGACTCCGGACTGTTCAAACGGCGGCGTGCGCACCCGTGTCTGTACTGTCTGCGGCCATACCGAAACCGAGGACCTCGATCCGAACGGGCATACCTGGGCGAAGGAATACACCGTCGATGTTCTGCCGACCTGCACCACGGACGGCAGCGAGTCCATTCACTGCACCGTCTGCGGCGTGAAGACCGCTTCGAGAACCATCCCGAAACTCGGACATACGGAGGGCAGCCCGAAGTATCTCGACGAGGTTCCGGCAACGTGTACCCAAGGTGGTTCCTATACGAAGATCGTTTTCTGCGACGTCTGCGGGGAAGAACTCTCCAGGGAATTCGTGACGGTTGCGGCCACAGGTCACGATTACGGGGAGTGGCAGGAACTTGCGGCGCCGGCCTGCGGCGCCGGCGGAGCCATGATACGGCGCTGCCGCAGCTGCGGGGCCGTGGAGACGTACGGCCTTGCTCCGGAAGGGCATGACTGGGAAGAAAATTTTACGGTCGATAAAGAGCCTGACTGTGTCACGGAAGGGAGCCGCTCCATCCACTGCAGAGATTGCGGGGCGGTTCTGAAATCCGAGGTGCTGCCTGCGAAGCGGCATAATTACCGCGGCGG
>CAYYHX010000125.1:0-5394 GCA_964471835.1 uncultured Hungatella sp.
ACGGGGAATCCGTCGCCCCGGCAAGAGAAACGGCCGGCGCCCCGGAACCCTCCATGGAAGATGGGGCAGCATCCCTTGTACCGCTCGCAACAGATACGGCAGCGATCCCTGCGCCATTCATGGCAGATGCGGCAGCTCTCTCCGGCGCGGAAGGCGTTGGTATATCGCCCTTCAGCACGGCATCCGCCTCATCCAGATATTTATCAAACTCAGCATCCTTCTCCTGGATATTCCACATCTGCAGGAACATCAGCGTGAAGCTCTTCGCCGCCTCGCCCTTCACCATGATCGAGGTGTCCTTCCAGTGGCCGAACCGTGACGCCCGGTTGATGTACTCATCCGCCAAATTCACGCCGCCGGTGAAAGCGATGTGGCCGTCGATCACCAGGATCTTGCGGTGGTCGCGGTAATTATAGTGCGTCGAGAGGAACGGCGTCACAGGCGCAAACATTTTACACTGAATCCCCAGCTCCCTGAGCTTCTCCGGATAGTTGTGGGGCAGCTTCGAAAATTCGCAGGTACCGTCGTACATGACGCGCACCTCCACGCCCTCGCGTACCTTCTCCGCCAGGATCTCGAGGATCTTCCCCCACATGATCCCTTCCTCGATGATGAAATATTCCAGGAAAATGTACCGCTTCGCGGTCTTCAGCTGCACGAGCAGCTCCGCAAATTTGTCCTCGCCCAGAGGAAAATATTTCACCTCATTATCCGCAAATACCGGAAAACACCCGGTGCGGCTGACATAGGATGCCAGCAGCACCTCCGCAGGGTCGTCTTCCGCCAGGGCCTCCATCACGGCCGGGTCCTGCTTGATCTTGTCCTTCGTCTCTTTGATCAGTTCCTGCAGACGGGCTTGTATGGCACGGTGGCCGATGTCGCTCTGCGTATACCAGAAAAGCAGGGCGCCGAAAACCGGCAGCAGCATGATGACGATCAGCCAGGTGATCTTGGCGGTCGGGTCCAGTCTGCTGTTTATCAGGTACAGCACCATGAATACCGTAAATACCGCCGTACTCCCCAGCACATGAGGCAGGAACTGGGCGAATTTGTAGAACAGCAGGAATAGGAAAAGCACCTGCAGAACCAGCAGCAGGATCATGATCCCTACGCGGCTAAATATCACATTAAAGAAGCCTATCTTCCCTTTTTTCAATAGACTCATCCCGCGGTCGGCCGTTTCCGTCTCGGCCGATTCCGTCCCCTTCGTCTCAATCGTCCCCATCTCTGCCTCCTTCTCTGCCCGTGCTGCAGCGCGGCACCTGCGCGCCTTCCTATGCTTTCCTCTTTTCGATTATGTCTACATATCCTGTGTACCGGCCGTATTCCCTGTTCCTGTTTTGGGCATACCTACACCGTACCCGCACGTTTCCCTGTCTGAATTCTCCCGTTTTTCTCTTTCAAAATACGGTCTGTATCTACGCCTTACTCATGAACCGCTTGATCCCCTGGAACGTCTCCTCACTGATGACATGCTCCACCCGGCAGGCGTCGATCTCGGCGGTCTGGGGCGATACGCCGCTGACCTGCTGCAGAAACGCAGTCAGGATCTTATGCCTCTCATAGATTGCACCCGCTTTCTGCATCCCCTTCTCCGTGAGTTCCAGCTCGCCGCCCGGCTCTACGGTAATGTATCCGTTCTCCTTTAAGATCCCCATGGCCCGGCTGACGCTGGGCTTGCTGAAATTCAAAAACCTGGCGATGTCAACGGAACGAACCACTCCCTGCCTCTCCTTCAGCATCAGGATCGTCTCCAGATAGTTTTCTCCCGATTCGTACATCCGTCCCCCTCCTGTCCGGTGCTTTTCCCTCGGTTTCTCCCGCAATTATACTGTCATTCCGCGCTTTTGTCAATTTCTGCGCGGCTGCCGATCTTGCAATTCTGCGCAGCTGCTGCTTTTGCAAGTTCACTTTCTGAATAAATGATACTAGCTTTGATGCGGTTTTGTAATGGCATATCTTGATAATTTTCAATCAAATGAAAAATCGGATTCCCGGCATAATGAAGGAATCCGATTTTTCGTTCATTTCAAGGTATCGACCTCGGACAATGAAAGTTCCAAAGTGTTTACGGCCACTTGCCGCCGGGGAGACGCCGGACCCCTGCCGAACATTTCCCCCTCAGCCTGAAATGCCCACTCCTTTGAGCACTTCGCCCATCAGCACATAGGCATAGGAGGAAACGCCTTGATCCAAAATTCCTTTGGATCCGCGGTGCTCCCACAAGGTCTGTGTAAGTCCGCTCATTCCCCCGAAGAAATGTTCGGCCTCCTTCAGCAGCAGCCGGTATTCCTTCATCCGGAGCAGGGTTCCCATGCGGAGGTAGACGCCGGGGAAAGCATTCATATCCACGATCTCCGGCATTTTCCCCTCTCTGTCCGGTTCGAACACGTGCAGGATCCGGTCCTTAAGGTACGCATAGCGGTCCTCATTTATATCGATCCCGCCAAAGAGCGCCGCGTAATACTGGCACGCTTCGGAAGCGTCCTCAAGAACTTTCAGTCCGCCCTCTCCGTCCCTTACGGCATGGTCGAGGAAATAGCGCCCGTTAAAGGACTGGCGCACGGCGGCTCTGCGCACCTCGCCGGCGCGTCTTTGGCATTCCGCGTCGCCGTACAGGTTCCCGACGGTCTCAAGCACCTGCGCGTAGAGGAAATTCGTCGGATAGTTCACGTTCTTTGTCCATTCGTTCGCCTTGCTCCACTCCACGAAGTTCCACGAAGGAAGATCCTCCAGCAGTCCGTCCGCATTTTCGTAAAGCCGGCAGAAACCCAGCAATCCGTACACGCTGTCCCTGAAAGCGTCCGCCAGATCCCCGTGTCCCCGCTCAAAGACATACTCCCCGGTCTGCAGAATGTACCGCATCGCCCACTGCGGTATGAAACTGTTCTTGATCGGCGGCTTGTCGGACGGATAGCACATCGACAGCATCCCCTTCGGATACTCGCCGTGATTCACGAACAGCCGGTAGTTCTCCATGAATGCATCCAATGTATCCTCGACATCCTCGACCGCCGTGTTTCCGGTCATTGCGTATCCCGCTTTGGCCGTAAATAAGAATCGCAGAGCCATCCTGCCCGTTCCCTGGACGGACAATCGGCATACAGATCCACGGCATTGTGCGCGAAGGAGCGAAACGCGGCCTTCAAGAACCATCCATATCGGTTCTGCCTTGAGAAGCATTGTTTCCCTCCTCGCATGATTGATATAGATAAAATGGCTGCCGGCTACCCGTTACAAAATGATCCTATTTCAGCAAACTGCGATCCAGATCGGCGGCCCAGATCGTCCCGCCGTTCCTTCCTTTGATATAAAAGGACACGTAGAAATCGTCCCCGACGTGGAACAGACCCTCTGTCTCCATATACCTGTCGGGGATAAAGTAGGCGCCCGCATACTCCCCGTCCCAGTTGTAGCAGACAATGCAGTTGTTTCCGGAGTGGAGGTAGTAGATGTAATCCTCATCGCTGTCGATCCCCTGTCTTGTAAAACCGGTATCGACCCCGTGGAGTATCTCCAGCGTCTTAAAATCCGCATCCATGACCGCAAGATCATTTGTGCCGGTGATCCCGGCCACATAACAGTCGCGGGACTCGTTGTAAGCCAGACCGTCGATCTTATGGTCGATATCAACGGTATCCGTCACCGTCAGGGTCTCCGGATCCACCATCGTGATCCGGCGTGGATTGTCAAATACATTTGCCACCATCAGCATCCCGGTCTTGCTGTTATAGGTAATATCGTTGCCGTGGTCGAGAGGAAGCGATTCGCTCTGGGCGGCGATCTCCCATTTTTCCATATCGATCTTAATGATCATGCACTCCGAACGGTATTTGCCGGGTGTATCGGAATAGGCCGCCTCCGGGTTCAGCAGGATCACGTAGGCGTATTCGCCGTCCGTACACGCGCCCTCGGGGACTCCGTAATTGCCTACGGGCTTTACCCTGAAACTATAACGGCTGTCATCCGTCAGGCTGGATATCTTAGCTTCGGGCGCCTGGCGGATACCGCTCTTCGATTCGAAAATGGATGGGTCCTTGTAATCGTAGGTCGGTTCTTCAGCCTCCGTTTCCGTCCCGGCAGCCTTCTCTGGCGGTACTGTTGTTTCCGCCGGCGCTGTTGTTTCTCCGCCTGCCGATGCAGTTGTTTCCGCTACGGCTGCTTCCGTCTCTGCCGCTGTTTCTCCTTCTGCTGTGGCGGTTGTTTCCGCCACTGCTGTTTCTCCGCCTGCCGATGCAGCTGTTTCCGCTACGGCTGCTTCCGCCTCTGCCGCTGTTTCTCCTCCTGCTGCGGCGGTTGTTTCCGCCACTACTGTTTCTCCGCCTGCCGATGCAGCTGTTTCCGCTACGGTCGCTTCCGTCTCTGCCACCGTTCCTCCTGCTGCTGCGGTTGTTTCCGCCACTGCTGTTTCTCCTCCTGCCGATGCAGCTGTTTCCGCTACGGCTGCTTCCGCCTCTGCCGCTGTTTCTCCTCCTGCCGATGCGGTCGTTTCCGCTGTTGCTACCGCATCCGCCGCCGCAGTCGTGGAGTTTCCGCCGCCTGAACTGTTTCCGCCGCCGCAGGCCGCCAGCGACAGCACCACGGAGATGCTCAGCGCACATGCCAAAAGTTTATTCACATATCTCATACCGCTTTTCTCCTGTTTATCTCCTCACGGGTTCTCGATCCAGTCACGAAACATCTCTCCGATCTCACGGATGGTCCGCAGCAGGATGGGAACCGCCTCTTCATCCACCCGGGAGGGATGCACCTGCTTGAATGTCTCAAAATTCAAGGTTCCCTCGTACCCGATGTCACGCAGGGCCTCGATCACATCTCTCCAGATGATATTGCCCGTATAGGGCATCAGATGGTCGTCCAGCGCGCCCTTGTTGTCGTGAAGATGCAGGATCTTGATCCGCTTTCCCAGCTTGCGGATATAGATGCCCTGATTCTTCCCCAGAAGGTTCAGATGCCCCGTATCAAGGCACAGGCCGAAACATTCCTTCCCGGCTTCTTCATTCAAATGATCGATATACCAGATGGCTTCTTCCGGCACGGAGCAGTTGCCTTCCATGATATGTCCCTGATAGTTGCCGGCAGGCAGATTCTCCAGGCAGACCACGACATCCGTCTCCAGAAGGACCGGGATCAGGCTCTCGAACAGATGGAGGTTCATCTCCCGGATCGTCTCCGGGGTCTGGGTCCTGTCGTCCGGCATCAGGGATATCCCGTGGATCACCAGGTAGCGCAGCCCGATGCTGTTGCAGAAGCGGATGCATTGCTTATACACGTTGATCGCGTAATCGTTAAACTCCGGGAAATCTTTTACATAAGCCGGAGCCGGCGCGTGCGCCTGGAACAGCTCCAGGCCGTTCTTGCGGATGATGGCCAGCTCTTCCGCGTAATGCTTCT
>CAYYHX010000126.1:0-2312 GCA_964471835.1 uncultured Hungatella sp.
CTCGGTTCCCGCATCAGCGAAGAGAGCCATCTGCTTCCAAAACCGATGATCGAGATCGGCGGTAAACCGATCCTGTGGCACATCATGAAGATCTACTCGCACTACGGGTACAACGACTTCATCATCTGCCTTGGATACAAGCAGGAAATCGTCAAGCAGTTTTTCGCCAATTACATCGCCAACAACTATGACGTCACCTTCGATATGCGCACCGGCAGGACCATCATCCACGAGAAAGCCGTAGATCCCTGGTGCGTCACCCTCGTCGATACCGGTCTGACAACCGGCACCGCGGGACGGCTGGCGCGCGTCCGCCGCTACATCGGCGAGGAAACCTTCATGGTAACCTATGGCGACGCGGTTGCCGACGTAGACCTTCCGGCTCTGGAACGCTACCATAAATCCCACGGTAAACTCGTGACCGTCACTACCGCCACCCTCGCCCAGACCAAAGGGGTCCTGAATGTAAATGAGGACGGCGACGTACTGGCGTTCCGCGAGAAGAAGGACGAGGATTCGGCTCTTATTAACGGCGGCTTCATGGTCATGGAGCCCGGCATTTTCGACTACATCGAGGGCGACGAGCAGATGGATTTCGAACTCTTAAAACATCTATCCGAACTGGGTCAGGTCAAGGCTTGGCACCACACCGGCTTCTGGCAGTGCATGGACACCCAGCGGGAGAAGAAGAAACTGGACGAGATGTGCCGCCGCGGCGAGATGCCGTGGAAAGTGTGGTAAACCTTACTTTAGTTTGCATTGTCTGCATGTTTTATATGTTTGTATACCCTGTGATTGCATATCACATATTTGTATGTCCCGGTATTTGCCTATCCTGTGCCTGCATATCCCGCAGCTGCTGTTTCTGTTTTCCTGTCAGATACCCTTGTGGGAAACGCAGGGGGTATTTTGAGTTACGCGCAGCGGGCAGGTTAGAACAGCTGCCGGATGATGATCAGCTGATTACAGATGATTATTATCTGTTCTTACATTGGATAAACATCCAATGCTTCTTGTGCGGCCAACGGCCGTGCAAGAGGATAAGCCGTCTGAACTGTTACTATCAGTTCACCGGTTGATTTGCCGGTTCTATGGTTTAAATCAATAAAGTGTTGACTTTTTCTTTTTCTTATTCTAGAATAGAGAAGCTGCGAAGTCGCCGGCAGCCTTTCCCCAGGCAGCCGCAAGGCAGCGGGACAGGTACAGGCGGCAATATGCAACCCATTGATAGAAAGGTTACGGAATATGATCATTATCATGAAACCAGGCGCTTCGGATGAAGCGATTGCCAAAGTAACGCATCTGATCGAATCAAAGGGCCTGCAGGCCCATCTCTCCCGCGGCGCCGAAGTCACAATCGTGGGCGTCATCGGCGACAAGACGAAACTCCACGGCTCGAACATCGAGATCAGCGACGGCGTGGACAAGGTCGTCAATGTGACGGAGTCCTACAAACTCGTGAACAAGAAATTTCATCCGGAGGATTCGGTGATCCCGGTGGGAAATACCACGATCGGGCCGGGTAATTTCACCGTGATGGCGGGTCCGTGCGCGATCGAGAACCGGGATATGCTGCTGGCCTCGGCCCGGGCCGTGAAAGCGGCGGGGGCCACCTTCCTGCGGGGCGGGGCATACAAACCCAGAACCTCGCCGTACTCCTTCCAGGGACTGGAGGAAGAAGGACTTCAATATATGAAGGAAGCGCGCGAAGCTACGGGACTCAACGTCATCTGCGAGGTCACCAGCCTGCGCGCACTGGAAACCGCCGTCAAATATGTGGATATGCTGCAGATCGGCGCAAGAAATATGCAGAATTTCGAACTTCTGAAAGAAGTGGGGAAATCCGGCATACCCGTGCTTCTGAAGCGTGGGCTGTCGGCTACGATAGACGAATGGCTGAACGCGGCGGAATATATCATTTCCGAGGGGAACCCGAACATCGTGCTCTGCGAGCGCGGCATCCGCACCTTTGAGACCAGCACGCGCAACACGCTGGATCTCAGCGCGGTGCCGGTGATCCGTGCCAAGAGCCATCTGCCGGTGATCGTAGATCCCAGCCACGCGACGGGCGTAAGGGACTATATAGAACCGCTCTCCAAGGCGGCCGCCGCGGTGGGCGCCGACGGCATCATGGTAGAGGTGCATCCCTGCCCGTCCTGCGCGATGTCGGACGGACCGCAGTCACTGACGTTTGAACAGTTTGATACGATGATGGCACATTTGAAACCATATATCGAACTGGCGGGCCGAAGCTGAAGCGCCGCGGACAGCCGGCGTGCCGCACGATCGGAGAATTAAACATCGGTACGCCC
>CAYYHX010000126.1:2412-5304 GCA_964471835.1 uncultured Hungatella sp.
GCGCCGCGGACAGCCGGCGTGCCGCACGATCGGAGAATTAAACATCGGTACGCCCAGCCGGATGTCTAATCGGAAGACAGCCAGAGCGGACCGACAGACATGTCAACAACCTGTCAGAATCGGATGCAGACATCCAGACAGACAGCAAGGTGCGCGGCTCGGCTTCGGCCCCGTACTTGCAGCTGACCGAACCCTGCGCCAACGTACAGGCAGACAGCCAGCAAGGCAAATGCGGCAACATTATTTCAAAATCCTACAAGATCCGGAGGCTTTCGACCCATGGATAGAAGAGAAACAGCGGCCCCGGCCGTCCATACGGATTCCATTTTCGGCTTCATCGGCCTCGGCCTCATCGGCGGCTCCATCGCCAGGGGCATCCGGCGCCGCCGGCCGGACGCGACGATCATGGCCTATATGCGGACCCGCGCACGCTTGGAGCAGGCGAAAGCGGACGGCGTCGCGGACATGATCCTCGGCGGGATCGGGGAAGAACTGCGCCTGTGCGACATCATTTTCCTCTGTACGCCGGTGGAATACAACGCGGCGTACCTGGAGCGGATCCGGCCCTTCTTGAAGCCGGGAGCGCTCGTCACGGACGTCGGCAGCACCAAGACAGACATCCACGAACAGGTCACGTCGCTCGGCATGGAGCATGTATTTCTGGGCGGACACCCCATGGCCGGCTCGGAAAAGACCGGCTATGAGAATTCGACGGACCATCTCCTGGAAAATGCTTACTATATCATCACTCCCACCGCCCTGTCGAAAGAGGAGGACGTGCAGCGCCTGGTGGCGGTAGCCGAGACGCTCGGCTCGATCCCCGTCATTCTGGATTACCGGCGGCACGACCAGATCACGGCCGCAATCAGCCATCTGCCCCATATCGTCGCGTCCAGCTTAGTAAACCTGGTGCGGGATGCCGACGGCGGGGACGGCATGATGAAACAGCTGGCGGCGGGCGGTTTTAAGGACATCACGCGGATCGCCTCCTCCTCTCCGGAGATGTGGGAGCAGATCTGCATGACGAACCGGGAAAATCTGACAGACATGCTGCGCAGATACATCCGCTCGCTGGAATCTGTCGCGGCCAAACTGGAAGAAGCGGACGGCGGCGCACTGTATAACCTGTTCGCAACCTCACGCGAATACCGGAACAGTTTCTCGGAACAGGCCCGCGGGGCGATCACGCCAGAATATTCCTTCACGGTCGATATCGTGGACGAGGTGGGTTCCATCTCCACCCTCTCGGTAATCCTCGCCTCGAAGGGGATCAGCATCAAGAATATCGGCATCAATCACAACCGGGAACACGGGGAAGGCGCGCTGCGTATCGAATTTTATGAGCGGAACGCCATGGAACAAGCCTGGGAAGTGCTGAAAAAATACCATTACGGGCTTATGAGGTAGGAGGACGCAACCTATATGAAATTTCATAAATGTAACGGGTTGCACGGTGAGGTTGCCGTGCCGGGAGACAAATCCATCTCACACCGGAGCGTGATGTTCGGGTCGATAGCGAGGGGAACCACCGAGGTACACAACTACCTCCAGGGGGCGGACTGCCTGTCAACAATCGCCTGCTTTCAGAAGATGGGCATCGAGATCGAGAACTGCGGCGACACCGTGCTCGTCCATGGCAAAGGACTGCGGGGGTTATCGCGTCCCGGCACGGCGCTGGACTGCGGGAACAGCGGGACGACGACACGGCTGATCTCCGGAATTCTCGCCGCGCAGAATTTCGACGTGACGCTGACCGGAGACGCCTCGATCCAAAAAAGACCGATGAAGCGGATCATAGAGCCTTTGACCCTGATGGGGGCGTCGATCGAAAGTATCCGTGGAAACGGATGCGCGCCGCTTGCGATCCGCGGCAGGAAACTGCACGGGATCTCCTATACTTCGAAGGTTGCCTCGGCGCAGGTCAAATCGGCAATCCTGCTGGCCGGCCTCTATGCGGACGGCGAGACCCGGGTCACTGAACCGTATCTGTCGCGGAACCACAGTGAAATCATGCTGCGGCAGTTCGGCGCGAACGTCCGGTCGGAGACAGACGGCTCCGCCATCATCCGTCCCGCAGAAGAACTTCACGGAAATCTTGTAGAAGTGCCGGGCGACATCTCCTCCGCGGCCTTCTTCCTCTGCGCGGGAGTGATGGCGCCGAACTCGGAACTTCTGCTTCGCGGCGTAGGGACGAACCCGACGAGGGCCGGAATCCTGGGCGTCATCCGCGATATGGGCGGAGACATCACACTGTTAAATGAGCAGACCGGCTCCGGCGAACCGACGGCGGATATCCTCGTGCGCTCCTCCTCCCTGCACGGAACCGTGATCGAGGGAGCCGCCATTCCGACCCTGATCGACGAACTGCCAATGATCGCCGCCATGGCCTGTTTCGCGGACGGTACGACCGTGATCCGCGACGCGGCGGAATTGAAGGTGAAGGAATCCAACCGCATCGCCGTCATGGCAGAGAACCTGACCGCCATGGGCGCGGATGTGACGGAAACCGACGACGGCATGATCATCCGAGGCGGTAAACCCTTGCATGGCGCCGTCATCGACTCCCATCTCGACCACCGGATCGCGATGACATTCGCGGTCACGGGACTGTGCGCCGACGGCGAAACGGAAATCAGGGGCGCGGAATGCGTGAACATCTCCTATCCGGGATTCTATGAGGATCTGCAGCGGCTGATGAGATAACCTCCGCAAATTCCCATGTACTTCATGTTTATTTTAGAAATGGAATGGATTCCCATATTTCTTCTATCTTTTATAAAAATGGATTCCATTCCATTTTTATATTGTTTTTTCCGAAAAGATGGAATATACTGTAACTATCCGAAGGAGGGATACGGGATGAATCGGGTCGAACGCACCGGATATCTGAAC
>CAYYHX010000127.1:0-2378 GCA_964471835.1 uncultured Hungatella sp.
AAATATCTTGTGGTAGGATAACATATGAGAAAACTCGCTTTGGACGATGAAACCCTGCTGTCCGTCCAGCAGCCCGCCCGCTACATCGGCGGGGAGGTGAATATGGCGGTGAAAGACCCGGCGAAGGCGGATATCCGTTTCTGTATCTGCTTCCCGGACGTCTATGAGATCGGGATGTCGCATCTCGGCATCCAGATCCTTTACGATATGTTCAACCGGCGGGATGATGTCTACTGTGAACGGGTCTATTCGCCGTGGACGGACATGGACCGGCTGCTGCGAGAGAAGAAGATCCCGCTTTTTGCCCTGGAGTCGCAGGATCCGGTGAAGGAGTTCGATTTTCTGGGGATCACGCTTCAGTATGAGATGTGCTATACCAATGTGCTGCAGATCCTTGATCTGAGCCAGATTCCGCTGCACGCTTCCGGACGCGGCGAGACGGACCCGATCGTGATCGGCGGGGGACCTTGCGCCTACAATCCGGAACCCCTGGCCCCGTTCTTTGACATTTTCTACATCGGGGAGGGGGAGACGGTTTACGACCGGCTCTTTGACGTTTACAAGGAGAATAAAAAACGCGGCGGGAGCCGGCTGGACTTTCTGGAGCGGGCGGCGGAGATTCCCGGCCTCTACGTCCCGGCCTTTTACGAGGTGAGTTACCGTGCGGACGGCACGATTGAGGATTTCAGGCCCTGCAGCCCGCACGCGCCGGCCACCGTCACCAAGGAGCTGGTGAAGAACCTGGACGACGCCTGTTATATCGAAAAACCGCTGGTTCCATTTATTAAAGTAACCCAGGACCGTGTGGTGCTGGAAATCCAGCGCGGCTGTATCCGCGGCTGCCGTTTCTGCCAGGCGGGTACTATCTACCGGCCCCTGCGCGAACACAGCCTGGAATATCTGAAACATTACGCGTTGAAAATGCTTGAGAGCACCGGCCATGAGGAGATCTGCTTAAGTTCCTTGAGCTCCAGCGATTATTCCCGCCTTCCGGAGCTTCTTCGCTTCCTGATGGAGATTACCGAGGGCAGGGGGATCAACATTTCCCTGCCGTCCCTGCGCATCGACGCCTTCTCTCTGGACGTGATGAAGCGGGTGCAGGATGTAAAAAAGAGCAGCCTGACCTTCGCGCCGGAGGCCGGTTCCCAGCGCCTGCGTGACGTGATCAACAAAGGGCTGACGGAGGAGGCGATTTTAAGCGGCGTGCGCGACGCTTTCCTGGGCGGCTGGAGCCGGGTCAAATTGTATTTTATGCTGGGGCAGCCCACGGAGACGGAGGAAGACATGAAGGGGATCGCCTATCTGTCGGAAAAGATTGCCGAAACCTTCTATGACCTGCCCGCGGAGCAGCGTTCCAGGCGGGTGCAGATCACGGCTAGCTCGTCCTTCTTTGTCCCGAAGCCGTTCACCCCGTTTCAGTGGGCGAAACAGTGTTCGAAGGAGGAATTTCTCCGGCGTGCCTGGCTGGTACGTGATACCTTCCAGAAAATGAAGAATGCGAAAAGCATGAAGTACAACTACCACGAGGCAGATGTAAGCGTCATCGAGGGCGTGCTCGCCAGAGGCGACCGCCGGATCGCGCCGGTCATCGAGGAAGCCTACCGGCGGGGGGCGATGTTTGACTCCTGGGGAGAACATTTTGACAATGAACGGTGGATGGCGGCCTTTGACGCCTGCGGCGTAGACCCTGATTTCTATACGGCCCGGGAACGTGATCCGGACGAGAAACTGCCGTGGGATTTCATCGACACCGGGGTGTCGAAGGAATTCTTAAAGCGCGAGTGGAAGCGGGCGGCGGAGGGAACCGTCACGCCCAACTGCCGCCAGGGATGCGCCGGCTGCGGCGCCAGGGTCTTCGGGGGAGGTGTCTGCTTTGAAGATACGAATTAAATTCCGCAAGCAAGGCGCCATGAAATTCATCGGACATCTGGACACCATGCGGTATTTCCAGAAGGCCATGCGGCGCGCGGACGTGGATATCCGGTACAGCGGCGGGTTCAGCCCTCATCCGCTCATGTCGTTTGCCGCCCCGCTGGGCGTCGGACTCGTAAGCAACGGAGAATACCTGGATATCGAGGTGAATTCTTCTGCGTCCTCCGCGGAAATGGTGCGGCGGCTGAACGCGGTCATGACGGAGGGGATGGAAGTTCTCTCCTGGAAACGGCTGCCGGATTCCGCGAAGAGCGCCATGTCGCTGGTGGCGGCCGCGGATTATATCCTGGTCTTCCGGCCCGGGAACGAACCGGAGGACAGCGAGGCTTTCTTTGCGGCCATGAACGCGTTCTACGGGCAGGACGCGATTCCGGTCACGAAGAAAACCAAACACGGAGAGAAGACGATGGACTTAAAGCCGCTGATCTACCGGATGGAGCGCGTGC
>CAYYHX010000127.1:2478-5288 GCA_964471835.1 uncultured Hungatella sp.
CACGGAGAGAAGACGATGGACTTAAAGCCGCTGATCTACCGGATGGAGCGCGTGCGGGCGGTGCCTGCGACCGGCGGCGCGAATGGGGCCGGTGATGGTGGGAGAACCTCCGAAGCCGGCACGGACGGGAACGCAGTACCTGCGTTTCCTGCTATGCTTTGCGGGGCGGTGGAAGCCCCGGCCCCCGCTATCTTTCTGCGGCTCTGTACGGGCAGCACGGACAACATCAAGCCAGAGCTGGTCATGGAAACCTTCTATACCTATATGGGACGGGAACTCCTCCCGTTCGCTTTCCAGGCGGAGCGGGAGGAAGTTTACGCCGGTTCGGACTCGGAAGAAGGCGGAAGTCGGCAGCGTGAATTCGTGCCTCTTGAGGCGTTGGGAGAAAACATTGAACAGACTGATTATCACGAGGCTTGACGGACGTATCCTGACGGCGCTCATGGAGGATACCAGGGCGGTGCAGCTGGATTTCGAAGACGAGAAGCCGTCGATCCTCGGCAATATCTATGTCGGGCGGGTAAAGGATGTCGTGAAAAATATCAACGCCGCCTTCGTGGACCTGGGCGGAGGGCAGACCGGTTATTACAGTCTGGATGAGAATCCGGTTCCGATTTACGCGTCCAGGGCCGCCGGAGTGCTGCTTTCTGCCGGGGAAGAGGCGCTCTCGGGAACCGGCATACCCGCCCGCGCTGGCGCTCCGGTGCTGCCTGAAAACAGTGCCGCGGTTCCCGTGCGTCCTCTGCGGCAGGGCGACGAGATCGTCGTCCAGGTATCCCGCGACGCGGTGAAGACGAAAGACGCGGTCCTGACCGGGGACCTGACGTTTCCTGGCCGTTTCTGCGTATTGACGGTATGCGCATGCGGCGAGCGCGGTGCCATCCATTTCTCCGGCAAGATCCGTGACAATGCCTGGAAAAAGCAGATGCACGCGCTTCTTGCCCCCGAGAAGGAGGAGCATTTCAGCCTGATCGTCCGTACCAACGCCTACGGCGCCCCGCCGGAGCGGATTTTATCCGAATGGAAGCGCCTGGCCGGAACCTGCCGGCGGGTCCTGGAAGCCGCTCCCTGCCGCACCGTCGGCAGCCTGCTCTATACAGAAACCGCTCCGTATCTTGCCCGGGTACGCGACTGCAGCGATTCCCTGACCGACGAGATCCTTACGGACGACGAAGCCATTTTCCGGGACGTCCGGCGGTTTCTTAACGAGGAGCAGCCGGAGATGTCCGCGAAGCTGCGGTTCTACCAGGATCCGATGGTCCCGCTGGAGAAGGTTTACTCCATCCGCAAGAATCTGGACGATGCCCTGCAGAAACGCGTGTGGCTGAAATCCGGCGCGTATCTGGTCATCGAACCCACGGAAGCCATGACGGTCATCGACGTGAACACGGGCAGATATGCCGGCAAAAAGAACATGCGCGAGACAGTCCGGATGATCAATCTGGAAGCCGCGCGGGAGGCGGTGCGCCAGCTCCGGCTGCGGAATCTGTCCGGCATCATCCTGATCGATTTTATTAACATGGAATCACCGGAGGAGCGGGAGGAACTGCTGCGTGTGCTGGCAGATGAATGCTTTGCTGATCCGGTGAAGACCACGGTGGTGGATATGACCCAACTGGGCCTGGTGGAGATCACCAGAAAGAAGATACGGAAACCGCTGCAGGAGCAGCGGTAAGATATGACGCTCGCAAGAAGATGTGCCGTCTGAACTGTTACATTAATCTTGCGATTCCCCGCCGGATTTGCCCGCCGGATTTCTAAAAATATATTGACTTTCCAGATGCCGGATGGTATGATTCAATCGTGTGCCGCACAACGAGGTTTTGAAAGATTCCGACCCGCTTCCCGCCTGGCGGATACGGATTTGGAACACCACAGTTGGCGAGTAATGATAAAGAGGAGGTGCCATATATGTACGCTGTTATTGCTACCGGCGGTAAGCAGTACAAGGTATCCGAGGGCGATGTCATTCGAGTTGAGAAGCTCCCCGTGGAAGCCGGGGAGACTGTGACCTTTGACCAGGTGCTTGCGGTAAACGACGGGGAACTGAAGGTCGGATGCCCGACTGTCGAGGGAGCCAGCGTTTCCGCGACCGTGGAGAAGCAGGGAAAAGCGAAGAAAGTGATCGTCTATAAGTACAAGAGAAAAACCGGCTATCACAAGAAGAGCGGTCACAGACAGCTGTTCACCCAGGTGAAGATTGATAAGATCAACGCTGCGCCGATTGGAACCGTATGATTCATGTGACGATAGAGGTCGATCCGGAACACAATTACAGAGGGATTCGTCTGTCCGGCCACGCCGGACTAGCGGAGGAGCCGCGGGAAGGGCAGGAGATTGTGTGCGCGGCGGTATCGGCTCTGACACTGAACATGGCGAACTCGGTGGAGCGTTTCACCGGCGACCGGTTCACCGCAGAGGAAGAGGAGAACAAAGGAGTGTTCGACTTCCGCTTTACGGATACGATCAGTTCCGGATCGAAACTTCTCATGGATTCCCTCGTATCCGGCCTAACGGATATCGAGGAAGCGTATGGGGAACCGTTTATCAGGATCCGGTTCGTTCAGGATACGGTTTAAGCGGAAGATATGGTTTAACCGGAGGATACGGTCTAACCGGAATCCGACCTGGTTCGGCTTATGCAGGATTTGATTGGATCAAGATTTGAATTAGCACAGATTTGATTCAACTCAGATTTGAATTAGCGCAGATTCGGTTGAACGCAGATTTGAATTAGCGCAGATTTGATTTAACCCAGATTTGAATTAGCGCAGATTCGATTGAACTCAGATTTGATTTGAGGAGGTGTG
>CAYYHX010000128.1:0-1704 GCA_964471835.1 uncultured Hungatella sp.
GCAGAGCACTTGACTTTTAATCAAGTTGTCCGGGGTTCGAATCCCCGCACGCTCACGATCACGAAAGAAGTGAGATAAGAACCTTACATCATCAGGGTTCTTATTTTGATGGAGATTTTTATGAAAGAAATGAAATTCATAAGCCGCTATGTCCGGCGTTATATCCCGCAGTATCTGATCGGTATCGCCGCGCTTCTGCTGGTCGATCTTCTGAATGTTTACATTCCGCGTTATACCGGCCAGATCACGGACGGACTGGAGGCGCATACCATCGCGATGCCGGAGATCTGGGGACTGATCGGCAGAATCCTGCTGTTTGGCGTTTTGATCGCCGCGGGACGCTTCTGCTGGAGATATTTTATCCTGGGACCGGCGCGAAGCATCGAGCGGGAACTGCGCGACGATCTGTTTGGACACCTCGAGACGCTGTCGATGCGCTATTACAACGAACATAAGACCGGTGATCTGATGGCGCATTTTACCAATGATCTGCAGTCGGTGCAGATGTTTCTGGGCTTTACGGTGATTACGGCGTTTGACGCGTCGGTCATGCTCGTGATGGTGCTGATGCAGATGGTGATGTATGTGGATCTGAAACTGACGGTGATCGCGGTGATTCCGCTTCTGCTGATCATGTTCGGGGACGTCTGTTACGGCAAGATCATGAACCGGAGGTTTCTGGAGAAACAGAAGGCGTTCTCGGATATGACGGATCAGGTACAGGAGGCGGTATCGGGGATCCGCGTGATTAAGGCATTTGTGCAGGAAAGGAAAGAACTGGCCGCCTTTGCGCGTATGAACCGCTATAATCAGGAAAAGAATCTGGGGGTCGTGCGCCTGAAGGCGATCTTCATGCCGCTGCTGGATCTGGTGATCGGGGCCAGCGGACTGCTGACCCTGCTTTACGGCGGCTATCTGGCGATCAAAGGGGACATCACTCTGGGGCAGTTTGTGGCTTTTAACCAGTACATTTCCATGCTGATCTGGCCCATGTTTGCGGCCGGGGACTGTATTACCTACATTTCCCAGGGGCTTGCCTCGCTGAAACGGATCATGGTTATCTTCCGCGAGAAGCCGGATATCGTGGACAACCCCTGGAAAGTGGACACCCAAATCGATTCTCTGCGGGGCGAGATCGAGTTCGACAGACTGAGCTTTGCCTATCCGGATCAGAAAGGAACGGAGGTTCTTCACGAAATCAGCCTGCATATCCCGGCGGGGGAGACGCTGGCGATCATCGGGCGCACCGGCAGCGGCAAGTCTACGCTGGCGAACCTTCTGCTGCGTCTTTACGACACGGAACCGGACCGGATCCGCATTGACGGACATCCGCTGACGGAGATTCCGCTCAAGATTCTGCGGGAGAATATCGCCTATGTGCCGCAGGATAATTTTCTCTTTTCCGATACGCTGGAACGTAACATCGCCTTCGGTATCCGGGACGGGAGCTGCGGGGATCTGCACGAGGCGGTGGTACGGGCGGCGAAGGAGGCATGTATTCACGATGCGATCATGGAATTCCCGGAAGGCTACCGGACCGTCGTCGGCGAGCGCGGCGTAACGCTCTCCGGCGGGCAGAAGCAGCGCTGCTCGATTGCCCGGGCCTTGCTTAAGGACGCGCCGATCCTGATCCTGGACGATGCGCTTTCCGCGGTGGATACCGATACCGAGGAGCAGATTCTCCATAACCTGCGGATCAACCGG
>CAYYHX010000128.1:1804-3526 GCA_964471835.1 uncultured Hungatella sp.
GGGAGTACGCTCCTGCGGATGCTGTCCTATGTGAAGCCCTACTGGAAAGAGATGCTGGTCTGTATGGTTCTGGTGCTGTTGATCACGGTTCTGGAACTGTACAAGCCGATCCTGATCGGCGGAGCCATTGACCGCTTCATCACAGGAGATTTTGCGCCCGGAGAGATGGTACAAGAGCGGTTCCGGGGTGTTCTGATCGCCGCTGCGCAGTATCTGGGCGTCCTGGTGGCGCTTCTGGTCTGCAACCGCGCCCAATACCTGATGCTGCAGACCACCGGTCAGAAGATCATTTATGAGATGAGAAACCAGGTGTTTGAGCATATCGAGAGCATGACGATGCGGTTTTTCGATCTGACGCCTGTGGGCAAGATCGTTACCCGCGTCACCAACGACGTGGAGTCGGTCAATGAACTGTATTCGAATATCCTGGTGCGCCTGGTCAGCAACCTGGTCAAGATCATCGGACTGGCCGCGATCATGCTGTATCTGGACTGGCGGATGGCGCTTTGTTCGTTTGTGATGACGCCGGTTGTGACTGTGCTGACGGTTCTGTTCCGTAAGATTGCCCACCGGATCTACCAGACCACCAGGACGAAGATCACGGCGCTCAATACATTTCTCTCGGAGAATATCTCCGGAATGAAGATTACACAGATCTTCCACCGCGAGAAGGAGAAACACGAGGAATTCTGCGAGCGCAGCGGGGATCTGTACCGGATTAACCGCCGTGAAATCCTGATCAACGCGATCTTTCGGCCCAGCATCTATATGGCGTCGATTGCCGCGCTGGTGATCGTAATCGCGGCCGGAAGCATCGGCGTGTTCCGGGGCGTCCTGACCCTGGGGACCCTGTATATCTTCGTTCAGTATATCCAGACGTTTTTTGAGCCGATCCAGGAGCTGACGGACCAGCTGGCGACGCTGCAGTCGGCAATCGCTGCGGCGGAGAAAATCTTCGCGCTGCTCGACGAGGAGCCGCTGATCCACGACCCAGAGGAGCCGGTGGTCTTGCCGCAGATTAAAGGAAGGATTGAGTTTCGGCATGTGTGGTTCGCCTACAATGACGAGGATTATGTCTTAAAAGACATCAGTTTTGTGATCGAGCCGGGACAGAAGGTGGCGTTTGTAGGGGCCACGGGCGCGGGCAAATCGTCGATTCTGAACCTGATCGGGCGGTACTACGAGATTCAGAAGGGCGAAATCCTGATTGACGGCGTTAATATTAAGGAAATGACGCGGGAGCAGATCCGCAGCGCCATCGGGCAGGTGCAGCAGGACGTATTCATTTTCACGGGCGATATCAAGAGTAATATCCGGCTGCGCAGCGAGGAGATCAGCGACCGGCAGATTCGCGAGGCCGCGCGGCAGGTCAACGCGAGCAAATTCATCGAACGGCTTCCGAACGGTTACGACGAACGGGTCAGCGAGCGCGGATCTACCTTCTCGGCTGGACAGAGACAGCTGCTGTCCTTCGCGCGGACGCTGGCGTTTGATCCGGCCATCCTGATTCTGGACGAGGCCACAGCGAATATTGATACGGAAACCGAACAATGGATCCAGGACGCCCTGGAAAAGCTGATGGCCGGCCGGACTACGATCATGGTAGCCCACCGCCTCTCGACGATCCAGCACGCGGACAATATCATTGTCATGCATCACGGGCGTATCCGCGAGAGCGGGACGCATCAGGAACTGCTGGAAAAGGGCGGGATCTATAAGAAG
>CAYYHX010000128.1:3626-5262 GCA_964471835.1 uncultured Hungatella sp.
CCGCGAGAGCGGGACGCATCAGGAACTGCTGGAAAAGGGCGGGATCTATAAGAAGTTGTACGAGCTGCAGAAGAGCGAGCAACCTTCCTTCAGATACCAGCCCACGATCCCGTCTTTTTTTACGATTTTGCCGATCGAAGTGTCTTTGACTACGGAGAGCCGGTCGCCGGGCGCGACTGCAAGCAGTGCGTCGGAATAATCGTCGCATTGCAGCGGCCTGCCGGGGCGGCAGAGGAGGAGCGACTTCGGGGCGGTGAAGACCTGGCCGGTGCCGGCAAGGCGCAGGAGGGCGAGATCATTTTTCTCTTCCAGAATTTCTACGGAACAGTTATCGTACCGCACATGGAGCGTCGCTCTGCGCGGCTTCTGCGGGTGGTCCGCGGTGATCACCGGCAGATCGTCGTAGTGTTCGAAACGGGCCGCGCCCATATCCGCCGCGTCCGCGGGAAGGATCAGGGCGTTGAGCTGCGCGCCGGCCTTGAGGGCGCAGCCTCCGTCGATGGCGGCGATGTGTTTGCCGGCGTCATAGAGGGGATTCATGTTGTCGATGTCTTCCCGGTAGAGGGTGACGGGCCAGTGTCCCGTGACGATGAAGCGCGTGAAATGAACGTCTTCCAGGAGAAACGCGTCGCGTTTCAGGCATTCCATGGCGTCCGTTTCCCGGAGGCGCGCCGGATCGTCGGTCGGAACCCCGGCGTGCGCGAACAGGAAATTGCCGCAGGACAGGACCGTCGGCAGGCCGCGAAGCCAGCCGATCTCCCGCCGGTAATGCGTGAGGAGGGTCTGTTTTAACTGCGGAAGCGTGCAGGGGAGAGCGAAGGCGGTGTCAGCGGTATCGACGGCAGCGGCGGGCAGGTTGCCGTGCTGTATCGGTGTGCGGGAAAAACGGCCGCCGGAGGCTTCTCCATATTCTCTGACGGAATCTTCGGAAAGGCGGCCGTAAGGGATTCCAAGTTCATCCATCATATCAAGAAACAGGCCGTGTTTCCAGATGTCCCTGTCGGTGCAGAGAACGTGGAGAAACCGTTTGTCGGCTTTCGCGTCCGTGCCGGTCAGATTCGATAAGCGGCTCTGTTCAACATTTCCCATGGAAGCGAAGACGCGAAAGCCCCGGTCGATCAGGTTGAGGATTAAACGGACGGTCGCCAGGCTTTCCGGGCCTTTTTCAATCATGTCGCCGATGATGACGAGGGTGTCCTGCCTGGTGAAATGAATCTTTTCCAGCAGGCCCTTCAGAAAATGGACGCAGCCGTGGATGTCGCTGACAGCGATCAGACGGCCGCCGGCGGGTATTTTGGGGATTTCGCGGATTGTCGTTTTCATAGGGCGTTTCCTTCGCTTATTCAGTAGTCCGGCAGTATCTGGCGGAATTATAGCATTTTTCCACAGGAAATGGAAGGACAGTCTTTGTGCGTGAAGAAGGGGTAACAGTTCAGACGGCACATCTTCTTGTGCGGCCGGTGGCCGCGCAAGAAGCATCGGATGTTTATCCGATGTGAGAACCGGTGCCAAAACATGCTTATAAGCAAGTTTAACGCCTGTTTTGGCACCGGTTCTCCCGCCGTCTGAACTGTTACAAATTTTTCCACCTGTGAAATTGGGCGAACGTCACCTCAATGTTATGTAGGTTAGTAAA
>CAYYHX010000129.1:0-5261 GCA_964471835.1 uncultured Hungatella sp.
GCAACGAAAGAACCGGTGCAAAAGCAGACGTTAAGCCGCCGGCGCAAACTGCTCATACCATCCCTCACACCATCCGGCTGTAGATCCGGCACATCATGTGCGACGGCTCGATCCTCACCGCCTGATCCAGAAATTCCGCCGCCTTCCGCCGGTCGCCCAGGCCGATGTTGCCAAGGGCCATCAGATAATAGCAGTGCGCCCTGTTCCGCGCCGCATAGTCTTCGTCAAAGATCAAAAACTCCGGCAGCGAAACCGCGAAATACTCAATCTTCGCCGGATCTTCCAGGTGCCTCTCCCCGTAGTCGATCAGCTTCCAGAAACAGGCATTGGCTTCCCCTGTCCGGCCGAGTTTCCGGTACGCCAGCCCCTGATAGAGAATCCTGTCCGCCGGCTGGTCGTTGTAATACATCGCGCCCGCGGGTTCGCCGGTGCCGGCCGTGGCCGCCGTAAAACATTCTCTCGCCTCATCATCGCGCCCCTGCCCCTCCAGAGCCAGGCCCAGATGATAGTAAATATGGTTATCTTTCGTGCCTTCGAGTTTCCCTTCGCCGAGATTCTTCGGATAAATGAGCGCCTGCCGGAGCAGTTTCTCGGCCTTCCCGTACTCCTCTGCCGCCAGCGCCTCCTTCGCCATCTCAAGCAGGGCAATCGTATACTGCGTCGTCACCTTGCCCTCGCCGCCCTCCCACGGGTGGAACCTGCGCCCCATGATGCAGTTATACGCCTTCTCGTGGTCGCCGCACAGATTAACCAGCGTGATATATTCGATGTAAAGGTCATCCCGCACGCCGATCAGTTCCGGATGCGTCTCATAATTCACGAGCCGCTCCTCGAAGGTCCGGCCCAGCTTCTTATACAGCTGATCCAGTTCTAAGAACACCCGCGCATCCGCGGGATTCAGGGCAAATGCTTTCTCCATGGCCTGTTTCGCCTTCTGGGGCTCCCCGCATTTGTTGTAGTAGACCAGAGCAAGGTTCCGCCATACGGTCGGGAAATCCGGATCTGCCGCCTCGGACATCTCCCACAGCGTCAGAGCTTCCTTCCACTGCAGCTTATCATAGTACAGGTTGCCGAGATAGTAGGCAGCCTTCGCCGCGCCGCCGTGGCTGGCGGCCTCCGCAGTTTTGCCGTGACAGGCATCTTCCGCAGTTCCGCCGTGGCAGGCAGCCTTCTCCGCGCCACTATGACAGGCAGCCTCCGCAGCGTCGTCTTGGCAGACAACCTCCGCAGTCCCGCCGTGGTCTATGGCAAAACGCAGCACCGCGATGTCCTCCGGCTTGTTCGGGAAACAGTAGTCAGGCGTCTGCGACTCGGCTTTCGCCAGAAGGGCGGCGACGGTTTCGCTGATCTTTCCAGCCCGGGGCGCGTCTCCTTTTTCTTCGAGCCTGCTGCGGTAATACGCCTCATAGTAGGTGAGCAGCGGATACTCCTTCCCGCACTCGCCCAGAATCCCGATAGCCTCCTCATAAGCCCCGAACTCCGCATAGTCCCGGGCAGCCATCAGATAATTCTCCGCAAAGCCGCGCATCTTGTGATTCAGGTTCCGGCGCAGGGCCATCCCGTATTCGGATGCTTCCCCGCCTGCCTCGCGGGCCAGCAGCACTTCCTCATTTCCCGACACATAATCAAACGGATCGATCCGCAGGCTCTCCCCGACGTACCCGTCAGCCTCTTCCCGCCTTCCCAGTCTGCGCAGCAGATACGCTTTCAGCCCCCTGGCCTTGATATTGTGGGTATTCTTCACCAGGCCCTGTTCAACCAGCGCCAGCGCCTGTCCGTACCTTCCGGCGCGGGACGCGATTGCCGCCAGGTAGTAAAAGGACATCTCCTGCTGCCCGGCGCTCCAGGTCGCCTTATAGAACGCGTCGTAACTTTCCGGCAGCCGCTCCTGATAAAACAGATCCAGCCCAAGCAGATAGTATGCTTCGCTGTCATAAGGATTCGGGTTCTTCCAGGTCAGGCGCTCGATCGCCTTCCGGAAATAACTCTCCGCTTCCGCAAACTGCCCGCGCCGCAGCAGAAGCGTACCGTAAACGTTGTTAATGCGGATATCCCCCGGGTCGCGTTTCAGGCCCTCCAGATAGTAGGGATCCGGCTGGTAAGTCGCGTGGCGGTACTGCTCGATGTGCAGACCGGTCAGATATAACTCCTCGTTGGTCATGATTTTCTCCGGTTCCTCAGCCGGCTGGGCTGGCTGCGGCAACCGCGGGATACCCTGCGCCTCCGGCTGGTACTCTACCAGGCAGACGCCGCCCGCGCAGACAGCCAGATGAAGATCCTCCTCGCGAACCGCTCCAGCTGCGGCCCCCGACGCTTCTGCCGCGCCAGACTGCATCGCTCCCGCCGCACCGGTTCCTTCCGCTGCTTCAGCCGCCCTTGCCGCGCCGGTTCTTTCCGTTGCTTCTGCCGCGCCTGCCGCACCGCCTCCTGCCCCTTTTGCCGCTGCTTCTATCGCCTCCGCCGCGCCGACTCCTTCCGCCTCCGGCTCGACCTCCACTTCCCGCTCATAGACATCCACCGGCGAAAGCCGCACCCGCTCCCGCAGGATCTCCTTTCCGCGGACGCTCAGCACGATCTGCGCGTCCTCGTAAACCGCCGTCGCATAGACGATCACCTTCGCCCTGCCGTCCGCGAGCGACAGATGCACCGCCGCCTCCCGGGAGGCGTTCTTCACCTGCCCCACGGCCTTATACGGCATGAAATACTGGGTAAATGTCTTCTCCTCGAACGGTTTTAACCATGTGAAATCCGGCTGGTTGTCCGTAAACACGCCGGTCATCAGCTCGATGTAGGGGCCGTCGTCATCCGTCAGGTTCCGGTCCCACGCCCGGCCGAAATCGCCGCAGCCCCAGGTCCACTGCTTCTTGCCGGGCGAGATGTGATGGTCGGCCACATGCAGCACACCGGCACCCACACCGTAGTCATAGCCGCCCACGAAATCGTATTTGGACTTTTCCGCCATATAGGAAGTCGGCACCGGAATATTCTTGTATCGGGAAATGTCTACGCCTTCGCTGTAATCCTTCTTATAATATACGCCGGTCGCGATCGGGAAACGGGACACATCGCGCTTGCCGTGATCCATGACCGCGTGTACATCCGGCGGGAAGATAGACTGGGTGTTGTCGTTGACCGACACAGCCGGATTCGCCCACCAGAGGAACGTCTGGGGAAGGCTCGTGCGGTTGTAGAGCTGGCCGGTGATCTCGATATAGGCCCGCCCCGGGTAGAGCGTGATCTTCATCAGCCCCTTGGTTCCGTACATCTGGTCCACGTCATGCAGAAGTACCGACGCGCTGCCGTCCCCGTCCTCGATCTCATAATCGACCGGCAGGAAGGTAGTCGGCCGGTGGTGCTGCGGCCAGTTGAACTCGATGCCGCCGGAAATCCACGGCCCGGTCAGCCCCACCAGCGCCGGCTTGATCACATGGTTGTAATAGACAAAATCGTAGCCGTTCGTCTTATCGTATGCCCGCTGGATGCGGCCCCCAAGCTGGGGCAGCACCATGACCCGGAGGTATTCATTTTCCAGGAATACGGCCTCGTACTCCTTGTCCTTCTTCTCATCACTCAGCTTCTCCACGGTCGGGTACGGGTACACCTTCCCGCTGCTCCCCTGATAGACCCGCCTGTCCAGGAAAATCGGATTCTTCTCCGCCTCGCCGATCTCATAGGTAGGAATCATCACTTTCTCCACCCAGACCCTCGCCTGTTCCATTTCCTCATCCTCCTTCTCCGCTCGTATCAGCAACCGTTCAGACAGCCCATCTTCCACGGCAGCCACCGTACTGGCCGCTGGAAGCCGCCGGATCTCCGGATTATCCATCCGGCGCGGAACCATGTTCCAGCACATGCTCATAAAACCGTTTGTTACTTATCTTAACCGGTTTTTGGATAAAATTCAAGAAATGTGTCAGTTTCACGAATTTTCTTCAGATCTTCTTCGGATTTTCTTAGGTTTTTCTTCGGATTTTCCCCGTATCCCCTTATCTCATATTGCATATTATTTGCAATGATTCTCAGAATTGCAGGAGCAGTCAGGAAATATGTTAATTAGGGGAATACCCCCGATTTTGTTGATTTTGAGAATACCCCTTTTCAGCAGTTAAAATTTCCAATACAATAAATATGAAGTGTTGGCCGCGAGGCCGCGAGGTCTGTTATTTTGGCAGTTTTACCTTGCATACAGGCGATGTCTTTGGCTCAAAAAGATGTTTTGAAAACGGATAATTTCAGCCATGCAGCCGCAGAATGATGGCTGCGGCTGGCCCTCGATGTACCGCTCCGCGATGTCGGCAGCATCGCAATCTTTGTATTCTTTCAGGCAGCCCTTCAGGAATACCACCGTGCGGATTCTGGGACCGTCGCTCACGCAGTATCTTTGGATCTTGAAAATAACTCCCTGTTCCATCGTATGGTTCCGTCTTCTTTCCCATACCGCAGAATCTGGTCTGCCGGCCCCGCATTCCTGCCGGCAGGCAATCATTCAGGAAAAGTGCGGCTCTGCGCCGCTTCTTACAGCTCCTCCGCCAGTCCAGCTCTGCAGCGCTTCTTGTAGCAGGCGATGCCATACTTCAGCACCCTCTCCACACCGTCATCCATCAGCGCCTCCTCATAACGCCTCGTCTCGATCTGCGCCAGCGCCTGCCGCACTCCTTTCTCCAGATCGCCGTCCTCCGCGTATTTCACCTCGATCACGATCCCGAGGCTGCCGTCCACAGCTTTCACCAGAATGTCCCCGTAGCCGTCCCCCGTCTCCCGGTTGCTGGTCACGATCCAGTCCTCTTTGTATGCCAGGATCCCCATCAGGATGCCGTGGTAGAAGTTTTCCTTGCGCGCCTTCCGCACCGATGTGTCGCGGATACTGATCGCTCGCCGCAGGTAACTGCCGAACGCTTTCTCCACCCCGGCCGCGTCACCGGCTGCCAGCGCGCCGCACAACTTCCGGAGCGACTCCCCGTCCTTCTTCGTCTCCTCCCGAAACAGCTCCATGATCTGATCCGTATAGATCCCACGGATCTCGCGGTTCGGGATCACCAGCGGCGTCCCGTTCTCGTCCGGACGTCCGGATTCCGTCAAGTAGCCGGTCATGTAGAGCAGACTCCACAGGTTCTCGATGGAATGATACATCTCCCGGTACGTCAATTCCGGGCGGATCTTCTTCACGACCGTCCCCCCGTCCACCAGCACCTGCAGCTCCTCACGAGCCGAGCCGGCATCCATCTTCTGTACGAATTCCCGCACCGCGTCGTTGCCGCTCG
>CAYYHX010000130.1:0-5242 GCA_964471835.1 uncultured Hungatella sp.
ACGGAACAGAAATTCCGCGGCTGATGTTTTTACTATACCCCAAACGCCGCAGGAAAGCAAGCGTTTTTCTTGTAGATTCGGGCTGTTCATGGACCGCAGGGGGATCCCCATCACCATGTGTCTCCACCCGGGCAACACCGGCGAACAACTGACCGCCATCCCCCCGGGGCAGGAAATCCTGAAGATGATCCCGGGCGCAAAGTTCATCTACTGCGCGAACGCCGGTTTAGGCTCCTACAACATCCGGAAGTTCAACAGCATGGGGGTAGGGCATTCATCGTTACCCAGTCCATCAAAAAGATGGGCGAAACCCTGAAGCAGGCCGTCTTCAATGACTGCGGTTACCGCCTGCTTTCCCAGGGAACGCATGTGACGACCGAGGACCTCATCAAGACATTGAAGAACATGAATGTCGCGAATATCCATGACGTGGAATACATGGCATTATATTTTTGCGGGGGAAATGTCAACCGGAGTCAACAGGAACCGTCACCCTGCAGCTTTTCTTATAGCACCCGATCCCGTATCTCCTTACGGTCTTCACCCTGGTGTACTTGAAAGCATCCGTGTACCGGCGTTCATCGATCTGCCCCAGAGCGTCCCGGCAGGCATCTTCCAGTTCCCCGGCATCTGCGTATTTCATCTCGATGACGATGCCCGTCTCCCCGTCCTCTGCTTTCGCCAGAATGTCCGCATATCCCTTGCCCGCTTCCCGGTTGGAGAGAACGTCCCAGCGGCCGTTCGCCATCAGGATCCCCAGCATGACGCCATGGTAAAAATTCTCCTTCCTGTCGTCCGGTACGGCGTTGTCGCGGATGCTGATAGACCGTTCCAGGTACCGCGCGAAGAGCTGCTCTACCGTACCGGCATCTCCGTCCCGCAGGGCGGCGCAGAAGCGGTCCAGCGTGTCCGTGTCCGCCCTGACACTCTCATCAAAAGAGTCCAGGATCTGGGTCACGAAGATGTCCCTTACCTCGAGGTTGGGAATGGCCAGCCGCATGACGCGCCCGCGCGGCTGGCCGCGCTGCGTCAGGTACCCGGTCATGAAGAGCAGGCTCCAGAGGTTGTCAATCGTCTTATACATCTCGGGGTAGGTGAGGTCCTCGCGGATCGTCTTCTCGACCGCCTCTCCCGCCACCAGGCTCTCAATCTCGTCCCTGGTCCGGCCATCGGCCATCCCGACGAAGCGCTCCACCGCGTCGTTCCCGCTGGTGTTGATCCAGTAGTCCTGCGGGGACAGATCCGGATCGTTCCGCTTATCAAAGCAATAATTGATCACATCCCACGGGCAATATACATCCGTTTTTCCAAATTGATAACCGTCGTACCATTCCTGTATCGAATCATATGTATCTCCCAATCCATAATAATTCAGGAGAGACTGTACTTCCTGACTCGTAAATCCAAAAAATTCATCGTAAGATGTATTTGTGATCGAAAATACTTTCAGATTATTCAGCCCGGTAAAGATGCTCTCCTTCGAGACGCGCAGGCATCCGGTCAGCACGGCGAATTCCAGGCTGGCGTTCGTCTTGAGCGCGGCGCCCAGCAGACCCCGCATCAGGGAAACCATGCGGTCATAGTAGCCGTTTCTATGCGCCCTCGCCAGAGGGACGTCATATTCGTCGATCAGCAGGACAACCTTTCTGCCGAAGTGCTTTTCCAGAAGCTGGCACAGGAGTTTCAGGCTGTTACTCAGTGTTCCCGTATCCATGGAGTCATCCAGCAGCTTTTCGTACCGCGCTTTCTCCCGTATGCTGAGTTTTTCGCTGCATGACAGGAATTCATAATTCATAGCGGTTTCCACGATCAGCTGGACGGCCGCCTGGAAGGCTTCCTCATAATCCTGCGCGTCGATCCCTTTCAGGGTCAGAAAAACCACCGGATAGTTCCCCATGTATTTCTCGCAGAGTGCCGTCTCCTTCGAGATCTCAAGCCCATCAAAGACAGACTTATCCCCATCCGGCGAGAAGAAATGCGCCAGCATGCTCATGTTCAACGATTTCCCGAACCGGCGCGGGCGGGTGAAAAGGGTTACTTCCGCCCTGTTTTCAAGGAGTTCCCGGATCAGCCCGGTCTTATCGACATAGTAATAATCATTCTTACGAAGTTTCTCAAAATCTTCGATCCCGATCGGGAGCATCTTTTTCTGCCGCGCCGTCTGCCGTTCCCATTCCGTCTGCCGTTCCATTTCCCGTTCCGTCTGCCGTTCCCGTTCCATTTGCCGTTCCCGTTCCATTTCCCGTTCCATCTGCCGTGCCTCCTTCCCGCAGGAACTGTAAAGCCGGGGCACTGCATCATTCACAATGCCCCAGCTTCATTATAATCTATCTACGGTAGCGGTTTCAAGTGGTTTTCAAACCTTCTGTTGTTGATCATAGTGGCTGCCAATGGTGTACCGGAAAAGGAAGAGTAAACGTGCGCCGGCTTATAGTTCTTCAGTTCCGTCAGCTTCTTCGGCCTGATCCCATCCAGGCTGACCGCCGTGACCATCGTCGTGCCGTTCGCCTTCAGGAGTTTGGGATCGTACTCCGTATCGCCCTCCTCGCAGACGATCAGAATCGTCCTTCATCACCCTGCAGCTTTTCTTATAGCATCCGATCCCGTATCTCCTTACGGTCTTTACCCTGGTGTACTTGAAAGCGTCCGTGTACCGGCGTTCATCGATCTGCTCCAGGGCGTCCCGGCAGGCGTCTTCCAGTTCCCCGCCGTCCGCGTATTTCATCTCGATGACGATGCCCGTCTCCCCGTCCTCTGCTTTCGCCAGAATATCCGCATATCCCTTGCCCGCTTCCCGGTTGGAGAGAACGTCCCAGCGGCCGTTCGCCATCAGGATCCCCAGCATGACGCCATGGTAAAAATTCTCCTTCCTGTCGTCCGGTACGGCGTTGTCGCGGATGCTGATAGACCGTTCCAGGTACCGCGCGAAGAGCTGCTCTACCGTACCGGCATCTCCGTCCCGCAGGGCGGCGCAGAAGCGGTCCAGCGTGTCCGTGTCCGCCCTGACACTCTCATCAAAAGAGTCCAGGATCTGGGTCACGAAGATGTCCCTTACCTCGAGGTTGGGAATGGCCAGCCGCATGACGCGCCCGCGCGGCTGGCCGCGCTGCGTCAGGTACCCGGTCATGAAGAGCAGGCTCCAGAGGTTGTCAATCGTCTTATACATCTCGGGGTAGGTGAGGTCCTCGCGGATCGTCTTCTCGACCGCCTCTCCCGCCACCAGGCTCTCAATCTCGTCCCTGGTCCGGCCATCGGCCATCCCGACGAAGCGCTCCACCGCGTCGTTCCCGCTGGTGTTGATCCAATAGTTTTGGGGTTCTCTTCCGGCGTTTTTGCGGAGCAGATCGCAGTAGTTCAACACATCCCACGGGCAGTATACTTCCATACTACCGAACTGGTACCCGTCATACCATCTCCTGACCTTGTCATAAGAATCCGAAAGCCCATAATACGCAAGCATCCCTTTCACTTCATTGCCTGTAAACCCGAAATACTCATCAAAACGATCATCCGTAATCGATATGACTCTCAGGTTATTCAGCCCGGTAAAGATGCTCTCCTTCGAGACGCGCAGGCATCCGGTCAGCACGGCGAATTCCAGGCTGGCGTTCGTCTTGAGCGCGGCGCCCAGCAGACCCCGCATCAGGGAAACCATGCGGTCATAGTAGCCGTTTCTATGCGCCCTCGCCAGAGGGACGTCATATTCGTCGATCAGCAGGACAACCTTTCTGCCGAAGTGCTTTTCCAGAAGCTGGCACAGGAGTTTCAGGCTGTTACTCAGTGTTCCCGTATCCATGGAGTCATCCAGCAGCTTTTCGTACCGCGCTTTCTCCCGTATGCTGAGTTTTTCGCTGCATGACAGGAATTCATAATTCATAGCGGTTTCCACGATCAGCTGGACGGCCGCCTGGAAGGCTTCCTCATAATCCTGCGCGTCGATCCCTTTCAGGGTCAGAAAAACCACCGGATAGTTCCCCATGTATTTCTCGCAGAGTGCCGTCTCCTTCGAGATCTCAAGCCCATCAAAGACAGACTTATCCCCATCCGGCGAGAAGAAATGCGCCAGCATGCTCATGTTCAACGATTTCCCAAACCGGCGCGGGCGGGTGAAAAGGGTTACTTTCGCCTGGTTCGTAAGGAGATCCCGGATCAGGCCGGTCTTATCGACGTAGTAGTAATCCTTGCAACGCATTTCCGCAAAGTCCTCGATCCCGATCGGGAGCATCTTTTTCTGCCGTTCCATTTGCTGTTCCATCTGCCGTGCCTCCTTCCCGCAGGAACTGTGGAGCCGGGACACCGCATCATGCACACAATGCCCCGACTTCATTATAATCTATCTGCGGCAGCGGTTTCAAGTGATTTTCAAAAAACCTGGAGATGTTTCATGCCGGATTGTAACAGTTCAGACGACGGAAATGGAAACCTTCTGAACGGTTCCAATCTATCATGAAACAACGCCGAAACAACCCTGAGCGCCCCATGATCTGTATTGCAATCTTTTTCTTAAAGGTGTATAATCCAACTTGTCCGCCAGTTCTGGGAGGAGCACCGCTCACACGGTGTCGGAGGTGTCCGGTCTCACACTGATTATCCCGGGAACACGCTCCGGCTGGCGGTCATTTTATTTTACGTAACATTATGAATGGATGCTATTGCTCAATCGGGACATTGTTTCGATAACGGGGCAGGATCGCCCCGCTCATGATCCGCTGTCATTTCCCGCAGCTTCCATTCCCTGTAACTTCTCGTTCAGTTCCCGGCACACACGCGCGAGCGGAAGCCCGACCACATTGTTATAATCGCCGCGGATTCGCTTCACATAGGCCGCAAAATACCCCTGGATGCCGTAGGCTCCTGCCTTGTCCATCGGTTCTCCGGTCGCCGCATAGCGCCGGATCTGCTCCCGTGTCATCGGATAAACCTCCACCTCCGTGTCCTCCGCAAAGGCAACTCGCTCACCGGACGGAAGGAATATCATCGTGACGCCGGTATAAACGTGGTGGGCGCGGCCTGCCAGAAGTCCGATCATAGCCTCCGCGTCTTCCCTGCTTTCCGGTTTCCCAAGAATCCGGCTGTCCACGGCGACCACGGTATCAGCGCCGATGATGACTGTGGACACCGCCTTTCTTTGTGACAGTTCCCCTGCCGCGTCCTCCGCCTTTCTCCGTGACAGCTTCTCCGCCGCGCCCTCTGCATTTCCCCGCGACAGCTTCTCCGCCACGTCCTCTGCTTTTCTCCGCGA
>CAYYHX010000131.1:0-1967 GCA_964471835.1 uncultured Hungatella sp.
GCCAGGGGACGGGCCGGTGAGAAGTTTTCCAGACCGCCGTGTACCAGCACAAACTTCCGCCCGCCCGCTTTCACTTCGCGATAGAGGGGGAGAGAAGTCATATAATTCCATACTTTCCGGCAGTCATCGTTAGAGAGTGAGAGAAAGTCGGCAAGCGACAGTTCCCCTCCGTTGTAGAACCAGAGATCGAGCGCCTCCCTTTCCTCATCGGTGAGATCCCTGTCTTCATTCTTATCTGCAAGGCAGCGCCCGATGCCGGGCAGCACATCCATGGCCATCGCCTCATGGTTGCCCTTTATTCCCAGCACATTGGGGCGGGAAGCCATATCCAGCAGGACCTTGAACCCGTATGGTCCGCGGTCAATGGCGTCGCCGAGGAAATAGAGGGTATCGTCCGGACCGAACCCGATCGTCCGGAGCAGTTTTTTATATTTGTCGTAGCAGCCGTGAATATCAGATACAGCATAGGTCATGGTTTGTTCTCCTCCTTAAATGGGTTCCGCAAAGAGCGGAATGCGTTGTCTAAACGGATGTGTCGTCTGAACGGGCGTGCCGTCCGAACAGATGCACCGTCTGAACTGTTACAAAATGATACTGACAGGTTGTTCCGCAACCCTCTATCCGGTTGGTTGACAAACCCGGGCCGGAAGGTGTAAACTGAAACCGTTCGTTACTGCTATCATAGCAAAAAGCTGTTTCGAATGAGTTTGCCGCCGGCAGACTTATGGGAATTTTTGAAATTATTTTATGATCCATGGAGGAACACGGGATGCAATCGTCTAAACATATCACAAATCACGCCGCAAATAAGCAGATTTTCATAGAGGCCTCTTCGGCCTCCGTAAAGGAAGACTTAGCAAACGCCGAATCTTTCGGCGATTTTATTAAGAAAAATGAGGAAAATATGTTGATGCAGAGCCTCTCCGAGCATCTGATGAATCTTTTGAACCAGAAAAATCTCAAGATCGCGGATGTGGTGCGTGATTCCGGTCTGGATAAGGCATACGTCTACCAGATTTTCGGGGGAATGAAAAGGCCGTCACGCGATAAGCTGATCGCCGTTGCCTTTGGAATGCACCTCAATGAAGAGGATACGCAGCGGCTGCTCAAGATTGCCGGACACAGCGAACTCTATCCGAAAATCGCACGGGATGCCCTGATCCTCTTTTCGATCCAGCATGGAAAGAGTATCTGGCAGACGGACGAGGCGCTGTACGATTACGGGTTCCCGCTTCTGCATCCGGATAACTGACGTTTCACAGTCTCGCATCCACCGGCTCGCTCTCCAGAGCCAGCACGCCGAAGACACATTCGTGAACCCTGCGGAGGGGTTCGCCTGCCACAAAACGGTGCAGGGATTCCAGTCCCAGCGCGAATTCCTGCCGGGCGAGCGCCTGTTTTCTAGAAAGGGACCGCTTTTTCAGTCTCTCCAGATGGCCGTTCAGAAGGTATTCCGGGCCATAGATAATCCGCAGGTATTCTCTGCCGCGGCATTTTACGGCGGGCTGAAGGATGGAATTTCCTTTCCACGCAATAAAATCCATCGGTTTTACGACCATTCCCTCCCCTCCGTTCTCCGTGAGGGCAAGCCACCAGTCCACGGCGGTTTTCTTCTCCTCCTCACTGGACAGATGCACCGTAACATAGTCCGTCGCCATGAACAGGGCGTCCGTACCGGTGCAGTATTTTTTAATCGTTTCCATGTGCCAGACGTGCGTTTTGCTGTCGAATACATTTCCCTCAGACGCCAGCAGATGAAACGGTGCGATCCGGATGTCTGAGATGTCATGTACCTTCCAGCAGTAGTTCCGATAGGCGTTGACATATCTGTCCATCGCGTCCTGCTTCTCCTCGAATCGCCGCAGGAGATCTCCGAGGTCCAGATCCCTCCCGGGAACCGGCGCACCGCCGGGATTCTGACTGCCGGAAAGAGCCGCTTCCGCCTTCTTGATAAGCTCCACCGCGGC
>CAYYHX010000131.1:2067-5205 GCA_964471835.1 uncultured Hungatella sp.
ACTTGTCCGGATGAAATGCTTCCCTATGACATCTTCCGCATGGAGGCAGACGCCGACGCCGGCCCCGTTTCCGGAATCTGCTGTGCGGACACTGGTTCTGTTTCTGGAATCTGTCATGCCTCCATCTCTGGAGAAAGCTGCGCTGCCGTATGAGGGTCCTGTCGCATTGTTATCTCCGGTATCCGCCATGCAGATGTTGGCTCTGTTTCTGGAATCCGCCATGCCTCCATCTCTGGAGAAAATTGTGTTGCCGTATGCAGGCCCTGCCGCATTGTTATCTCTGGAATCCGCCAGCGGCCTGACCGGTTTGTAATATTCTTTATGGGCGTCCACGGCCGCCAGTTCCCGTTCCGGATAGCGGAATGCCGTCAGCTTCCCGCCGAAGACGCAGCCGGTATCGATGCACCATGTATGGTTCTTCACACGCACTTCGGCAGTTGGCGTATGCCCATAAACGATCAGGGCGTCTCCCCGGTAATCGTCCGCCCAGTCCAGACGGACCGGCAGTCCGAACCCATCCGTCTCACCGTTCGTATCTCCGTAGAGGCAGAAATCCCGGATGCCCGCCGATGCCCGCCCGATATACTCCTGCCGGATTCCGGCGTGTGCAACTACAAGTTTTCCGTCATCCAGCCGGTAATAGCTCACAAGAGAGGAAAGGAACTTCCGGACATCGGTTCTGAAGGAATCTCCTTCCCGTTCCAGTTCTTCGATTGTCGTTTCCGATCCATGGGAAACCGTAACATTTCTGCGGCTTAAATACCGTTCCAGCTTGTTGTCATGGTTCCCTGCCGTACAAAATGCGTTTCCGGCGGATACCATTTTCATCACAAGCCGCAGAGTGTCCGCGTTCCGCGGCCCTCTGTCCGTCAGATCACCGATGAATACCGCCTTGCGCCCATCCGGATGGGCATAACCAGCGCCTGTGTCCCGATATCCGAGTTTCAGCAGCAGTTCTTCCAGCTCATCACAGCATCCATGCACATCCCCGATAACGTCAAACGGCCCGTGTTCTTCCGTCTTGTCGTTCCAGAGTTTTGTATAGACAATCTCGACGTCTTCTACCTCTTTCTCGGAAAGGACATAAACGTAGCGGAAGCCCTCCCTTTTCAGACTTTTGATGCTTTTCTGCAAGGCAGCGTACTGGCGCCGGATCGCCTGCGGGGAGAGGTTCCTGCCGGTTCTCTCCTCATTCCGGAGAAGCAATGTATGTTCCGGAATATCCAGCACGACAGCGGCGGCGTGAACATTCTGCTCTTTTGCAAGTTTCAGGATCGCCTTGCGGTCTACGGCCTGCAGGTTAGTCGCGTCGATCACCGTCCTCTTTCCAAGTTTCAATCGTGTTTCGGCCGTCTGGTACAGAAGTCCGAAAGTCTCCTTCGTGACGGACTGGTCATTTTCATCATCGCTGATCATTTTCCGGAAAAAGTCGGACGACAGGACAAAAGAGTCACCAAAATGCCGGTTCGCGAATGTCGTTTTCCCGCTGGATGAGGCCCCCACCATGGCAATCAGGGACAGTTCCGGTATCTCTATTCTCATCTTGAAAACACCCCCATCTGCGTTGGAAATCCCTCCGCCCCGTTTCTGCCGCCGATCCCTTTGATGTTCACGGAATACCCGAACCGTCCGCAGATCCGCTCACACCAGTTTCGGAATTCTTCTTCCGTCCATTCAAAGCGGTGATCCGTATGCCGGAGTTCCCCTGCTCCCATCCCGTACCGCGTATTATAAGAGCGGTTCGGCGTGGTAAGGATGACCGTTTTCGGTGCTGCTTTTCCAAACAGGACGTTTTCAAAGATCGGAAGTTTCTCCGGGTCAATATGCTCCACAACTTCTGTCACGCAGGCCGCGTCGTAGCCGGAGAACCTCGCATCCTGATACAGAAGGGAAGCCTGAAACAGTGTGATTTTTTCCCTCTGCCGCACGGACAGTGCGGTATGCTCCAGCCGCTGCCCGGCCTTCTTTAACGCGGCGGAAGATACATCCGCGCCCGCCAGTTTCTCTATCCGGGGTTCGCCTGCCAGCAGCGCAAGCAGCCTGCCCTCTCCGCATCCGATATCGATCACGGAACGTGCGCCGGAGGCGCGTACCGCATCCCTTACCGCCTGCAGACGGAGCATCTCCAGAGATGCAGGATGGACATCCTCCCGCGCTGCTGTATTTTCTCCGGTGTCCTTAGCTGCACGCGGTTGCGGCTGGGGCGGATATGCCGGACAGTCACCCTCACGTCCTTCCCGTACTTGCAGGTCGTCCACGAATACATACCTGCAGACCCTGTCGTCCGAAGTCCCGTCCGGACATGACACTGCCGTCCTGTCCTGACCCTCGTCCGCAAGTCTTGCAAGGGCCATATCTGCGTAACTTTTGGCCATCGAAAAGTACCGCCTTAGGATCGTTTCCTTCTCCGGATGCCCGCAAAGCCACCCTTCCCCGTGCTTTAACAGGTTATCAATATCCGTTTCCGAGACGTAATGATGGATCTGAAGGTCAAATACCGGTATCAGGACATAGATCTGATTCAGAACCTGCGACAGCCTTTTGTGCGTACGCAGGTTCAGGTTGATGTATTGGCTTTCTCCCCATTCCTGGAAATCCTCATCAACAGGAAATGTCTCAAAAGAGACCTCATACGCAAGCGGCTCGAAAAGCCGGCAGATGAGTTTCTTGTCTCCCCGGACAGGAAGGCTGAAGAGCGCGATTTCCAGATCAAGATCACTCCTTGCCAGTTCCGGTCTCTGGTCACACCTTCCGGTCATGGCTGTACCGAAACAGCGGCTCATCGCACTGCTGAGAAATGAGGACGCGGCGTACGGGCGATCGTTCACATAGTCAAAAAGTCCGGATTCGCCGGTTCCCGGTTTCCCTTTCGATAAGAGAAGCGGATCCAGTTCCAGAATCAGAGCCGCCGTCGTCCGGGCATCCGAGATCTCCGGATAAATGATATGCGCTTTCCCCATCGGGAGGTCAAAGCTCTGCGGCCGGTATGGGTTCTTGTAGAGCAGATACCCCAAATCCTGAGTATTATTTCCCTGATATGTGATCGTAAGTACCATTTTGAAAATCACCTTTCGGATTCTCATACGATCCGCTTGAATTTCTTCTCCAGTTCATGCCTGCTCATGGAAATGATCGTAG
>CAYYHX010000132.1:0-5199 GCA_964471835.1 uncultured Hungatella sp.
GACGTGCTTGCCGTGCGGCAGGCGCAGTACGGGCGCTACCTGTCCGCGCTGCAGTGACAGACCGTGCGGTGAGTTGATCCGCCGTGCGGCAGGCGCAGCAGGCAAGTTTGTCTCACTGTGCCGCGGTGACAGACGGCCGTGCGGTGAGCTGCTCCGCCGTGCGGCAGGCGCGGTATGGGTGCTGCCTTATCCGCGCTGCAGTAACAGACTTGAGAAAGAAATTGGATCTGATAAGAAACGCCGGCTGCACGTTCCCTGTGCGGCCGGCTGTTTCCGATATTAGAGGAAGAAGCGGGCGCCGCCCGCAGAATGGAGGAGAGATGGAACGTACCATCAAGATCGACCGGTATTACGGCAGTCTGGCCAATATGCAGGCGAAATACGACCGGCGGGCCAGGCAGGACCGGTTTACCGGCAGTACAGAGACGGAATTCGAGGTCTGGAAGGAGAGATCCAGGAATACGTTGCGGGAACTGCTGGGACTGGATCACATGGAGACCTGTCCCCTGCAGCCCGAACAGCTGGAGGAAGTGACGGCGGAACCGGGAATCCGGCGCAGGAAAGTGCTGCTGCAGGTGGAGCCGGACGTCTTTATGCCGGTTTATATCCTGATTCCGGAGAAGAAGGCGCAGTCCGGCCGGACCTGTTTCCTGGCGCTTCCGGGCCACCAGGGGGCGGGAAAATACAGCGTAGCGGGCCGCAGCGATATTCCGGCGGTGAAGGATGCGATCGACCGCTTTCATTATGATTACGGGCTGCAGCTGGCGCGTCTCGGGTACACGGTGTTCTGTCCGGACTGCAGGGGATTTGGGGAGCGCAGGGACGAAGCGCTGCAGGAAGACACGGAGGACGCGTTCCTGAGAGGCACCTGCTTCCATCTGGCGCACATGGCGGAGCCGCTGGGAGAGACCGTGGCCGGGATGTGCGTCTGGGACGTGATGCGGCTCCTGGATTATATCGAGGAGCAGGGTGAGTGGGATATGGAAACCCTGGGGTGCGTCGGATTCTCCGGCGGCGGTATGCAGACGATGTGGGCTGCCGCGCTGGACGGCCGTATCCGGCAGGCCGTGATCAGCGGGTACCTGTATGGCTATAAGGATTCGCTGCTGTACTTAAACGAGAACTGCAGCTGCAATTATGTTCCGCATCTCTGGGAGCATTTTGACATGGGCGATATCACGTCCCTGATCGCGCCGCGGCCGCTTCTGGTCCAGTCCTGCCGGGACGACCATCTGAACGGCCCCAGGGGTATGCAGAATGTGATGGAGCAGATGGAGACTGTCCAGAGCGCGTACCGGCTTTATGGGAAAGAAAACCGCCTGCGCCATGACATACGGGACGGGGAGCATTGTTTCCATCCCGAGCCGCTGAAAGAAACGCTGGATTCATTTTGTAAAGAGCTTTTGTAAGAAGCCTGCCATTTTGTAAGGAGCTGCCATTTTATAAGGAGCTGCCGGAAGGCGCGGGAATCCGCCGGCCCTGATCTGCCGGCGGATCTTGTTGTCTTCGCTCGGGATGACGGCAGTCCTGGCCGCCCCGGTAAAGAGCGGATTATGTTCTTCCAATCCCTCATCTCCTTCCAGGCAGCCGCCTTGCAAAGACGAGCCCGGCAGTCAATCTGGTAAGTCAATCTGGTAAGTCCATCTCAATCTGGTAAGTCAATCTGGTATGCGGTGTCCTTTTCTGCCGCAAGTTCGATCTGCCTTAAATCTAACGCAGAAATACGCGGTTTGTCATCGTAACTTTTGTGGTTTTTCCCAGGTTGTGCATCGTGTATTAAATGAGCCATAAAAGATACGTCCCCATTCATTGTACTATTTTCCATACAACCATCGCAGACGTTGACTTTTTTAATGGGGGGTATAATAGCGGCAGTACGGAGAAAAACGGTCAAGGAGAATTTCCATGTCGATTACTTCACTGCCGTTTCTGCTTTTTTTCGCGGCGACCCTGGGCCTGTATTACATCATTCCGCTGCGTTTCCGCTGGTTTGCGCTGTTTGTGTTCAGCCTGGTGTTCTTTCATTTCTCGGCCGCGGACTATACGATCTTCTACGCGGTCGGGGCGGTCCTTGCGGCGGCGCTCTGTGCCGGCCGCATCGCAAAGGCGAGGGAGAGCGGGAAAAGCGGGATCGCGAGAAGATGGCTGGTCCTGGGTCTTGCCGTGGACCTGGGTATCCTCGCGGCATTGAAATACAACGGTTTTTTTGTGAGCAATCTGAATTCCGCGTTTAAGCTGGCGGGCAGCTCGTTCCGCCTGTCAAAGCCGGATCTTCTGGCGCCGCTGGGGATCAGCTTTTATACCATGTCGGTTGCGGGGTATCTGCTGGACGTCTATTGGGGCATCTGCCCGGCGCAGCCGAACCTGCTGAAAATGGCGCTGTTTGCCGGCTACTGGCCGCAGCTCACATCGGGTCCCATCACGCGCTACGGCGAGGTCGGGGAAAAGCTGTATAAGGGACACAGGTTTGACTCGCGGCAGGTCGCTTTTGGGATGCAGCGGATGCTGTGGGGAATCTTCAAAAAACTTGTGATTTCTGCCCGCCTGGGGGTCATAGTCGATACGATCTACGGGGACGGCATCACGTACGGGGGATTCTATATCTGGGTGGCGGCCGTGTCTTTTGTGTTCCAGTTATACACGGACTTTTCCGGCTGTATGGATATCATCCTCGGTGCGTCGGAATGTTACGGGATTCTGCTTCCCGAAAATTTCCGCACACCGTTTTTCTCACGGAGCGTACAGGAATTCTTCCAGCGTTGGCACATCACGCTTGGCGCGTGGCTGAAAGATTACCTCCTCTATCCTCTGCTCCGTTCCCGCGCGTGGAAGGGCATGGCAGACTGGATCAGAGTACATTGGGGGAAGAAGGCGGCCAAACTGCTCCCGAGTCTGGCGGGGATGCTGTGCGTCTGGCTTTTCATGGGTCTCTGGCACGGCGGCACCTGGGGGTTTATCCTCGGCTGGGGCCTGTGGTACTGGCTGTGCATCGCGTCGGCGCAGGTGCTGAAACCGGTGTTTCGAAAGATTACCGTCCGGCTGAAGATCAATACGGGATGTTTCAGCTGGCACCTGTTCCAGTCGCTGCGGGTATTTGTGCTGGTGGCAATCGGAAATATGTTCTTCCGGCTGGAAGGGCTTATGCGGACGCTGCGGACGATCAGGGCCGCTTTGTTTCCGAAGAATCCGGAAATCTTTTTCGACGGTTCCCTGTTTAAGCTGGGACTGAACGGGCCGAATTTTATCCTGATGGTGATCTGCCTTCTCCTGCTGTTGGTCGTTTCGGTCCTGCAGGAAAAAGGAAGTGTGCGGGAGCAGATCGCGAAACAGAACCTGCCGTTCCGCTGGATGGTCTGGTACGGGCTGATCTTCGGGATTCTCATTTTCGGTATGTACGGGCCGGGGTACGACGCGGTGGATTTTATCTACCGGGGCTTCTGATGAGAGATACGAGGCGGCCGCGGCCCGCCGCGGTAAAGACGGAGGAGGTTGGGGAAAAGACATGGCCAGAAAATGGATTCCGTTTTTGATGGGATTTCTCATCCTGTTTTCCTGTATCACAAAAGTGATGGTGCCGGATTATTTCACGGACACGGACTGGCCGGTTACGGTCAGCAGGAGGGGATTCTATGCCCTGGAAGATAATACGGCGGACGTATTGTTTTTTGGAAGCAGCGCCGGGACCACCTCATTTATTCCGCAGGAATTGTATAACAGCTATGGGATAACCAGCTATAACCTGTCCTGCGAGCAGCAGAGCCTGCTGACGACGTATTACTGGCTCTGTGAGGCCCTGGACAGCCAGTCGCCGAAAGCGGTCGTCCTGGAACCCAAAATGCTGTTTCCTGCGTATCCGGATACGAAAATCAATTCGTCGGAAGGCTGTGTCCGGAAGGCGATCGACGGCATGAAATGGTCGTTAAGCAAAGCCAGGGCGATCCTGGATATCTGCAGCATGGATCAGGAACAGTCCGCTCTCGGGTATTTCTTCCCGATCGTCAGGTACCATTCCCGATGGTCTTCCCTGACCCAAAAAGATTTTCCGCCGTATTATTCCGCCATGAAAAACGGTTATGAGTTAAAGGGATACGATCCGTTCAACCTGCGCAATCAGAATGAGAGCTGGGCCCCTTACAGGGCTGGAAGTACGGCGCAGTGCGCGGGAGAGTTCCCCGGGATGGGGGGGTATCTGGATAAGATCATTGCTTTGTGCAAGGAAAAAGACATCGTGCTGATCCTTGCCTATATCCCAAGCGGTGAGGCGACAATAGAACGGCATAACACCCTGCAAAGGTATGCAGATGCGAACGATCTGAAACTGATTGACTTTAATGAGGCTGATACATACAATGCGAGCGGATTCGTGTTTACGGAGGACGGCAATGGGGGAAACCATCCGAATCTCCGGGGCGCGAAGAAACTGACGGATTACATAGGGGAAGTGCTGCGCAGCGAGTACCATATCTCCGGGAGGGAGGATGCGCAGTGGGAGGAAACAAGGCAGGCTTATGAGGACATCCGGGAAGATTTTGCCCTGCAGGACACGACGGAGATCGATGAATACCTGTCGCTTCTCAGCGCGAACCGCGAGCGGTACGACATCCTGATCTCCGCCAGGGATGACGCGTCGGCCGGCCTGAAAGATTCAACGGTCGGGCTTTTCGAGCAGCTGGGCCTGCATACGGATCTGAAGAACCGGTTTCGTTCCAGTTATATTGCCGTCCTGACGCCGGATACGGTTACGGAAAAATGCGGTTATGAGCAGCTGAGCATGAAGGGAAGGATAAGCGCTTTGGATTACCTGTATACCGTAACCAGCGGCGGGTATGAACATGGAAATGTAAGTTCGATTGTGTTGAACGGAAGCCAGCTGTCCAAAAACGGGAGGGGACTGAATTTTGTGGTATTTGATGAGAGAAGGATGAAGGTCATCGACCGGGTGTGCTTTGACACCTATACGGAGGGAAATACGGCTTCGAGGTAGGATTCACACGCTTATAAGCAAGCTTAACACCTGTTTGGCTCTGTTCTCCCGGCATCTGAATTGTTACAATCCAGCGAAACATCTCCGGGGTTTTTGAAAACCACTTGAAACCGCTGCTATGGATAGATTATAATGAAGCCGGGACATTGTGCATGATGCGGTGCCCCGGCTTTACAGTTCCTGCGGGAAGGAGGCACGGCAGATGGAACGGGAAA
>CAYYHX010000133.1:0-5188 GCA_964471835.1 uncultured Hungatella sp.
GGTCACAAATTACATCGGGAAGGCAGTCTTTGAGGAGGATTGCCGTCTTGCCGACACCGCCGTCAGGGAGCTGGACAGCGGGAAGACTGTTTCCGGGAATGACCGGAAGGGGTTCTTTACATTGAAGTGAACGCGGCAGCCCTGAACACCCGACATAAAAACGATGATGGTACCACCTGGAGGGAGAACAAGCTTGGGGTTGTGTATTCCTCGGACGACATCTATTTGTGGAGGGACAAGAATCCGGCAAAGCAGATGAGGCACTCGCGCGGCTCGACCCGAAAGAGAGATACGAGAACTGCGTCAACCTGTACTGCTGCATAACGGAACACAGAGGGCATATCAATTACCCGGAATATGAGGAGAAGGGGTATTTTTGCGGGAGCGGTACAATTGAGAGCGGCAGATGGGAAAAAAATGTTGTGATATTTTTCATGAAGTATCTTGCAAACCACATGACGAAGTAATTCGTGGAGACGAGTGCATGTTTGACGCGACATGCACCCGCCTTGTATATTTGTGTACGAGGAAAACCAATGTTTTTTATCTATGTTCTTGACGAACGGGGAGCGATTCTATCTCACAAGTAAATTTTGAGCAAATTTTGAAAAGCATTTTGAGCGCATTTTGAGCTGGAACAAACTGCGCATCGCGCGTCAGGCGCAGCCGTTCAGGCAACGAAAGAACCGGTCCAAAAGCAGACGTTAAGCCTGTCTATAAGCCGGCGCAAACTGCTCACACCATCCGGCTGTAGATCCGGCACATCATGTGCGACGGCTCGATCTTCACCGCCTGATCCAGAAATTCCGCCGCCTTCCGCCGGTCGCCCAGGCCGATGCTGCCAAGGGCCATCAGATAATAGCAGTGCGCCCTGTTCCGCGCCGCATAATCTTCGTCAAAGATCAAAAACTCCGGCAGCGAAACCGCGAAATATTCAATCTTCGCCGGATCTTCCAGGTGCCTCTCCCCGTAGTCGATCAGCTTCCAGAAACAGGCATTGGCTTCCCCTGTCCGGCCGAGTTTCCGGTACGCCAGCCCCTGATAGAGAATCCTGTCCGCCGGCTGGTCGTTGTAATACATCGCGCCCGCGGGTTCGCCGGTGCCGGCCGTGGCCGCCGTAAAACATTCTCTCGCCTCATCATCGCGCCCCTGCCCCTCCAGAGCCAGGCCCAGATGATAGTAAATATGGTTATCTTTCGTGCCTTCGAGTTTCCCTTCGCCGAGATTCTTCGGATAAATGAGCGCCTGCCGGAGCAGTTTCTCGGCCTTCCCGTACTCCTCTGCCGCCAGCGCCTCCTTCGCCATCTCAAGCAGGGCAATCGTATACTGCGTCGTCACCTTGCCCTCGCCGCCCTCCCACGGGTGGAACCTGCGCCCCATGATGCAGTTATACGCCTTCTCGTGGTCGCCGCACAGATTAACCAGCGTGATATATTCGATGTAAAGGTCATCCCGCACGCCGATCAGTTCCGGATGCGTCTCATAATTCACGAGCCGCTCCTCGAAGGTCCGGCCCAGCTTCTTATACAGCTGATCCAGTTCTAAGAACACCCGCGCATCCGCGGGATTCAGGGCAAATGCTTTCTCCATGGCCTGTTTCGCCTTCTGGGGCTCCCCGCATTTGTTGTAGTAGACCAGAGCAAGGTTCCGCCATACGGTCGGGAAATCCGGATCTGCCGCCTCGGACATCTCCCACAGCGTCAGAGCTTCCTTCCACTGCAGCTTATCATAGTACAGGTTGCCGAGATAGTAGGCAGCCTTCGCCGCGCCGCCGTGGCTGGCGGCCTCCGCAGTTTTGCCGTGACAGGCATCTTCCGCAGTTCCGCCGTGGCAGGCAGCCTTCTCCGCGCCACTATGACAGGCAGCCTCCGCAGCGTCGTCTTGGCAGACAACCTCCGCAGTCCCGCCGTGGTCTATGGCAAAACGCAGCACCGCGATGTCCTCCGGCTTGTTCGGGAAACAGTAGTCAGGCGTCTGCGACTCGGCTTTCGCCAGAAGGGCGGCGACGGTTTCGCTGATCTTTCCAGCCCGGGGCGCGTCTCCTTTTTCTTCGAGCCTGCTGCGGTAATACGCCTCATAGTAGGTGAGCAGCGGATACTCCTTCCCGCACTCGCCCAGAATCCCGATAGCCTCCTCATAAGCCCCGAACTCCGCATAGTCCCGGGCAGCCATCAGATAATTCTCCGCAAAGCCGCGCATCTTGTGATTCAGGTTCCGGCGCAGGGCCATCCCGTATTCGGATGCTTCCCCGCCTGCCTCGCGGGCCAGCAGCACTTCCTCATTTCCCGACACATAATCAAACGGATCGATCCGCAGGCTCTCCCCGACGTACCCGTCAGCCTCTTCCCGCCTTCCCAGTCTGCGCAGCAGATACGCTTTCAGCCCCCTGGCCTTGATATTGTGGGTATTCTTCACCAGGCCCTGTTCAACCAGCGCCAGCGCCTGTCCGTACCTTCCGGCGCGGGACGCGATTGCCGCCAGGTAGTAAAAGGACATCTCCTGCTGCCCGGCGCTCCAGGTCGCCTTATAGAACGCGTCGTAACTTTCCGGCAGCCGCTCCTGATAAAACAGATCCAGCCCAAGCAGATAGTATGCTTCGCTGTCATAAGGATTCGGGTTCTTCCAGGTCAGGCGCTCGATCGCCTTCCGGAAATAACTCTCCGCTTCCGCAAACTGCCCGCGCCGCAGCAGAAGCGTACCGTAAACGTTGTTAATGCGGATATCCCCCGGGTCGCGTTTCAGGCCCTCCAGATAGTAGGGATCCGGCTGGTAAGTCGCGTGGCGGTACTGCTCGATGTGCAGACCGGTCAGATACAGTTCCTCGTTGGTCATGATCTTCTCCGGTTCCTCAGCCGCTTGAGCCGGCTGCGGCAGCCGCGGGATTCCCTGCGCCTCCGGCTGGTACTCCACCAGACAGACGCCGCCCGCGTAGACAGCCAGATGAAGATCCTCCTCACGAACCGTGCCGGCTGCGGCCCCCGATGCTTCTGCCGCGTCAGACTGCGTCGCCTCCGCCGCGCCGGCCCTTGCCCCTTTTGCCCCTGCTTCTATCGCCTCCGCCGCGCCGGCTCCCTCCGCCTCCGGCTCAACCTCCACTTCCCGCTCATAGATATCCACCGGCGAGAGCCGCACCCGCTCCCGCAGGATCTCCTTCCCGCGGACGCTCAGCACGATCTGCGCGTCCTCGTAAACCGCCGTCGCATAGACGATCACCTTCGCCCTGCCGTCCGCGAGCGACAGATGCACCGCCGCCTCCCGGGAGGCGTTCTTCACCTGCCCCACGGCCTTATACGGCATGAAATACTGGGTAAATGTCTTCTCCTCGAACGGTTTTAACCATGTGAAATCCGGCTGGTTGTCCGTAAACACGCCGGTCATCAGCTCGATGTAGGGGCCGTCGTCATCCGTCAGGTTCCGGTCCCACGCCCGGCCGAAATCGCCGCAGCCCCAGGTCCACTGCTTCTTGCCGGGCGAGATGTGATGGTCGGCCACATGCAGCACACCGGCACCCACACCGTAGTCATAGCCGCCCACGAAATCGTATTTGGACTTTTCCGCCATATAGGAAGTCGGCACCGGAATATTCTTGTATCGGGAAATGTCTACGCCTTCGCTGTAATCCTTCTTATAATATACGCCGGTCGCGATCGGGAAACGGGACACATCGCGCTTGCCGTGATCCATGACCGCGTGTACATCCGGCGGGAAGATAGACTGGGTGTTGTCGTTGACCGACACAGCCGGATTCGCCCACCAGAGGAACGTCTGGGGAAGGCTCGTGCGGTTGTAGAGCTGGCCGGTGATCTCGATATAGGCCCGCCCCGGGTAGAGCGTGATCTTCATCAGCCCCTTGGTTCCGTACATCTGGTCCACGTCATGCAGAAGTACCGACGCGCTGCCGTCCCCGTCCTCGATCTCATAATCGACCGGCAGGAAGGTAGTCGGCCGGTGGTGCTGCGGCCAGTTGAACTCGATGCCGCCGGAAATCCACGGCCCGGTCAGCCCCACCAGCGCCGGCTTGATCACATGGTTGTAATAGACAAAATCGTAGCCGTTCGTCTTATCGTATGCCCGCTGGATGCGGCCCCCAAGCTGGGGCAGCACCATGACCCGGAGGTATTCATTTTCCAGGAATACGGCCTCGTACTCCTTGTCCTTCTTCTCATCACTCAGCTTCTCCACGGTCGGGTACGGGTACACCTTCCCGCTGCTCCCCTGATAGACCCGCCTGTCCAGGAAAATCGGATTCTTCTCCGCCTCGCCGATCTCATAGGTAGGAATCATCACTTTCTCCACCCAGACCCTCGCCTGTTCCATTTCCTCATCCTCCTCCGCCCATATAAAGCAATCCACGCTCACAAGCAGGCTTAACGCCTGCTTTGGCGCCCGTTCTCTCGCCGCCTGAACCGCTTGTTACCTATCTTAACCGGTTTTCGGGTAAAATTCAAGAAATGTGTCGGTTTCACGGATTTTCTTCGGATTTTCCTCGGCGACAGCCCCCAGCAACTCCCGAAACTCACCGACAGTCCGCACGAATCTTTGAAAATCACTTGATACTGCGGCCCGCCATGGGGTATAATGATGGCGGTGATTTATGCGAAGCACTTTTTCTATAATCATAACTAAGGAAAGGGGTGCGGCAAATGGATCAGAAAAAGAAAATGTTCCCGATTGGAATTGAAAACTTCGAGAAACTTCGCAGAAAAGACTATTACTACGTCGATAAGACCGGGCTGATCCGGGAACTGCTGGATGACCAGGCAGAAGTAACCCTTTTCACCCGCCCGCGAAGGTTCGGCAAGTCCTTAAACATGAGCATGCTTGCGAACTTCTTTTCTCTGAGCGGGGATAAGCGTATCTTTGATGGACTTGAAATCTCGAAAGAAACTGAGCTCTGCGGGAAATTTATGGGGAAGTACCCTGTCATTTTCATTACCTTAAAAGACATTGACGCTGCTGATTATGGAACAGCTTATCGAAAAATGGTTCGTCTTGTACGGGAAACGGCCCAAAAAGCAAACGATTTGAGGGACAGTACCAGACTTAGCGAGGAGGAACGAATCGATTATCGTGCGCTTTTCGATTTAAATATGACAGAAGATGTGCTTGCTGACAGTTTAAAGGTACTCTCAAAACTGCTGGAGAAGCATTACGGCAGAAAGGTAATCCTGCTGATCGATGAGTATGA
>CAYYHX010000134.1:0-5148 GCA_964471835.1 uncultured Hungatella sp.
ATACAATAAATTTTCAATGATCCAAGAAATTCTATCTTGACAAAACCGTCCCCAAGGGGCATGTGACGATCGAAAAACAGCGTGACGGCCACTCCGCCCTGGTGAAATATGTGCTTGAGGCGCTCTACGACCGTGATAAAGGCTACGCGAAACCCCGGCAGACCACGATCGGCCATCAGTGCCCCGGGAGCGCGACCACTATGTACCCGACCACCCAATACGCCCGCATCTTCCCTTCCTTGTGGGAAAAAGTTTCCGCGGAGCGGGTAAAGCCGTCTGTCCGGAAGGTTGGCATGTTCTCCGCCTGCCAGGCGGTCAATTCCCTGACTGGGATCAAGGATATTCTGGATCAGGTCTACGGCGCGGACTATGCGGATGCCCTCATGGATTTTGCGATGTATTCCATTATCCACCACATGAATGAGGCCTCCGCCTTTTCCTGTCGGATGGGTCAGGAACTGACTTATTCCAAAGAGCCGCACAGCGATTCCTTTTATTCCCGCCTGTTCGAGGAAGGGATGCCGAAAGACCTGGAGCTTCTGTTCCGGCGCAGGTGGGCCATCCGGTGCCGGGAGGACGGGGATGACACTGTGTGGCTGTGCATTGACGGATCAAATGATGACTGCCACAGCACAGGGGTGGAGATCGGGGAGAAAGGGCACGCGAAATCCGGGAAGGACACGAACATTGTGAGTTTCACCTATGCCGTGACCCCGGAGGGAAAACCTGTCACCTACGACGTCTACCGGGGCGGACTGGTCGATGCCAAAGCGATGCGGGCGGTCCTGGATTTCCTGCGGGATTGCGGGATCCGCGTGGCAGGCGTCATCCTGGACAGGGGATACTGCAATGCCGGGGCGCTCCGGTACCTGGCCGGGCAGGGGCTTTCCTATGTCATAATGGTCAAAGGCGCTCCGGAAGGATACGAAAAAATGGTGGAGGAATGCGCCCGCAAGATTAAGATGAATGCGGAATTCCTCATCCCGCATACCTTCCTTTTTGCATGCCAGCAGCCCGTGCGGCTGTTCAGGGATTATGACCATCAGGATTACCTGACCCTGTTCTTTGATTACCGCAATGCGGGTGAGCGGGTCACAGCATTGCTGAAAAACCTTTACACGGAGATGGACCGGATCGAAGGGTGCATCCGAAAAGGGGGACGCCCGGATGTGGACAAAAAGTACCGGAAGCTGCTTCTCGTATCGGAAAGCGATCCCCCGCAGGTCACGGTCAATCCGAAGGAACTGCAGGCAATGATGGATGAAAAAGGTCTTTATGGCATCGTCACATCTTCGGAAATGACGCCGCGGGAGGTCCACGAGCTGTATGTGTCCCGCAGCGCTTCCGAGACGCAATACCGGCTGATCAGGACGCAGCTGGGATATGGAACCATCCGTGTATCCTGCACGGCGGGCGTCCGGGCCAGGTTTTCGGCAGGCTTTCTGGCCTCCATCCTCCAGTATGAGATCGAAAAAGCGGCACGGGAGCTTGGCCGGAATGCCAACCGGATGGTCTGCGAACTGGAGCGGGTCGAGGCGCAGAAACTGAATGATGTCTATACCTACAGCCATGTGGAGAACGAAAGGCTGAAGAAATTCTTCCATCTGCTGCAGGCGGATGCCGAAGAGCTGATTGAAGAATCCATCCGGTTTGAGAACGACCGTCTGGCTGGGCGTGTACCGGCGCCGAGGCACCGGAAGACCGGGCCGAAGAAGGGGACACACCGGAAGAAGTACGATACCGAGGGGAATGAGATTCCCCGGAAATCCGGTGTCCCGAAGGGGACGAAGCGGAAGGAGGTCAATCAGGATGGCACTCTGCGGAAGAGGCCAGGCGTACAGCCGGGGACAAAAAGAGGCCAGTACAACAAGGATGGCAGCCTCAGGAAAAAGCCCGGCCCCAAGCCGAAAACTGGTGTCTCTCAGGAATCTGACAGCCCGTAATTAGTCCCGAAATTTGGGAATTTATCGTATATAAGCGGCCTTGACCATAACAACATCAAGAACACGTCAAAACTGCAGGATGCCACCGATTACCTGGAAAGGAAACGGCCTTTCCTGTGTTGTTATGCTCTGAGATCTGTCTGCGGTTACAGGAATTCCAGTAATCCTGCCGAGAAAGCAAACGACACAGTTGTGGCCGCAAGGCAAAAACACAATGGCATGAGCTGGTCATTTTCAGGAAGTCATTGCCTTGCGGTTTTGACAGCCACGTGTCGGAATGGGGAACTCACAGACTGGATACGATCAGGCAATATCAGGTTTTCAATGAGCGATGATGCGGAAGAGGCAGCCTAATCAATTGGGATATCCAATTTCACAGATGGAAATATTTGGATTTCGTAAAATTCAGCAAAATTCATCAGGGATGATAGCTGCTGTATAGCGCGCGGCGGAACGGGTTCGTGCCGCGGCGTTATTCTTCGGCCAGTGCGCGGCGGAATGGGTTTGTGCCGGCAAACTGCGCGCGGATAAGGGTTTCCATCTGTTTCCGCCCGGATACGCCGAGGCGTTTGTAAATTTTGCTCAGCCGGTAGCGCAGGGCGCCGTCGGAGAGGAAAAGTTTCTCGCATACATTTTCATAACTTGTGCCGTCCATCAATTCGGCCAGGGCAAGCAAATCCACTCGATCCAGATGAGCCATGCAGCGTTCAATGTCTTCCAGCGGCATGACAGTGGGGCTGCGGTAGTAGAAGTCTTCCGGCATGGCCTGCGAAGAAAAAGGAAGCCGTTCGATCTGATTGCCGGCGGTACTTTCCCGCACCAGGATATGGCTGGGGACAGTGATGTGGCATACGGCGTTGCCCGAAGGGTCTGCCCTGACGAATTGCCACGCCGAGAATGCCTGCATCCCCACGGAGTACATATCCATGGTCATGGTGGTAATGCTGGGCGTATAGATTCTTCCCACGCAGGTGTTGCCAAAGCTGGCTACATACAGATCTTCCGGGACACGGACGCCGAATGATTTACAGCGGTTTATCAGAGAGATGGAAAGGACGTCGTTCGGGCAGATGACCGCGTCGTACTCTGCCGCGTTCTGCAGAAAGGCGTTGAGACAGCCCGCGGGGTCCTGTTCCCATTTCCATACGTCCTGTGAAGAAAAGGGGATGCCGTGGACTTCAAAGGCTTCTTCCGCGGCGTGCAGGCGGACCCGGTCATTGACGGAATGGGTTCCGAAACCAACAAGCGCAATCCGTTTCCGTCCGCAGGCGCACAGATAGCTGACCAGCTGCTGTGTTTCTTTTCGGCGGGAGGGCGCGGCAGAGGAGATGTCCATTCCGAGCTGATCCGAATCGATGCCGGCGAGTACCGCACGGCGTCCCTCTTTTTGCAGTGCCTGCGCCATCTGGCGCAGGAAGGAGGCGTCCGTTCCCGTCAGGATAACGGGGGAGAGGTCGGAATCCGCCGGGCCTTTCAGAGTATTCTGGGTGCGGACGTCAATGGTCATGCCCGTCTTTTCACAGGCCGTGGTGATGCCCTGCAGAAGATTCTGCCATTGGGCGAAGTTCGAGCTTTCGTTATCGATCACCACATGCACTCTTTTTTTCATGCCGTTCTTTCCTTCCTTATTCCGCAGGCATATTCACCGGAATGTTTCACCACATAGTCCATCGGAATGTTTCATCTACATAGTTCATCGGAATGCTTCGTTGGCATAGTCCATCGGAATGTTTCGTTGGCATAGTTCATCGGAATGTTTCATCTACATAGTTCACCGGAATGCTTCACTTATATGTTTCGCAGGCATATTTCACGGACGATGAGATACATTTCTTTTCTGTGGCAGGAATCCTAATAAGCATGAATCCATAAATTGCGAAGCGCCGCCGGGGTCTGCCTGTCCGGCGTATTCTGCGTGTCTCGGATAGCGGGAAAATGTATCAGGGATTGTTTCCATTACCGCACAATCTACCGATCAAATGTCGCATAATTTATAAACAAAATATTTTATCACATATTCAACAAGAATACAATGCTAAATTTTCTTCGAAATATAGCGGTTTTTTCACGTTTACTTTCGTTTCAATCGTTTCTATAATGAAGAAAAAGATTATATAGGAACAATTCCGATAAAATTTCTATAAGATTCGTATAAAGGCGAGGCTTTTGTCATGTTGTTATTTGAGAAAATTGCACCGGATATTGAAAGGCTGAAGGTGCCGCTTGGGCCAATTTGGACAGGCGTATTTCTGATCCGGGGGGCGCAGAACTTTCTGATAGACAGCGGGTCGAGCCGTCAGGATGCGGAGCAGATAATCCTTCCCGCACTGTCGCAGGCCGGTCTTGCTCCGGCGGATATCGCGCTGCTTCTGTGTACGCATTGTCACGGCGACCATGTAGGCGGGCATCGGGCGCTGACCGAGGCCGGGATGCCGGCGGCGTGTTTTGTCGGATCCGCGGAGAAATTGAGGGACCCGCTCCGGTTCAGCAAAATGATCCGTGCCGCGTTTCCGGAATACAGCTCGGCGGCTCCGGCGGCGCTTCAGGGCTGTGAACCCCAAACAATCCTTGCGGATGGGGAACGTCTGGGCGGATATTTGCGGCTTATCCATACGCCAGGTCACGATACGGACAGTGTCTGCTTCTTGGATGAGCGGACGGGTACGCTGATAAGCGGGGATTCCCTGCAATGGGACGGAACCGTGACGCAGGGGGCCGCGCTGGTTATGGATTTGCCGGATTATCTGGACAGTCTGACGAAAATGAAGGCGCTTCGCCCTGAGCGCATCCTGCCGGGACATCCGTATCTTCCGGCCGGTGACAGGATCGAAGGCGAGGAGGACTGCCGGAAGGCATTGGAGGATTGTCGTGCGTGCATGGATAGTTACGGGGCATTTTTGCGGGAACAATGGCAGGAGGGCGTTCACGAACTGCCTGAACTTGCTTCCGCCCTGATCTCGCATATCGGCCATGCGCAGCCGGAGCATCTTTTCCTCGCCATGTACACCGTGCGCGAGCATCTGGCCGCGGAGGGGCTGAGGACGTGAGCATTTGATTTCAAGGTGGCCGAGTGTGTGTGCTTGGATGCAGAGGGATTAAGTGTGTGAGTGCTTGATTGTACAATGGCTGAATGTTGAATGTGTAGGTGCCTGACCGCACAGGAGTTGAATGCTTCATGTATTTGGTCGCACAAGAGTTAAATGCT
>CAYYHX010000135.1:0-3527 GCA_964471835.1 uncultured Hungatella sp.
CCATAAAACCATTGAGGAATTCTCCCGTGTGTAGTATAATGGGTCAGGCAGCCATTTCGTACACCATTGAGAGGAGAAGACCATGCTGGACTTTTCATTTTATGACATCATCTTCTATTTCCTGCTATATGGCTTTCTGGGGTGGGTGGCGGAAGTAGTCTATTTCTCGATCCGCGACCGGCGCTTCGTCAACAGGGGATTCTTCAGCCTTCCGTTTCAGGGAGCCAGCGGAGTTTCCTTCGCGGTTCTGATCCAGATGATGCCGTCCCTTGGCAGGCATTATGTGATCCAGTTCATCGCGGCGGCTACGGTCTTCACTGTAGTAGAAAGTCTGGCCGGCGTACTCAGCCATCATCTGAGCCGCCTGTCGAGACTGGAGTCTGAGGCTGCTTTCACCGGCACGAGGAAGAATTGGCTGGAAATGCTGCTGCGTGCCGGCGGGTTCCTCCTGATCTACTATATCATACATCCCTTGTTTATGACGGGCATGCTGCTGCTGCCCGCATGGCTGGAACATCTCATTGTCTGGATTGGAGTGCTTCTGCTGGCGGGTGATTTTGTCAGTATGCTCTATGCGACGCATTCCCGGAGAGGCGCTGCGTCGGAATCGGTTACACGAAGCCGGACACAGAAGCTGGCGGATCGGATTACCCGTCATATCTGGCGGCGTCTGGAACGCGCTTATCCGGGGATCGGGGAAAGCGCCGGTGCGCAAGACCAGCCTGCCGCTGCGGGCGCCGCGCCCCGCGGGCAGATCGTTTTCGCCAAGGGACTGTGTCTGGATAAGGTCGTCTGGATTTTTCTGATCTCCGCCCTGCTGGGGGACATCATCGAGACGTTCTACTGTGCTCTGGTGAATGGCCGGTGGATGAGCCGTTCCAGTGTGCTCTACGGGCCGTTCAGCTTCGTGTGGGGCATCGGCGCGGTCGTACTGACGGTGTTCCTGCAGCATCTGGCGGATAAGCCGGCCTGGTATATTTTCGCGGGGGGATTCATAATCGGCGGGACGTATGAATATATCTGCAGCGTATTCACGGAGATGGTTTTCGGCACGGTGTTCTGGGATTACAGCAAAATGCCGCTTAATATCGGCGGCCGGACGAATGTGCTGTTCTGCACCTTCTGGGGAGTTCTGGCGGTGGTCTGGGTGAGGGTGCTGTATCCGCGGATGAGCCGTCTGATCGAGAAGATTCCGCCGCTGGCGGGGAAAATCACGACCTGGATCATCGTGTTTGTGATGGCCTGCAACGGGCTTCTGACCGCGGGCGCGATGATGCGGTATAATACCAGAAGGGAAAGGCCGGAGGCGAATGGAAAGGTGGAGGCTTTTTTTGATGAACGGTATGACGATGCGTTTATGGAGGCCAGATGGCCGAATATGAAAGTGACCGCTTCCGCTTCTGCGTCGGCCGGCGGCGGTACGGCCGGGGATAAGAATCCGTAACCTTTGATCCGGATATTTGCCTTGTGCGTGAGGCGATGGAAAGCGTACCGCCTAGGCAAAACCAGAAAGAGACAACGATATGAAAATAAAGGAATTCCGTGACCTGATCGCCGGTGCGGAGCGCACAAGGCTGGAGAAAGCATTTGCGGAGAGTTATAAGCATTTTACAAAAAGCCAGAAAGAAGAGATAGATGCTCTGATACAGGGAATCCTGGCGGGCAAGGATGAGAAAACCGCCTCGGACGACGCGAAAAAGAAGGCGCTTGATTTTGACGCGCTGGAGAACGAGATCAAGACGTTCCTGCAGAATGCTTACGAGCAGAATTATTTCGCGCCGAACAGGGTCATTCCCAAGAGCCAGCGCCCGAAATGGCGGTTCCTTGTAAAAGGTTATATCAAGGCGCTGGACGGGATCACTTCGGATCAGCCGGAGTATGTCAGGGCGGTGACGCTTCTGGGGGATCTGTACCGGATGCTTTGCTACGCCTGCAATTATTATCTGTTTTCGACAGAAGATCCCTATCGTTCCGTGGGATGGAACCAGGAGGAGCTGTTTTCCCTTTTAGCGCGGAAGGTATTTCAGATCGGCTATACGCGGGAGAGTATCAGGAAACTGCTCATCAGCGTTGCGACGGACGGGGTCAGCAGGGAGGAACTCCCCATGTTTATAGGAAATGCGCTTCTGCGGGAATTAAAAACCAGCGATCTGAAATATATGGCTATCGAGGAGGCGAAGAAGCTGGCTGATGAGGCCGGGGCGGAGCTGCGGGACCTGAAGAAATATGATAGCCGGATCTATTCTTATGAGGTGAAAATCAATAACCTGTGTGATATGGTTCTGATGACGGCAATCAGTCTGTCGGAGCCGGAGCTGGCGGTTCCGTATTATTTTAAGAACTGCCGGGAGAGGAATCTTGAGATCGTTCTTTACCGGGCGCTACAGATCGTCCGGTGGCTGGGGGATGCCGGCCTCTGGATGGAGGTATATCGTTATGGCATTACGAAGAAAATAACGCCGCGGGATGATCTTAGGAAGGAGTTTGAGAGCCTGCAGGCGGGAGAGGAAATGGAGAAAGGGTTCTGGTTTTGAGAAAATCCGTTCATGTTGCCGCCGCCGTGATTGCCCGTGAGAACGGGATTCTCGCCACCCGGCGCGGCTACGGCGACTTCAAGGGTAGGTGGGAATTCCCGGGCGGCAAGGTCGAGCCGGGGGAGACGCCGCGGCAGGCTCTTGTGCGCGAGATCCGCGAGGAGCTGGGGGCGGAGATCGAAGCGGGCGAGCGGATCGGCCGGGTGGAATATGATTATCCGAAGTTTCATCTTTCCATGGACTGTTTCTGGTGTACGCTGCGCTCCGGCCGGCTGGTGCTGAAGGAGCATGAGGCCGCAAGGTGGCTAACGAAGGAGACGCTGGACGATGTGGACTGGCTGCCGGCGGACCGGATGATTCTTGGGAAGGTGCGGGAGCAGTTCGGCGGGCAGGACAATCTTTGAGAAGGTGGGGAATGACATTTCGCCGAAACGGATGATTCTTGGACGGGTGCGGGAGCATTTGATATAAGGTTTCTATAGGTTATTCTCACAGGCAGAGAGGAGCAATTCGATATGCTGCAAGTTGGAACGCAGGCGCCCGAATTCACGCTTCCGGATCAGAACGGCCGGATGCATTCGCTTAAGGATTATCGGGGCGGGAAAGTCATTCTCTATTTTTATCCACGGGATAATACCTCCGGCTGCACGGCGCAGGCTTGTGCGTTTGCGGAGCTGTATCCGCAGTTTACGGAGAAAGGGGCGGCAGTCCTCGGCGTCAGCAAAGACAGCGTGGCGTCCCATAAGAAGTTTGAACAGAATTACGGCCTGCCTTTTACGCTGCTCTCCGACACGGAACTGCAGGTGATCCAGGCGTACGATGCCTGGCAGGAGAAAAGTATGTATGGGAAGAAATTCATGGGCGTCGTGCGTACAACGTACCTGATCGATGAATATGGCATGATTGAGAGGGCATTTGCCAAGGTGAAGGCGAAAGAGAACGCGGGACAGATGCTAAAGCTGTTGTGAGAGAAGCGGTGCGGCAGATGCTAAA
>CAYYHX010000135.1:3627-5084 GCA_964471835.1 uncultured Hungatella sp.
CAGGTTATCTGCAATCTGCATGGTATCAGGATGCGGGGAGGCTGCCGGCGGCGGTTTCCCTGCGTTCTGTTTTCCGGTAACAATAGGCGTAGCTGAATGCCAGCACCACGTCCGCGCCGATCCAGGCGAGCGCTTCCGCGAGAAAGATTCCCTCCTGTCCGAAGAGAAGCGGCAGAAATGGCGCGGAGCCGGTCCGCATGACGAATTCGCAGATGCCGCTGACCATGGGAAGCACGGTGTTGCCCATGCCCTGGATGCAGGATCGGGTGACATGGAGATAGTAAAGCGTCGGCAGGAAGACGCTCATGATGAACAGGTAATGGTACGCGATCTCGAGCGTTTCCGTGACTGCCGCCTCGTCGCCGGAAAGGAAGAAGCCGAGAATCGTGCGTCCGCCGGTGATCGTGACGGTAAGAATCAGAAGGGAAGTCACCGCCGCGATTGCGAGCGCGGCGCGGTAGCCGTCGCGGATGCGGGTGATCTTGCCGGCGCCGAGGTTCTGGCCGGCGTAGGTACTCATCGCGTAGCCGTAGGAAGTGGCGGCCATTTCCAGCAGGCCGTAGAGTTTGTTGGTGGCGGTATAGGCGGCCAGGAAAAGGACGCCGAAGCCGTTGACCAGGTACTGAATGATCATGCCGCCGATGGAGATGATGATATTCTGAAATGCCATCGGGAATCCCAGATAGATCAGGCGCATACAGGCGCCTCCGTGCAGGACGGCGTCCCCGCGGGTCAGCCGCAGGATGTCGATCCGGCGGATCTTCCCATAGCAGAAGACGCCGGCAAAGACCTGGGCGATCACGGTAGCGGCTGCGGCTCCCGTGACTCCGTAACCTAATCCGGCTACGAACCACAGGTCGAGGAGGATGTTGATGATTGACGCGAAAACCATAGCATAGAGTGGTGTTTTGCTGTCTCCCAGGGAACGCAGGACACTTGCAAGAAGGTTATAGGTTACTGTGACTGGCAGTCCCCAGAAGATCGTCCGCAGATAGCCTTCCGCGTCGCGGAAAACGCTGTCCGGTGTTTGGAGGATCCTTAGCGAGAATGCGGCAAGGCCCTGCCCGGCCGCGACGAGCAGGACAGCCAGGATCGCAGAGAGGAAGATGGAGTGGACGATCACGTTCCGCAGCTGCGCGGGGCGGCCGGCGCCGAATTCCTGTGCCATCCAGATGGAGAAGCCCTGGGTAAAGCCCTGGACGGTGCCAAGCATCATCCAGGTCAGCCAGTCTGTGGCGCCGATGGCGGCGATCGCCCCGACGCCCAGAACCCGGCCGACGATCATCGTGTCGGCTACCATATAAAACTGCTGGAACAGGTTGCCGATCATCAGCGGCAGGGCAAATTTGAAAATAAGCCGGCCGGGGCGGCCTTCGGTCATAGTATATGTCTGGGTCATAGGTATGGTATCCTCGTGTTCGGTTGAAAATGTAGGGTGAAATGCCATGCGGACGTGT
>CAYYHX010000136.1:0-5069 GCA_964471835.1 uncultured Hungatella sp.
CTTTCACCACAGAACACGGGCATGTCCGTCATACTAGTAAAAGCAGGTGGTTAAACAAGCCACCTGCTTATTCATTATCATAGAAGATCCTGTTTATGGAATATCCTATTTACAGACTTTTTTTCACACACTCGCCTCAGACCTTAGTGGTTTGAGACCCCGTTTGTTTTCAATGCGCTGCGCTGAACGAAACCGTATATCATGCTAGGGGACGTAAACAGCCTGGAAGCTTGGAACACGACACGATCGCCCTCCCGCACAGCTGGACTGCTAAATCTCCGCGGACCATAATCCGTGTAAATTGCAATAGGCGTAGACAGTTGCCGGACCGTCCTCTACACAGAATTCGGCGCTCGGGCTCCCTGTTTTCTCCAGGGCTTTCCGCTGGGTTTTACCGTCTTGCGCAACCGCGATCCAGGAAATGTGATGCTCCTCCAGCATCGGATGATTCACAGAACCGACATTCACTTTCAGTACGCTGCCTTCCCTTACCGCGACCGGAACATGCTTTTCCTGAGCCGCATCGGTAGTATTGGCGGCTAACTCGGTCATCGGCTGACCGCAGCAGATGATCTGCATTCCCGAATCCTCGATTACGCCTACCATGTTTCCGCAGCGATTACATTTCAAAAATTTACGTTGATTACTCAAATTACCTGCCTCCTTATTTGTTATTAGGGTTCGGAATAATTCCTGTTCTTCATGATAACGCTTTCCCCTTGAAAAATCAATATGGGATCACGTTGACGATAGGATTTTTCATTATCCTGCCGTAACAGTTCAGACGGCGGGAGAACAGATGCCAAAACAGGCGTTAAGCTCGCTTATAAGCATGTTTTGGCATCTGTTCTCACATCGGATGACCATCCGATGCTTCTTGCGCGGCCGCGGCCGCGCAAGAAGATGCGCCGTCTGAACTGTTACATCTGCCTGGCTGCCTGGGAATCAGGAACCCCGCCTGCCGCGTCAGCCAAGAAACAGCTCCACTTGTCCGAACATTCCCGTCGGCTCCATGGCCTCGTAGGAGAAATCGAAGGGCGGCTGAGGAATCGCCAGCATATCACGGGCCGGTGTCGTAGCCACCTCGATGACAATCGTGTTCTCTCCCGGCTTCAGATATTTGCCAATCTCCGCCTGATAGGGCGGGAACAGGCGGACTGCCGCCTCATGGCCGTTCACAGTCACCTTCATCATCTCATAGACATGTTCCGCCTTCAGTACCGCTTTTGCCGGAAGATCCTTCAAGCCAACGGTTTTCTCATAGCGGATCACGCCCGCGAAATCCGGCTTTTCATCGGAAACGGGAGCCAGTTTCTCCGCCTTCGTCCCCTCCGGAAAATCCGGATATGCTTTGGATTTTACCATGCTGACCGTCCAGCCGTCAGAGATATCCTTCGCCGTAAGACCCAGAAGCTGCTGCCGGAACGATTCATGCGCTCTGGAAATGCATACGGTCTGTGCATTCTGCTCCATGATCACCACACATTCGCCAGGTTCCAGTTCCAGGGACACACTGACTCCGCCATCAGCCAGTTCGTATTCCGCTGACTCCCAACAATCATCCATGGCATCATAATATACGACCGGCTTATCCGCAGACAGCCGGACATGGCCTCTGTAAGCCCGTGAGGCCGACTCATTCTGGAACACAAAGATCTGCCGATCCGTATTGTAATGATAGAAACTTAGATCCTTGAATTCCGTGTCAGAGACAATATCCGTCAGCCCCAGTTCTCTCACATAATCCGCCAGCCGCGCCAGAGGAACCGTCTTGCAGGCAGCCAGAATTTCCGCAGTTCCCCCTTCCTTCGCTGCCCTGCCTGCATTTTCGTCTCCTTCTACCGTCCCCGCCGGCAATCCGTTCACAAACACCACCGGGAATCCGGCTTTCCGGGCCTGTGCCGCGAACCGCACCAGCTTCTCCGGTACTTTCGGAGCGTAACCAATGAACAACACGCCGAACTCCACGCCGTTGATAACCAGTTTTCCGTTCTCCAGACGCCCGTTATAGGTTTCTAGATCCTCCAGCATATCCAAGCACACGATATCCAGATCGATCTGGTGTTCCAGAAGCTGACGGATCACCTTCTGCATGGGCAGGTTGCCGCCCAGCCAGTCCGCCTCGCCGTCATAAAGCACCGCCACGGACGCCACATGGCGCCCCCCGCTTAAGAGACGGCACATCCGGTCGGCATACTTCATCAAACGGGCAAAATAGGGAAATTCCGGATTGTTTCCCCTGGCGTAGAAATGGGGCGGGCAGTCCGTATCCGGGTACTCCGCCATGGAGAACGCGTGGGGAACCAGATGATTGACACCCTTCACCAGCATATGGTCCAGCAGATATTTCATATCGCGGACGCCGAAGTTCCAGCCATAAGCCCCGAACAGTTCGCACATGAGCCGTCCCTTCTTTTTCGGGTCCAGGTGGCTGCAGGAAGCGCCCAGTTTTCCTAATGTATAATGGAAAAATTCCCCGTCCGTTTCCGCCATGCCCTTGCGCGCCAATGTGGGCGCGCCGTAGACGACCTGACCGCCGATGCAGTCGATGCCGGCCATATGCTGCCCTGACATGGCGCGGAAATAGTGGGCCGCGCCCAGCCCCAGGCGGCTGTGGAAACCGTTATCTTCCACCACGTGGCCGATGTACTGCACGCCGTGGTCCTCGCACCAGCTGCCGATCCGGTCGCTGAAATTCTTCTTGTACAGCCGGGACACCAGATCCATGTAGTCATAGCGGATCTTCGAGCGCAGGTTCTGTTCCCTGGTCTCCGCGAACAGGAATGGCAGAACTTCCGGCAGCCGGCTGCCGCAGCGCTTGCGCAGTCCCTCCTCCAGCTCGCCGCTCCAGGGCAGCTGCATCTTCATCCGCCCCACCTGGACATCCCATTTGTCGTACACGGTCACATTGCCAAACTGCGGCTCGTCGGAGAAGAAACCGGCGATGGTCCTGCCGAACTCATCCCCGTATTTCGCATAATGCGGCTCGTAGACGCCCTCGATCTGGGTAGCCGCCGACACGCCGTCGATCATGTTGATGTACGTGTCGTCGCCTCCGTCGGTTCTGGTCGTGTAGAGGACGAACACCCGCCACTGGCCTTCCGGCAGCGTGAACCTGGCGTAAGTCCCGTCAAAGGTATCCATCAGGTCCACCACGTCCTCGCAAAGCACATTGCCCTCCCACATCCGCACCGCTAGAATCGCGTACAGCCGGTTGTTGGCCCGCTCCGCGTAATCGACCGGATCGCCGATCTGCCAGTACCCGATATTCGGCTTCAGCATCCGGCTCACATTCAAGGTGCGCTGGTGCCGCCCGCCGTAGATATCCGCCGTAGTATGGGCCAGATACAGCTTCTTCCGCTCCGGATATTTCTTCTCGATGAGGCCGTTGGCGTAGCCGGTAGGGAAATGTTTGTCGTCCAGGATCCAGATCTGCATATCCCGTTTCTTCGCCTCATCGATGACGATGTCCATGTCATGCCACCAGCCGGGGCCGCAGAAATCGTCATGCGGGCGGGCCTCCACGCAGACGGCCCGGATGCCGCACTCGCTGATCTTCTCGATCTCATTCCTCAGAATCGCTTCCTCTTCCCCTCTCATCCAGAGGAACGGGAAAATGTATCTCTCATCCATCGATCCTTACCTCCTTCTACCGTGAAAATTCCCGTCAGGAACCGCCGCTTAACGATACAGCGGCAAAGCCACGAGAAACGCAACAGTCAACTGCACCCCAGACACACACCCGTCTTATACATCCGGCTTGCGCAGGCCGCGGGTGTTTTTCTCCACCAGAGTCCGCGCGACCATGATCTGATGGCCGCAGCCGAGACATTTCAGCCGGAAATCAGCGCCCACACGCAGAATCTCCCATTCATGACTGCCGCAGGGATGCGGCTTTTTCAATTTAACAATATCTCCTACCTCATACTGCATACAGCCATTCTCCTTGTAAGCACTTATCTCACAGATCCGGTCACAGATATGCCTGGAAAACTTCTCCGATCGGATCATTAATCACCAGATCCGCGTGCGCGTCACGGGTGGTGGCCGATTTATTGATCAGCACCAACTTCTTCCCCTGATAATAATCGATCAGTCCCGCCGCCGGATACACCGTCAGGGACGTGCCGCCTACGATCAGCACATCCGCATGGCGGATGTAGGACACCGACTTCTGCAGCGTCCGCTGGTCTAAGCCCTCCTCATAGAGAACCACATCCGGCTTGATCATACCGCCGCAGGAACACCGGGGTACGCCGGGCGAGCTGATGATCTTCTCCAAGCCGTAGGACCTGTGGCAGCGCGTACAGTAATTGCGGTGAATCGAACCGTGCAGTTCCAGCACCTCTTTGCTCCCGGCCATCTGGTGCAGGCCGTCGATATTCTGGGTAATTACCGCCCGGAGTTTCCCCTGCCGTTCCAGTTTCGCCAACGCCAGATGCGCCGCATTCGGCTTCGCGTCGGGAAAAATCATCTTATTCTTGTAAAAACGGTAGAATTCCTCCGGATTACTCACATAGAAGGAATGACTGATGATAACTTCCGGCGGATATTGATACTCCTGATGATACAGCCCGTCCTGGCTCCTGAAATCCGGAATTCCGCTTTCAGTAGAAACGCCCGCCCCGCCGAAGAAAACGATATTATCGCTCCCCTCAATCCACTGCCGTAATGTTTCCTGTGGTGCCATATCGCCTACCTCCTTTTTATGCGTTATCATAATGATTCAGGCGCATCTTCCTGCGCGGCCGGTCACTTTTGCGCATTCAGCCACTCCTGCGCCTGTGCAAGTCCCTCCTGTGTAAAGGGAAATTCCTCCGTCGTCTTCTCCTCCTCCGGCGTCGCGTCCGAGCAGTATGGCCCGTGCCAGCAGACCGCCGCCAGACGGTCGCCGTCGCCCCCGCTCCGCTTCTCCAGCACATAACGCAGCGTACCGTCGCTTCCGGTAAACCGGCTTTTCTTCAGAAACGGAATCCCCATAATGCCCTTCAGATCGACCATCGCATTCTCCCCGCCCGCGCCGCCCCACATTTCATCTTCCTTGTCTCCGGCACCGGCACACATCCCAT
>CAYYHX010000137.1:0-5040 GCA_964471835.1 uncultured Hungatella sp.
TATCCTTATTCACATCATTCTTCTTCACGGTGCGGTGCAGCATCAGCCAGCAGCCTTCCCGCTCGATATAACATACTGTACTCAGACTTGTCATGGTTCCTCCTGTGTCACGTTTTTACAAGAAACTCATCCAGACTTTCCGCACGGCAGGCGATTTCATGCCGGTCCCTGAGGGTAGGGAACCTCTGCCATGATCCGCTCGCGCCATGCATCCGATAAGTACCTTTTTTCTTTTTCTGCCTTAAGTAGTATGCCATAAGCGCCTCCTGATGAAGAGTTATGAAGTACTCTTATTATAACACATCAGGAAAAAAAATTTATCCGGAAATACGGGGTTTTTCGGACATCAATGCGGATAATGCTGAGATATGGCGACAAGGACGTCGGAGCTTTCCCGGTACTTCGTCGGAAGACGGGAAAACATTGTTGGGCGGTAGTGGAGCCGGTAAAGCAGTGGCATCGTCAGACGGGTCAGCGCATCCAGCGTCATGCTTCCATAATAAAGTGCCATGTATAGCAGATCAGAAAATACGCCATCTGAACTGTTACATACAGATAAATAGTCAATTTGCCGGAATTGCAATAAATCCCGCCGAATTATCAATATATTTTGCATAAAGAATATCTTATGATAGCAATGGAAACTGGTAGTTATATTGTCTGTACCAAACGAAAAGGAGGTATCACTCATGGCAAAAAATGCCACTGCCGGCCTGACGAAGAAGAACATCGTCGGTTATGGCCTGGGCGACTTCGGCGGCTGTATGACCTTCGCCCTCATGGGTTCCATGGTCACGCGCTACTACGTCAACGTCCTGAAGATCGACACCGCGGTTCTGGCGGTTCTTCTGCTGGTCTGGAACGTCTGGGACGCCGTCAACGACCCGATGATGGGCGCTCTTATGGACAAAATGTTTGCCCGGAAGGCACACCCCGCGGGCAAATTCCGCCCATGGCTCCTGCGGGCCACGCCGCTTCTGGCCGTCACGTCCATCGCCTTCTGGACCGTGCCTACCTTCTTTGAAGGGACCGCCCTGATCTGCGTTCTGTTCGTCTGCAAGGTCCTGTACGAAGGTTGCTATACGATGTTCAACATTCCCATGGGTTCCCTGCTGTCAGCCATGGCCGACACCGACGAGGAGCGCGCCTCCCTGTCCTCGGCCAGAGGGTTCGGCAGCGCCATCGGCAACATTCTGCCGATGATGATCTTTCCGGTTCTTCTGAAACAATTCGGCGACAGCAATCCCGCCGGCTACGGTCTGGGAGCCACGGTCTGCGCGCTGATCGGCGCCGTCCTCTGCTGGCTTCACTACAGCTGGACGGTGGAACGCAATGTGGTCGCGGCAGCGCCCGACGCGGCGGATAACATCAAATTCTCTGACATTTTCCAGGTTTTTAAGCGGAACCGGGCCTTTCTGGCCCTCTGCATCCACGGCATCTGTATCTGCACGAACCAGTATGTGGCGCAGACGCTCGGCACCTATATGTACGCCGACGTGCTGGGCAGCATCGGCATCATGAGCCTGGCCTCCGCCGCTTCCATCCCGATCATGGTCGTGACCCTCGTCATCGCGCCGAAGCTGGCGAAGAAGCTGGGGCTGGAAAATATGATCCGTTACTGCCTGCTGATCGCCTGCGCGTCCAGCGTCCTGCTGTTTGCCGCGCACATGCTGTTCTCTGTCCCCGCCATGGTACATATGGTCTGGACCACCATCGCCTCCGCCTTCAGCAGCGTCTCCGTCTACATGCAGTGGGGCCTGGTCGGAGAGACGATTGATTACAATGAATACCTGACCGGCAAGCGCACCGAAGGCTCCATCTACGGCACCTTCAACCTGTCGCGCCGCATCGGGCAAACCATTGGCAACTCCGCTGCCGTCCTCATGCTGGGATGGATCGGCTACGATGCCGCCGTGGCCGCGGCGGGCGGCGTCCAGACCGGAAGCGTCATCGTCGGCATCAAGGTCCTGTGCGTGCTCCTGCCCGCGATCTTCGCCCTGGGCAGCTGGCTGGCATTCAAGTTCGTATGGAACATCACACCGGAAGTAAGGACGGAAATGGCGGCTTATGCGGAAGAGAAGAAAGCGGCCGCATCTGCGGCGGGGAATCCGCAGAATCCATAACAGAAGCGTAAGCCGGCCACATTTTAAGAATAGAGAATTATAGAAAGGAGTCCCATCATGCGCACAAGAATCCTCCCCAAAATGTTAAATTCAGAAGTGCAGGAATACCTGAAAACCAATGACGTGATCCTCGTCCCCGTCGGTACGGTGGAAATGCACGGCGGCCTGCCGCTTGATGTGGAAACCGTTATCAGCGAAGCCGTGGGCCTTAAGATGGCGGAAGCCTGCGACGGGCTGCTGCTGACCGGGCTTCCCTATTTCTATGCCGGGGCGACCGCTTCCGGCAGGGGAACCGTACAGGTCTCCATCCGGCAGGGCATCGATTACCTGGGCGCCATCGCCAGAAGCCTGCTGCGGCAGGGTTTTAAGCGGCAGATCTACCTGAGCCTCCACGGGCCGGCCCACATGACCGTAAGTCCCATGGTACGCGACTTCTACGATGAAACCGGCGTACCGATCCTCTACATGGACATGACCATGCAGCTGTTCCGCCACGCCGGCAGGCTGTTTCAGGGCGGCGCCATGCAGGGCGACCCAGAGGCATTTGCAAAGCTGATGGATTCCGTATTCGTCGGCGGCTACCAGATCATGGGACGCTTGGAGGACGTGCCGCTGACCACCGGATTCGCCTGCCGGAAGCCCCAGTCCTGCGCCTCTTTCGACGACATTTTCCACCTTGCCTACCAGAGCGGCTCCGTGGGCTACTGCTTCGGGGAGAACAGCGACCACGCATGTACGACGGCTATCCCGGACGAACAGACCCGGCGGGAGATGGCGGACGCGGGCCAGGCACTGATCGAAAAGCTGGTGGAATTGCTGGATATGCCGCATATTGTAGAGCAGCTCCGCAGTTTGGAGCAGTACGGACTGGCCAACGAGGAGAACTATCCATGGATGCCCAGCGCCTGCAGCCGGAAGCGAAACCGTTAAAAGCATGATCCGAACCCCGGCAGCGGCAGGAGCAGCGCAACGCGGCTCGGCCCAGCGGAATATCACGGCCGCCGGAAGAATCTACCGCTATAAGAATCTGCCGCTATAAGAATCTGCCGCGCGTACCGTTCGGTACACGGCGGCTGCAGCCGTTGACGCGCAATGACTGATACGCGATGGCTAAGCCATAAAAGCCCGAGCGTATCAGTCTTTCTTTTTTTCTTTCTTTTTTGTGAGGACGGCCATCATCATCCCTTCCCCGTATTCGCCGCAGTCCAATATCCCAATATCCCAGCCGGCTGTATGCCGCAGGGTACGCCGCCCAGTCCTCCCCTCCTGACTTCTTCAAGCTACAGCCGCTTCCCTCCCGTCCGCAATCCCGCAGCAGTTCATCCAACCCCCTGCATAGATTTCCATTCGCTTCAGGAATGGCAGGATTCGCTTCAGGGGTGGGGCAGGATATGCTTCAGGGGTGGCAGGACACTTTGGCACTCCTTCCGGATCGTCCTCCGGTGAAGCCAGCGCCCGCCCGTTGGGCGGCGGAAACGGCGTCCCGCCCCGCCGGGAAGCGCCCAGGACGATATTCTGCGCGTCCTTCTGCGTCGATACCAGCGAAAGGTAAAAAAGGCAGATGAAATCCCGGCGTTCCCGCCAGATACAGGTCCGGACACACATACGGCAGAAAATCCTTGCCATATAGCCGGAGATATTCCATGATCCCCGGCAGCACGGTCTCTCCTCCTCTCCGTATTTCTTTTTTATAACCGTTCGGACGGCACATTTTCTTGCGGAATTTCTCAGGCGCATCATCTCCCGTCTGGATGGTAAAGCCTTTCCACGTCCCCGGCGGAATGGGGCTGATGCCGAGGGGCTGGCTCACGCCAACCTGACGGCACATGTCGCACATCTCTTTGAGCCATGCCGTCTCATAGGGTTCCATGAACTCCCGGTACCTGCTGTTGTTACCATAGGAGTACGGTTCGTTACAGATGTCCCACGCAAGGATCCGTTCGTCATCCTTATGATGCCCGATGATCTTTTCAAAATAAGAGTCAAACCGCTTCTTTCTCGCGCACCAGATGCTTCCTTCGATCATCATCGGATGGTAGATGCCGCCGTTATCCATCGTCCCGTCGTGCCAGCAGTTAAACAGACAGGGGATAACCCGGAGACCGTATTTCGCACAGGTCTGCAGGGCCGTTTCAAATTGATCGGCCTGCCGGTCTTCCTCATACCGGAAGGCGTCATAGGACAGCCACAGGCGGATCGTGTTGATCTTCGGGAATGTTTTTTCCCGAGCGCCAGCTCCTTTTCGATGACAGCCGCATCGAACTGGCGCCATGCCTCATAAGAATTCCATGCATACGAGGGCTGGTAATTGAAGCCCACCACGGTACTGTAATCTTTCATAATGTTCTTTTCCTTTATAAATTTTCAATTTTTGATAGATATACTGCATCATCCTTCTTCTTCCGCCAGCGCAGCCCTGCACCGCTTCTTGTAGCAGGCGATCCCGTACTTCAGCACCTTCTCCACTCCGTCATCCAACAGAGCTTCGGCATAGCGCCTCGTCTCGATCTGCGCCAGTGCCTGCCGCACCCCCTTCTCCAGATCGCCGTCCTCGGCGTATTTCACCTCGATCACGATTCCGAGGTTGCCGTCCACAGCTTCTACCAAAATGTCCCCGTAGCCGTCTCCCGTCTCCCGGTTGCTGGTCACGATCCAGTCCTCTTTGTACGCCAGAATCCCCATCAGGATGCCGTGATAGAAATTCTCTTTGCGCGTCTTCCGCACCGATGTGTCGCGGATGCTGATCGCACGCCGCAGGTAGCCGCCGAACGCCTTCTCCACACCCGCCGCGTCACCGGCCGCCAGTGCGCCGCACAGCCTCTCAAGGGATTCCCCGTCCTTTTTCGTCTCCTCTTGAAACAGCGTCATGATCTGATCCGTATAGATCTCCCGGATCTCACGGTTCGGGATCACCAGC
>CAYYHX010000138.1:0-1232 GCA_964471835.1 uncultured Hungatella sp.
CCGCACCTGATGAACACGAAGGACATCGGCAAAGCCTACAAGCTGACCAGCATCGCCGGCGCGTACTGGCGCGGCGACGAGCACAATAAGATGCTGACCCGGATCTACGCGACCGCGTTCAGCAAGAAGGAGGAACTCGACGCCTACCTGACGATGCTGGAGGAGGCGAAGAAGCGAGACCACCGCAAGCTGGGCCGCGAGCTGGGGCTGTTCATGCTGCATGACGCCGGCCCCGGGTTCCCGTTCTATCTGCCGAAGGGCATGGTGCTGAAAAATACCCTGCTGGATTACTGGCGGGAGATTCACAGGAAGGCAGGATATGTGGAAATCTCCACGCCGATCATCCTGAACCGCAGCCTCTGGGAGACATCCGGCCACTGGGATCACTATAAGGACAATATGTATACGACGGTTATCGACGGCCAGGACTACGCGATCAAGCCGATGAACTGCCCGGGCGGCGTGCTGGTGTACGCATCCGAACCCCGTTCCTACCGTGACCTGCCGATGCGGATGGGGGAACTGGGCCTGGTTCACCGCCATGAGAAGTCCGGGCAGCTGCACGGCCTGATGCGCGTCCGCTGTTTCACCCAGGACGACGCGCACATTTTCATGACCCCGGAGCAGATCAAGGACGAGATCATGGGCGTGGCCCGTCTGATTGACGATGTCTACTCCCTGTTCGGCTTCAAATACCATGTGGAGCTGTCCACCAGGCCGGAGGACAGTATGGGAAGCGATGAGGACTGGGAGATGGCGACGGACGGCCTGCGCTCGGCTCTCGACGCGCTTGGCCTGGATTATGTGGTGAATGAGGGCGACGGTGCATTCTACGGCCCGAAGATCGATTTCCATCTGGTGGATGCCATCGGCAGAACCTGGCAGTGCGGCACGATCCAGCTGGATTTCCAGCTGCCGCAGCGGTTCGAGCTGGAATACCAGGGCGCGGACGGGCAGAAGCACCGCCCGATCATGATCCATCGCGTGGTGTTCGGTTCCATCGAGCGTTTCATCGGCATCCTGATCGAGCATTACGCGGGCGCGTTCCCGACCTGGCTGGCGCCGGTGCAGGTGAAGGTGCTGCCGATCTCCGAAAAATTTCAGGAGTACGCGGCTTCGGTGGCGAAGAAGTTTGACGACGCCGGCATCCGCGTGGAACTTGACAGCCGTTCCGAGAAGATCGGATACAAGATCCGCGAGGCGCAGATGCAGAAGATCCCGTATATGATCAT
>CAYYHX010000138.1:1332-5000 GCA_964471835.1 uncultured Hungatella sp.
AGATCGGATACAAGATCCGCGAGGCGCAGATGCAGAAGATCCCGTATATGATCATTGTCGGGCAGAAGGAAGCGGAGAACGGCGTGATCTCCGTACGCAGCCGTTTCGCAGGCGATGAGGGACAGAAGGAGACGGACGCATTTATCGAAGGGCTGAAGGAGGAAATTGCTTCGAAGACGATGCGGGAGACAACGGTGCGGGAGGCAGCGGCGAAGTAAGGACGGATTCCTCATGCAAGGGAATGAGAGCTGCGATTTTTGTGGTGCCTGCAGACGCGTTTTCGCAGCAAAAGTTTCTACGTGTGAGGATATGGTGAATTGCAATTTTGGAATGTTTGCGGGTGGGTGCGATTTATAGCAAGGCTTTCTATACATAAGGATGTGAGTTACGGCTTTTGAACGCCTGCGGACGCGTTCCCGCAGCAGAAATTCTACATGTGATAATGCGTTGAATTGCGATTTTGAAATGTCTGCGGGTGTGCGCGCGGTAATACGAATTGCAATTTGGGAGAAATCTCTGCACGTGGGAATTCGCATTGCAATTTTCATGCTTCTGCGGTAGGATAGATACTGACGCGGTGCAGAGAGGGTCCGCCGAAGGCAGCTTCTTATGCATACCGGTGCAGTAACTCATTGAACGAATCATTGAACGAACCAGCGAGCGAATCAGCGAACGATTCAGCAATCGAATTAGGAGGTTTTTCATGAAAGTCAGCCCCAGCCCTTATATCCGGTCGGTTCGCCCCCTCCTTGCGAGGCTTCTGGATGAACTGCTGAAGGAGTACCCTTATGCGTCTGTTCTGGCGCAGGACAGCCGCGAGAAGATCTACCATGTGAACCGCAGCATTTCCGACATCGACTGCGACGGCATGGAGTCCGCCCGCGGTTTCGTGGTGAAGGTGTTTGACGGAACGGCCTGGTCGGAACATTCCTTTAACGCTGTCACGGAGGAACTGCTCCCGGACATCCTTGCGCAGATCCGGGAAACGGCGGGGATGGCCGCGAAGGTCCTGCCGGATGGGATTTTGGAAAATGAATACGCTGCCCCCGAGGAGGAGCCCGTTCATTTTACAGGGAGCACCGAATACCGGATTGCCCCCGAAGAGATGGGCGACGATGTGATCCTCAAACGGATGGAGGAGGTTCGCGACCGCGGCCTGGCCTGCAGCGGACAGATTCTGGACTGTATCGTTCAGGTCAACTGGAACCGCACGTCCAAGCTGTTCCTCTCGCCGGGGAAGGATCTGGAGCAGAACATCCTCTGGACGACCGGCGTGGCCGGAACCGTCGCCGCCAGGGGGCAGGAACTCAAGAACAGTTTCCGGTCTGTTTCGGCGCTGGGCGGCATGGAGATCATTGAACAGCTTGGCGCCGGCATCGAGGAGGCGGCCAGAACGACCATCGAACTGCTGGACAGCCTGCCGATGGAGGCCGGCGAATACGACTGCATCTGCAGCCCGGATGTGACCGGCATCATCGCGCATGAGGCGTTCGGCCACGGTGTGGAGATGGATATGTTCGTGAAGAAGCGCGCCTTGGCGGCGTCCTGTCTGGGGGACTATGTGGCGTCCCCGATGGTAACGATGCACGACGGCGCGGCGGCATACGAGCAGACCGGAAGTTATTTCTTCGACGACGAGGGAACCATGGCCTATGATACGGTCGTGATCGACAAAGGCATCCTGAAAACGGGCATCAGCGACTACCAGTCCGCGCGCACCCTGGGGACGGAGCCGACCGGCAACGGCCGCCGGGAGAGCTACCGGCGCAAGGCGTACACCCGCATGACCAATACCTGGTTCGAGGGCGGCCATGACAGTGTGGACGATATGATCGCGTCGATCCGGTACGGCTTCCTGCTGGACCAGCCGCAGAGCGGCATGGAAGATCCGAAGAACTGGGGCATCCAGTGCATGGTCGGCATCGCCCGCGAGATCCGGGACGGGAAACTGACCGGCAGGATCTTCTCGCCGATCGTAATGACCGGGTATGTGCCGGACCTGCTGAAATCCATTTCCATGATGTCTCCCGAACCAAAGCTGTCCGGCACCGGCTTCTGCGGCAAAGGCTACAAGGAGTGGGTCAAGGTATCGGACGGCGGGCCGTACTGCAAGGCGCGGGTCCGGCTGGGGTGATGGCCGGATGATGATCTGTCAGAGTCTGTCAGGAGGAATCAAATATGATCGGGAAAATCATTGACGCGCTCCGTGCGCTTGGTATCGATACATACAGCATTTCCGAGATCCGTTCCTGGTCCGCGGAATGCTTTTTCATCCGCAGGAACCTGGACTTAAAGCGCCGCACGACCCTGTGCGATTACAAAGTCAGCGTCTACCGGATATCGGAAGAGGACGGGAGACGGCTGGTCGGCGATTCGACCGTGGCGGTCTATCCGGGGATGGGGGAGGAGGAACTGAAGGAGACGCTAAGCTCCGCCTACCACGCGGCGTCCTTCGTGCGGAACCCGTACTATCCGCTGGCTGCCGGTTCGAGGGAAGAGCCGGTGCGGTCGGCAAGCGGGTTCGCGGATGGTTCCCTGGAGGAAAATGTAAAGAAAATCGCGGAGACGATCTACGGGGCGGACGTCCGGGAGGACGTATTTGTCAATTCCGTGGAAATCTTTGCCGTGCGGAAATGGACCCGTGTGGTCAACTCGAACGGCGTCGATGTAAGCTGGGAATCTTTTAACGCCAACGGCGAATATGTGATCCAGTGCGTAACGCCGCAGGATGTGGAGACGCACCATGTCTTTCATCTGCGGGAACCGGATCTGGATACGCTGCGCGCGGACGTGGAACACGCCATGAAACAGACCCGCGACCGTGCGGAGGCCGTGCAGGCGGCGCCTGCCGGACGTTACACGGTGATCCTTTCCGGAGACCAGGTCAACACGCTGGTGCGCTACTACATGGACCGCGCGGGCGCCGGCATGGTCTATCAGAAGTATTCGGATTATGAGGCCGGAAAGGCGGTGCAGGGCAGCCGGATAGAAGGCGACGCGCTGACGATTGAGCTGAAGGCGGCGGAGCCCTACGACAGCCAGGGCCTGCCGCTGAAGGACCGGCTCCTGATGGAAAACGGCGTGATCCGGACGATCCACGGCGGCACCCGCATGGCTTATTACCTGGGAATCGAGCCCACCGGCTACTACCGGGCCATCCGCGTACCCACGGGAACGACCCCATTTTCAGAGATGAAGAAACAGCCCTGCCTGCACGTGGTGCTGTTCTCCGACTTCCAGATGAATTCCATGTCGGGACATTTCGGGGGAGAGATCCGGCTCGGATATCTCTACGACGGCGAGGGCGTGAAGGTCGTGACCGGCGGCTCGCTGAACGGCAGTATCCTGGAGACGCAGGAGCATATGACGTTCTCGGCTGACCGCTACCGGTCCGCGGTTTATGAAGGGCCGTTCGCGGTGGCGCTTCGGGACGTGATGGTGGCCGGGATCTCCTGAGGGGGCAATATAGACGGAGACGGAAATCTCCTGCGGGGAGATAGATACGGGTGCAGAGAGCTTCCGCGAGGAGATGGATGCGGGTGCGGAGTTTTCCTGTGGGGAGATGCAGTCGAGTGCGGAGTTCTCTTGAGGAGAGGCGGGTGCGGTGCTGGTATCTCTTGCGAGGAAGCGTAGACAGATGTGGGGATTCCCTGCGGGGAGACGGAAAC
>CAYYHX010000139.1:0-4979 GCA_964471835.1 uncultured Hungatella sp.
CACCTGTGCCTTAAACAAGTCGCCGTCGATATAGATATCGAAGCTGCCGCCCTGGAGTTGCGTCAGGCTCTTGGCAATCGATAGCCCCAGGCCGCTGCCTTCGGTCGTCCGGGCCACGTCTCCGCGGACGAACCGCTCGGTCAGTTCGTCCGCATTGATATTCAGGGGATTTGCCGAGACATTCTTGATCGTGAAATATGCGAAGCCGTCCCTCTCTGCCACATCCACATAGATCCGGCTGTTCTCCATCGCGTATTTGAACGCATTGTTATAAAGATTCTCCAGGACCCGCCACAGTCTTCGTCCGTCCGCGGAAATCATGACTTCCCCGTCCGGAAGGGTGGACACCAGATCCAGGTGCCGGGCGGCGAAGCGTTCTTCGAATTCCCCGTTGGACTGCTGGACCAGTTCCACCAGGTCGATCTTTGAGATCTCCAGCTTGATGTTGCCGGAACTGGCCTTGGACGCTTCTACCAGATCCTCGGTCAATGTCTTAAGGCGCTGGGATTTCTGGTCCAGAACATCCAGGTATCCCTGAATCTTCGGGTCGTTGATATGTTCCCTTTTCAGCAGATCGACATAGTTGATGATAGACGTAAGGGGCGTCTTGATGTCATGGGATACATTGGTGATCAGATCCGCCTTCAGGCGCTCGCTTTTGACCTGCTCAGACAGCGCCGCTTCCAGGCCGTCGCTCAGTGTGTTCAGCGCCTGGCTTACCTGTTTCGCCGGTTCGGAAAAGCCCTCCGAATCGATCTTGCAGCCGGTGTCCCCCGACGACATTTTCAAGATACCGTCAGATATTTTCTGGGTTTCCGCACGGCTCCGGAGGAGCAGCAGGTAGACCCATACCTGCAGGGCCGCCAGAACCGCCACGGGGATCAGATACAGGTACGGAATGGCCAGCGATTCCCGCTGGACGTACAGGAAATAAAATCCGCCAAGCAGACCGGCGTCCGCCAGCAAATATCCGAGAAACCCTGCCGTGAAGCGCAGGGGGAGCGAAAGTCCGTCAAACGCCGGCAGGATACGGCTGAGGCTCCGGCAGAGAAGGCTGCCGGTCCACAGCGTGCGCGCTTTATAGCCGCGGAGCACGCTTAACGCGGTGAACAGGAGGATCAGATAAATCAGGATATAGCGGATCATTTTCCGCGTGTATTCCCGGTGCGGTTCGCTGACGACCAGGCGTATGGCGCGCGGGATGATGCTGTCCGTCGCCAGATACGCCAGCCAGAGGGTTCCGAGGCAGACGGCAATCAGACATTCTATGGGGAGATGGTCATAGTAATGAAGAACGATCTCCTCCCTGTCCCCGTCCGTATGGCCGGTTAGAGATACCATGCAGGCCAGGGTAATCAGGAGGCCCAGCGCGCCCAGAAGGAACATGACCGCCCCGCCGACGTATTTCGTCCGTGTGCGGATATAGTTGTCCTGTTCGGCGGCGTATGGGTCCGGATTGGGGAACTCGGCGTCCACGGCAAGCAGGATATAGTAATCCGGATTGCCGTAACGGTTGTTTGTCGAGAGAAGGGAAATGACATTTTCCGGAACATGCCGCAGATTGCTGTCCACGAAGAGGGAGCTGCCGGACATATAAAGGTAGCGCCCCAGTTCCCGAAGCTGGTCGTTGCTCCGGTCGCCCGCGTTGGTATAGATAAGTTCCTGCCCGATGTCATCCATATAGGATACGCGGAAATAAAGATTGGACGGGTTGTCGATGTAGTTGGAACGCACCTGGTAATAATCGCCCAGCATGGTCATGACCTGGACAGACAGTTCTTCGACGGAGATAAAACCGTCGCCCGGATTCTGGTAGGAAACTTCCGGGCCATACGTCTTCCACTCCAGGAAAGGCAGCGAGGGACCTTGCTGGGATTCCCATTCATGAACATCGGGGCCGCCCGTAACCTGAAAATCATCGCTCAGATAGTAACCGAGCCGCCGCGCGTAGCTGACGGCCTCGCCCAGCGTGTAGATTTTCGTGTTGCCGGAATTGTAGGTGACGCAGAACATTTCCGCATCCAGATCCACTTCCCCGTACAGTTCCAGCAGATCCTTGTAGCGAACGTACCGGAAGATATTGTCCACGTCCTTTTCAAGCTGCTGGGAAAATGCATACGTGTCCTCGTAATCCTCTTCCTGCAGCCAGTTCAGTCCCCGCCCGTAGTTCGGGTTATTCACGATGAACGTAATACCGGCGAAACATAAGGCGAGGAACAGAAGGTGGAGGATAACCGCCGTCTGTCTCCGGATCGCGATGGGAATGTGCCTGCGTTTCATAGGTGTCTCCTACTGTTTTTCAATCTTATAGCCGACGCCCCATACCACCTTCAGGTAACGGGGCTCCCGCGGGTTGATCTCGATCTTCTCACGGATGTGGCGGATGTGGACGGCAACCGTGTTGTCGGCGCCGATGGCTTCCTCGTTCCAGATCTGTTCGTAGATCTCATCGATGGAGAATACCTTTCCGGCGTTCTTCACCAGCAGGAGGAGGATGTTATACTCGATGGGAGTTAAGCGGATCAGCTCGCCGTCCACCAGGACTTCCTTGTTGTCGTCGTTGATCTGCAGGCCGCCGCATTTGTAGACGTTCTCATTAGTCGGCGTGGTCATATTGCCCAGCTGAGTATAGCGGCGCAGGTGTGACTTGACGCGCGCCACCAGCTCCAGCGGGTTGAAGGGTTTGGAAATGTAATCGTCCGCGCCGATATTGAGCCCCAGGATTTTGTCATTGTCCTCGGACTTGGCGGAGAGGATGAGGATCGGGATGCTGCTGGTCTCACGGACCTTGAGTGTCGTGCGGATGCCGTCGAGACCGGGCATCATCACGTCCACGACCATCAGATCCACCTGATTGTTCTCCAGAAGCTCCAGGGCCTCGTAGCCGTCGTAGGCTTTGATCACCCGGAACCCCTCGCCGGTCAGATAGATGTCGATGGCTTCGACGATCTGTTTATCATCGTCACATACCAGAATGGTCTGCATGGAGAGTGCCTCGCTTTCTTGATTCATTTCAAACTCTCAGAAGCGGAAAATCGCGGTTCCGTACGCGGGCAGCGGGTAGGAGAAGGAGTATGGCTGGCCGTCACATTCTCCCTTTTTCGCGTGAAAGACTTTCTTTTCTTCGCCACGCAGATAGGCGCCGTGGGTCTGGTCGAGGATCAGCGTGTAATTGCCGCTCCCTGGCACGCCCACCCGGTAGTCGTCGCGGGCCACGGGCGTGAAGTTGCAGATGAACAGCAGGCTTTTCTTCTTTGTCTCATCATAGCGGATGAAGCTGAAGATGCTGCGGTCCGCGTCGTCGGCGTTGACCCAGGCAAAGCCGTTCCAGTCGTAGTCCAGCGAGTACAGGGCCGGGTACTGCCGGTAAATGTGCAGCAGATCGCTGAAATATTTCTGCACATCCTTATGCAGCGGTTCGTCAGCCAGGTGCCAGTCGAGGGACACGCTCTCGTCCCACTCGTGCCACTGGGCGAAGTCCTGGCCCATGAACAGCAGTTTCTTGCCCGGATGGCCGATCATGAACGTATAGCCGACCTTCAGGTTGGCGAATTTATCCTCGTAGATTCCCGGCATCTTGCTGATCATGGAACATTTCAAATGCACCACTTCGTCATGGGACAGCACCAGGATGAAATTCTCGCTGGTGGAGTAGGTCATCGCAAAGGTCATCTTGTTGTGGTTGTATTTGCGGAAATACGGGTCCAGCTTCATATACTCCAGAAAATCATGCATCCAGCCCATGTTCCACTTGAACCGGAAGCCCAGCCCGCCTTCTTCGGGGCTTTTGGTGATCTTCGGCCAGGCCGTCGATTCCTCGGCGATGATCATCGTGCCGTCCTTCCTTCCGGCGATCACGCTGTTGATGTGCTTGAAGAACTCGATAGCTTCCAGGTTCTCGTTGCCGCCATAGATATTGGGGACCCAGTTGCCGGCGGAGCGGCCGTAGTCCAGGTACAGCATCGAAGCCACGGCGTCTACCCGCAGGCCGTCGATGTGGTACTGCTCGATCCAGTAGAGGGCGTTGGCGATCAGGAAATTCTTTACCTCGTTCTTGGAGTAGTCGAAAACCTTCGTCCCCCAGTCAGGATGCTCGCCCTTGCGGGTATCGGCGTACTCGTAGAGCGGTTCGCCGTCGAAGTCGGCCAGTCCGTGGGCGTCTCTGGGGAAATGCGCCGGCACCCAGTCGAGGATGACGCCGATGCCCTTCCGGTGCAGATAGTTGACGAAATACATGAAGTCCTTTGCTGTGCCATAGCGGGAAGTGGGGGCATAGTAACCGGTCACCTGGTAGCCCCAGGAACCATCAAAGGGATGTTCGGCGATCCCCATCAGCTCTACATGGGTGTAGCCCATCTGTTTGACATAGTCCGCCAGCTCATGAGCCGCTTCTATATAAGTATAGAAGCCGTCCTTCTCCGGGCGCTGCTTCTTGCGCCAGGAGCCGAGGTGAACCTCATAGATGAACAAGGGGGCCTTCAGAATATCGGTATTCCTGCGCTCCTCCATCCATTTGGAATCGTTCCATTTGAAGCCGCTGATATCGGCTGTCACCGAGGCCGTGCCGGGACGGTATTCCGCCTCGAATGCGAACGGATCCGCCTTGAACAGAATCGCTCCGGCCTTCGTGGTAACCGCGTACTTGTAGAGTTCCCCCAGACCCAGTCCCGGCATGAAGATCTCATAGATGCCGGAAGTGCCGAGCACGGTCATCGGATTGGCTTCCGGGTTCCAGCCGTTGAAGTCGCCCACCAGGGAAACGCCGGCCGCATGGGGCGCCCAGACCGCGAAATACATCCCGTCCTGACCGTTGTAGTTCTTCGGGTGCGCGCCTAATTTCTCATAAATGTTGTAATGCGTACCCTGTCCGAACAGGTAACGGTCCGTTTCGGTAACAAAATTCGTGCCGATGGGAATCACTTTGCGCGGCCGGCCGCGTCTGCCGGTGCGGATGTATTCGGCCGCCGGCGGGGTTACGG
>CAYYHX010000140.1:0-4978 GCA_964471835.1 uncultured Hungatella sp.
GAGAGCCCCAGACGGCGGCGGTGGAAACGGAGTCCGGAACCCGCGTGTTCCGGCTGGAGCCGTATGAAACGGCGTTTGCGGATCTTATACAATAGAAGGGGAATTAAGAGAAGATCTCAAGGCTGCCCATTGTCGCATTGCCGCGTTCACTTGGGATGAATGGCCAGACGGCAGATCCACAGTCCCTGCAGTTGACAACAGGAAGATACTGCTTTGTCTGTTGGGCGTTCAGATCGGACTGTTGCGGATCAACTGCACGATGCGCCTGGCCTGATCTGCCGCCGGTTCGTTCATCGGATAGATGATCAGCGCTTTGCGAAGCGCCGGCAGAATAACAACCCTCCGGTTACGAATCTCCGATGCGGTATCTTCTCCCCTTGGTCGAACCGCTGCGTTCAATTTTTCCGAGATCTACAAGTTCTGACAAAAGCACATTGATCCGCCGCTCACCGACAGGGAGCACTCCTGTAAAATCGGCCGCTTTATACCAGATGTCCGGGCGCATCGCCGACAGGATACTTTCATATTGCTCCTGTGTCCTTTTTGTGATCTTTTTTTCTGCACTTTTTTCTCGCACTTTTTTCTCGCACTTTTTTTCCGCACTTTTTTCATCGCCTTCTTTTGAAAGGAGATAATTCAGATTTTTCAATGTCAGGAAGAAGGCATCGTGCTCCGACAGAAATACCGGCGTCATTTCCTCCGTATAACGGTACTGTATCCGATAATCATCAATGATTTTCTTAAAACCGCTGCCCCGCCGCTCCATGTAATCCAGCCTGGAAAATACATCAGCGATGATGGGATTCCTTCTTCGTGACGGAACCGACAGAATATCTCGATCCTGAACATTAACGCCGTCAAACATCCCGCCGGGAGAATAAATTTCCAGCCTGTCATCATAGATATCAATATGCACTTCGCTGCCATATTCCGTATAATCCCGATGAATCAGTGCATTGACAATGCCCTCTGTCACAGAGCGCTCCGGATAATCCGGCAATTCAATCCTGCGGTCGGGCGCCTTGAACCAGCCCTTGCGGGAATTTCGTTTTACAAAAGCCTCGCCCTCCTGCAAAAGTGAAACCAGACTGCCCGTATATTCCGCATCGTCAAGCGCGTCCTGCAGACCGGAGGATTTGTTTAGCCCGTTCCATCTGGTGCAAAACAATCTCGACTGATAAATCGGACAATTGTCGGCAAGAAGCGCCCCTGCATTCGTCAGTGCGCCATTGCCGTCCACAAGTCCAAAAGACAGATAATCGCTCTCCTGAAAGTCCTTCTTTGTCCGCTGATAATAAGTAGAAATCAGCTTTGTAAAAGCCATCTTGGAAAAATCATAGCCGGAAGGCAGGCTGTCAAACGATCTTCCCGATCCTTTCAGGGCGAGTTCTCTCAATTTTACGGCATTGCAGACAACACTTTCATTGCCCACGCGCTGGTATGCCGTGCGCTCATTTCGCCCTATGTAGTAATAGGGAGTCTCATTCCCGGGCCTCACGTCCAGGATAATGATATGTTTGTCCTCTTCTGTCTGAAAGCGAAGGACAAATGGCGGAATCGGATCCATCCGATCGCGCAGAAAACGGCTGATCTTCTCCGCCGTATTTTCCGGTTCCTCCAGGCCGACAATCTCATCGGTCTTGTCTGCGATGCCGAATATCAGCACGCCGCCTATTCCGTTCGCAAATGCGCTGACACTTTTTAGCCAGCTGCGCGGTTCTTTCTCCTCCAGCTTTTCCTTCTTTTCATATTCCGTCGCTTCACCGATCAACTTTCTGATATTCATGTCGGCTGTCCTTTCCATGTCCTTCATTCTCTATACCTTTTCAGATCTTAACATTGGCATCATTTTTGCCGCACCTGCGCCGTCCGCTTCTCACTCCGGATACATCCACCCCGAATACTGCAGGACCGACAGATTCTCGGCGAACTCATTCTCCCGGGCCGACTGCCTGCGGTACTCCCTCGGGGATACCCGCATGATCTCCATGAAATGCCGGTTGTAGCTGGATACGGACTGGAAGCCGACCATCCCGGAGATCTCCAGGATCGACCGGGACGAGCTGCAGAGAAGCTCGCAGGACTTCATGACCCGCGTCTTGTTCAGGTAATCGAGGGGAGCGATCCCCATCATCTCATGGAAGATCCGTCTGAAATGCGTCGGGCTCCAGTGGCACATCTCCGCGAGGTCGCTGATGGAAAACTGCTGCATGTAGTTGTTCTCGATGTAGTCCAGCGCGGGCATGATCCCCGCCGGATGCGGGGGGGCTGCTCCATTGGAGCCAAAGGAGTCCTGCGTTTCCTCGCTTTCGATCCGGTAAATCTCCACATACAGCGAAAAGAGGAGGCCGCGCGCCACGAGCTGGTAGCCCGGCCGCTGCGCGTTTATCTCGTCGATGATCATGGTTACAAGCTGGTAGATCCGGGGATACGTCTCGCGGTTCAGAATGTATTTGAAACTGTGGAAATCATAGCTTAACAGGTCGTAATTGCGCCAGGTGGCCGGGAGCAGCTCCTGGAACAGATTCTTCGGATCCAGGAACAGGTAGGACCACAGGCTGGCCTTGCCTTTCGCCGAGTAGGTGGTATGGGGGACGTTGCGGGGAACGACGGTGACGTCGCCTTCGCGGAACGGCACATGATGGCCGTAGAACGTCATGAACCCGTTGTCCGCGTGGCAGATCCCGATCTCCAGGCAGTTATGGAAATGGAGCCGCGGGCTGATCACGTCCGAGATCCGCCAGTGGTCGCCGCTCAGCAGGAGTACCGGAAAGGACGGCGGCAGATAATAGTTCCGGTATTCGGTCACGACAGATTTGTTTTTAGCCATATCGGGTTTTCTCCTTTTCTTTCCTGTATTTTACAATAAAAATATACATTTTTCAACCAATTTCTCGAATCGGATTCATGCTATATGACGAAAAAAATGCCTCCGCAGCCGATAAATGTTCGTTTCTGCACAGTTTCTACCAGTTACTGATTAGAAATGGAAACGGGTATGTGCGAAAATAACGATAATAACTTACAGGAACCTGAAAGGGAATCAGGAAAATAAGAGACAGGAGGTATGCTGATATGGCGAAAAAAGACAGTGCTGCCGCGCCGCAGCTGAAGACGAAAACGTCATGGAGCGCGGCGCTTAAGCGGGACTGGCAGCTCTATCTGCTGCTGGTCGTGCCGGTGGTTCTGGTCGTGGTCTTCAACTACGCGGCTTATCCGGGTATGCGGATGATGTTCATGGATTACAAGCCGGCCAAAGGGTTCGCAGGCAGCGAATGGGTCGGGTTTGAGACATTTGTCAAGGTATTTAAGGACAAGGATTTCCACAGGGCGCTGGCCAGTTCTCTGGTGTTTAACATCCTTGACCTGTTCCTCGGGTTCCCGATGCCCATTATCCTGGCGCTGATGCTCAATGAGCTCCGCTACGTGTTGTTTAAGCGGGTATCGCAGACAATCCTGTACCTGCCGCATTTCCTCTCCTGGGCGATCATCGGAAGCGTCGCCTATACCATGTTCCGGCCCAGCACCGGACTGGTTAATGTCATCCTGATGAACCTGGGTCTGATCAAGGAGGGAATCCCCTTCCTGACGGAGAAATGGCACTGGGCCGTCACCTATCTGCTGATCGGCGTATGGCAGGGAATGGGCTGGGGGACGATCATCTACCTGGCCGCCATCACCAGCGTCAGCGGCGATCTGTATGAGGCCGCCATGATCGACGGCGCCAACCGCTGGCAGCGGATCCTGCACATCACCCTTCCCAGCATCCGCGGTACGGTCGTGACCATGCTGATCATGAACCTCGGACGCATCATGGGAAGCAACTACGAGCGCCTGAGCGTGTTCGGCAACTCCAATGTCCGTGATTTCCAGTACCAGCTGGCGGTTTACATTTATGAAAAAGGTCTTTCCGGGGGCAAATACAGCATGGCGACGGTCGTTGGCGTGTTCCAGTCTCTGGTGGGCCTGATCCTGGTGCTTCTGGCCGACCGGTTCGCCAAGAAACTTGGCGAAGACGGATTGCTGTAAGGAGGTGGAGAAGATGGCAAGGAAAAAAGAAGAAATCGCCCGCGACGCCCAGACGGATTCCGACGGCAGCCGCGCGGTCAGCAAGTTCCGCATCAGCGACGCGCTGATGATGATTTTCATCACGCTCCTGTGCCTGACCTGTATCCTTCCGTTCGTGCATCTGGCGGCCAAGTCGATCTCCGGCAATGCCGCGGTGATGGCCAAATCCGTCTCTTTCTGGCCGAAGGATATCAATTTTGACGCGTATGTATCCATTTTCAAGGACGGCTCCCTGGTGCGGTCGTTCCTGTACAGTGTGTTCGTGACGCTGCTGTTTACCTTGCTGGGCATGATCGCCTGCATCTGCGCGGCCTACCCGCTTTCCAGGAAACGGCTGAAGGGCAGAGGATTCTTCACGTTCATCCTGATGGTGCCGATGTACTTCGGGGCGAGCCTGATCCCCACCTACCTGCTGTTCAACAACCTGCATCTGATCGACAACATGTGGGTGCTGATCCTGCCGCTGATCTATTCGCCGTACAACATGATGATCATGAAGAATTATTTCATCACCAGCATCCCCGACAGCCTGGAGGAATCGGCCTTCCTGGACGGCGCGTCCAATTTCCAGATCCTCACGAAGATCGTGATCCCGCTGTCGAAGCCGATCATGGCGACGCTGTCCCTGTTCTATGCGGTCGGCCGCTGGAACTCCTACGCGGACAATATTTACTACATCCGTACCGACGCGCTGAAGATGGTTCAGTATAAGCTGTACCAGATGGTCGCCTCCGCGTCCGAGGCGCAGACGGCGACGCTTTCCGAGGCGGCGGCCGTCACCAGCACCCCCGAAGTGCTGCAGGCTGCGGCGATCATGTTTGTCACGATCCCGATCATCTGCATCTACCCGTTCCTGCAGAAATATTTTGTCAAGGGCGTCATGGTAGGCGCGGTGAAGGGATGAGAGCGG
>CAYYHX010000141.1:0-4963 GCA_964471835.1 uncultured Hungatella sp.
GGTATGTCCATCAATTCTATACTAAGCGGAATTTGATTGTTATGAGCTATATTTTAAAGTGAGATTTACATACAACATTCGTGTCCATTGATAAGAGCCGGGAATTCCTTTATTTTACAAGGAATTCCGGCTCCTACCGGCTCCGCAAGTGTCGAAAACGGGATCTTCCATTTGGCCGAACTGTTCTGAGCGGTAATGCTGCCGGAGTATGAGCGAAAATGTTTCTCCGGCTTTTGTTTTATCAGGTCCCTTTACGCAGAATATCCAGATACGTTTTATACGCAAAGGTACGGTTTCTGCCGGCGCCGGATGCCGGTACCAGAATACCGGCACCAACCAGGCGATTGACTGCGCCGGATACGGTATTGAAGGCAATGCCCAGGGCATCGGCTGTTTTTCGGATCTCGATAATCGGATTGGATTCCAGGTAATTAAAAACGAGCATTGTGCTTTTTACCGCATTTCCCATTTTGAAAATTACGGCTGTATTTGTATCGTGAAGAACGAGCAGCTCATCAATTGTCGCAACTGCATCTTCGGCGGATTCCAGGACAGCCTGCAGGAAGAACAGGATCCACTGTTCGTAATTTCCTTTTGTTCTCACCTCGGTCATGCGGTCATAGTATTCCACACGATTCTTCTTAAGAAAATAGGAAATATAGAGGGCCGGAGTGGTGAGGACTTTTTTCTCCATCAAAAACAGTGTAATCAGCAAGCGGCCGATACGTCCATTCCCGTCAAGGAAGGGATGAATGGTTTCAAACTGATAATGGATCAATGCTGCCCGGATTAAGACATCAAGCTCATCATCGGCGTTCATGTATTTTTCGAGGTCGGACATCGCATCCAGCATATCATCGGGAGACGGAGGGATGTACCGGGCGTTTCTGAGAGTGCTGCCCTGTCCGCCGATCCAGTTCTGTGAATATCGGAACTCACCGGGACTTTTTTCCTGTCCCCGTACGCCTTCCATCAGAACCGCATGGGTTTCCCGGATCAGGCGGTTACATAATGGAAGCGTCTGCAAACGTTGGATCGCAAACTCGGTCGCCTTGATATAATTTACGACATCCGCAACATTACGGTTTGCGTTGGCATCCAGCATTGGATCGAGGATATCTTCCAGGGTCGCCTGTGTACCTTCAATCTGTGAGGACATCAAAGCCTCCTTGCGCACATACATAGAGACAAACAACCCGACATTGGGGATGCGGGCGGCGATGCTTTCCAGAACGGAAAGACGGGAATTTGCTTTTATGAGTAAGTTCACAATATCTTCTGTCAGCTCAACAGGAGGAACCGGAGGCAGGGGGTTTGGCACGAAAGACTTGTATGCCATTTCTCCCGACAAATTTGATTTATAATGGCCCGCGCGGTTGTTCATAAGGCTTGGCTCCTTTCCGGGAACTTGAAATAGGATGCTTCTATCATACTTCGCTTATTTCAAGAAATCAATTAATCTTGAAATAGGTGCTTCAATCATACTTCATTTATTTCAAGAAATCAATCAAACTTGAAATAAAGAGGCGAAATGTTTGCTTCATATTTCATTTTCCGCCTGGGCAGACCGGCGGTTTCGTCGTGGGACTGCCTCATCGCGCCGACGCTGGCGCGGGCCGCAGGAGATGAAATGTGCGGCCATGGATAGGGATAGAATGTAACAGTTCAGACGGCAGACAGGGCGGCATGATTGCAATCATGCCGCCCCTGTTTAACCTGATTCTATTCTGATTCTATTCGCCTTGTTTCTGTTCGTATGCAGATGAAGCCGCCCGCCTACGGAAGGTTCTCAACGCCGCATTCTCCGTGCAGCCTACAGAAAACCATATCTCCGCACAGCAATCCGGCATTCCGCCAGTCCGCATTTCACCAGTCCTCATTCCGCGCGGTCCGGCGGGATGCTTCTGCGCTGTAGCATTCGCACTTAACACACGAATGCCCCCCGTCAGCAGATCTTATGAATCCATCCTTCCGGCGCTTCCACGGTTCCGAGCTGGATGCCGGTCAGCGTGTCGTAGAGTTTCTGGATGACCGGCCCCATCTGCTCCATGCCGCTGGGGAAGCAGATCTCCCTGCCGTGATCGACGATCCTGCCGACCGGGGAGATGACGGCCGCGGTGCCGCAGAGGCCGCATTCCGCGAAGTTATCCAGTTCGTCTAAGCGGACCGGGCGCTGCGTGACCTTAAGGCCCAGATAATGTTCGGCCACATAAACCATCGAGCGCCTTGTGATGGAGGGCAGGATCGAGTCGGACTTGGGCGTCACGATCTCATTGTCTTTCGTGACGAAGAGGAAGTTAGCGCCGCCGGTTTCCTCGACGTAGGTTCTTGTGCCGGGATCGAGGAACAGATTCTCGTCGAAACCCTGCGCGTGGGCCTGGACACAGGCGTGCAGGCTCATCGCGTAGTTGAGTCCCGCCTTGATGTGGCCGGTTCCGTGGGGAGCCGCGCGGTCGAAATCGCTGACGCACAGCTGGATCGGCTTCGCGCCGCCCTTAAAATACGGGCCGACCGGAGTGCAGAAGATACGGAACTGGTACTCGTCCGCCGGCTTGACGCCGATGACGGGAGAGGAGGCGAACATATAGGGACGGATGTAGAGTGAAGCGCCGCTGCCGTAGGGCGGCACCCAGGCCGCGTTGGCCTTCACGACCTGCTCGACGGCGTCCAGAAAACGCTCTTTCGGGAAGGGCGGCATCTCCATCCGCTTCGCGGAATTCTCCATGCGCTCCGCGTTCATGTCGGGGCGGAAGGTGACGATGCCCCCGTTCACGGTGGTGTAAGCCTTCAAGCCCTCGAAGACTTCCTGGCAGTACTGCAGGATGCCCGCGCATTCATTCAGCACAACGGTTGCGTCGGCTGTCATGGTTCCTCCGTCCCAGGCCCCGTCCTTATAATTGGAAACATACCGCATATCGGTTACATGATAGGCAAATCCGATCTCGCCCCAGTTTATATCTTTCTTTTCCATCGCTCTTGCACTCCTTCGCATAGTTTATCGCTTCCGGGCCGTCCATGCCGCCCGCTGCGCACGCATTTCATGCCGCATCTATTTTATGACATTCATGCGGATATTGCAAGCGCGCATCCGGGAAAATGGGAAAATATTTTCACCCGGCTTCGCCGCGGCTCAATATTTGAACAGCTCTACCGAGAGGCAGGTCAGTTCTTCGCCCAGGCGGATGCTCATTTTCTCGTCCCCGTTGAGGATACGGCCGGGAACCCACTCGCCGCCCCGGATGTCGCCTTCCTCAAGCCGCAGGATCTCCGCCCGCAGGTTCTCGCCAGGCCTGACGCGGAAGGTGAGACCGCTCCGCATACCGATGATCAGGAACCGGTCGGGAGAGAGTTCGTAGATGAGGCCCACGGGCAAGGGTTTTCCGGAGATTCTGGGGTCATACGCGATGCTGAGATCGTATTTCTCAAAGCTGAGGAACGCGCCGAAGTCGATCTCGGATTTGCGCAGCCACGTTTTCAGGTGCCCGGTTCCGCGGTATTGGAGATAGAGCGGTTCCATTTCCCGGATGATGCCGTAGGTGCGGCGCAGATGGCCGGCACTGCCCGCGATGTCAAAGGCGGAGGGATCGATGTTCAGCGCGATCATCACGTCCATCGGCGGCTGATCGACCGTCTCAGGCGGCAGGGCCAGCTCCTCGATCCCGAAGGGGGAGTAGCAGATGGCGTTGTGCTGTCCGAACGCGTAGAGGCAATAGGAGGCAGTTACCGCGTCTTTGCGCACCTCCGGAACCACCAGCGGGTTGCCCTCGCAGGCGTACTCGTCCAGAATCTGCGCCACATAGGAAACATAGATGTCGGGCGCCAGGGTGAACAGCGACGGCGCCGCGGCTTTCCAGATGGGGTGCATGGTCTTTACGGGTCCGCCGGAGGGATAGGAGCCAGGGTACCACGGGTACTGGCGGAGCCAGCAGTTGGCGTAGCAGGGAATGGGGTACTGCCCGCGTCCGGCGGAGGTGATTTTTTCAACTGCACTGGCAAAATGCCAGGCCATGAAGGATTCCTCGGCGTCCTGCCCGAACGCCTCGCGCCAGGTGCCGGAGACGTTCAGTGCTCTGGACAGCGCTTCGGGAACGGCTTCCGTGAACAGCTCGTTGGCCTCGTCGCAGTAGTCACGGTCGGTTCCGAGAAGCCCGATCTCATTCTCCACCTGCATGAAGATGACGGTGGACTGTTCGGAATCGGTATCGCGAAGGTGCGTCATGACGACGGAGAATGCGCTGGCATCTTTCTCCACCGCGGCTTCACAGAGGGGCGAGATGGTGTTGATGGGTTCGCCGTTTACTTTCCGGACACGGAAATAATTCTTGCTGTCCTTTTTCATCCAGCCGGGGACATACATGGATTCGGCGTTCTTCCAGAGGCCGAACCACAGGAATACCAGGTGCATACCATGTTCCCGGGCCTGAGCGATCAGGCCGTCCATGAGCGTAAAGTCAAACTGTCCTTCCTCGGGTTCCACACATTCCCAGTAGAGGGGCAGGATGACGGTGTTCATGTTCAGATCCGTCAAATTCGGCCAGATATTCGTTTCCATGTAGTCCAGGGAACTGGCGCTGGAGTTATGAAGCTCGCCGCCCAGGGCGAAGAAGGGCCTGCCGTGGACGTAGAGGGTGGGGATGCCGCCGTCGAGGCGGATCTCAGGGATGAGGGGCATGGGGGATTCTCCTTTCTGTAAAACCGGTAACAGTCGGTCAAAACGTGATCTCCGCCTCGGCGGCCAGGCAGTCGCGGGAATTCCCGCCGGCATAGATGCGGAACAGGCCGGGTTCCAGAAGGTATTCGCCCGCGTCGTTGTAGAAGCCCATCTCGGACTTGGCGAGCGTCAGCACTACGCGCTCCGTTTTGCCGGGCTTTAAGCGGACCTTGGCAAAACCTTTCAGCTCCTTGACAGGGCGGACGATGCTGGCGGTCACGTCCTGCATGTAGAGCTGGACGGTCTCGGTGC
>CAYYHX010000142.1:0-1870 GCA_964471835.1 uncultured Hungatella sp.
TGGACAGATTCGGAGGAAGCTGGGGTGAGGGAGTTCCATCCGTCTCAGAAAGAGGCGATTGAGCATAAGGACGGGCCGATGATGGTGCTGGCTGGACCGGGTTCCGGCAAGACTACGGTGATCACCCATCGGGTGAAACATCTGGTGGAGAAATGCGGTGTGGATCCTTCGTCTGTCCTGGTGATCACGTTCACGCGGGCGGCGGCCCGGGAGATGCAGGAACGGTTCGGAAAGTTGATGGAGGAGAATACGGAACAGACGGCTGCCCATGCCGCTTCCCGCGTCAGCTTCGGCACGTTCCATTCCATTTTCTTCACCATCCTCAAATACGCCTACCGCTACCAGGCGTCCAGCATCGTCCGCGGGGAGCAGCAGGTACTCTTTGTCAGGGAGATCGTGGAGAAGTTGAAGCTGGAGGTCGAGGACGAGCACGATTTCATCTCCGCGCTGCTTGGGGAGATCAGTTTCGTCAAAAGCGAGATGGTAGACCTCGACCATTATTATTCCCGGAACTGTTCCGAAGAGATGTTCAAACAGATCTATACCGGTTATCAGGAACGGATGCGGCGGGCGGGGCTTCTTGATTTCGACGATATGCTGGTTATGTGCCACGAACTTTTCACGAAACGGCCCGATATCCTGGAGGCATGGCAGAGAAAGTTCCGCTATATTCTGGTGGATGAGTTCCAGGACATCAACAAGATTCAGTACGAGATCGTGCGGATGCTGGCGAAACCGGAAGACAACCTTTTCATCGTCGGCGACGACGACCAGTCGGTTTACCGTTTCCGCGGCTCAAAGCCGGAGATCATGCTGGGCTTTCCCGGGGATTACCCGGAGGCGAAAACCGTGCTTCTGGGCGTCAATTACCGTTCCACGACGGAGATCGTAGAAGCCGCCTCGCGGCTGATCCGTTATAACCGGAAGCGTTACGAGAAGGAACTCACGGCTGCCCGCGGCCACGGACGCCCAGTCGTGACCCGTTCGTTTGCGGACGCGCGGAAGGAGACCCTGTGCATCGCCGGCGAGATCCAGTCCTATGCGCAGGCCGGGTACAGGCCGGAGGATATCGCGATCCTGTACCGGACCAATATCGATCCGCGTCTGATGGTCGAGCGGCTGATGGAGTATAACATTCCATTTACGATGAAGGACAGCCTGCCGAATCTTTACGAACACTGGATCTCGAAAAATGTGCTGGCCTACATTCATATAGCCCGCGGGGACCTCAGCCGTGGAACCGTTCTTTCCATCATCAACCGTCCGAACCGCTATATCAGCCGTGACGCGCTGGAGGATGCGGTCGTGTCCTGGGACCGGGTGGAATCGTTCTATCAGGATAAACGATGGATGGTGGAGCGCGTCGAACAGCTTCGCTATGATCTCAGGATGCTGCGGTCCATGCCGCCGCTCGCCGCGGTCAGTTACATCCGCAGGGCCGTCGGCTTTGACGGCTTTATAAAGGAATACGCGCTTTCCCACGGCCTGAAGCCCGAGGAGCTTATGGAGACTCTGGAGCAGCTGCAGGAAAGCGCGGCGGGCTATAAGACGATGGAGGAATGGTTCGGGCATATGGAAGATTATAAGAAGCGCTTGGAAGAGCAGGCGAAAGCCCGGCAGGCCGCTCGCGAGGGCGTGGCGCTGATGACCATGCACGGCTCCAAGGGTCTGGAATTTCCCATTGTCTATATTCTGGACGCCAATGAGGGCGTCACGCCCCACAAGAAGGCGGTGCTGGATGTGGATATGGAGGAGGAGCGGCGGATGTTCTATGTGGCCATGACCCGCGCGAAGGACCGGCTCCACGTCTGCTGGGCGAAGGAGCGCTACGGTAAGAAGCAGGAAATGTCCAGATTCGTGGAGGAGTATT
>CAYYHX010000142.1:1970-4960 GCA_964471835.1 uncultured Hungatella sp.
CATGGGCGGCAAGGAGGGATTGCATATGACTAAGAAGCGTGAAGAAAATGATGAGATGACCGTGACGCTTACGCTGGACGATGATACGGAGCTGGAGTGCCTGGTGCTGACGGTTTTCGAGGCGGGCGGAAGAGATTATATCGCTCTGCTCCCGACAGAAGGCGAGGATGCGGACACGGGAGAGGTTTATCTGTATCGCTATATGGAAACGGACGGGCAGCCTGATCTGGACAACATCGTGGATGACGACGAATACGAACTGGCGGCGGACGCATTTGACGAACTTCTGGACGACGCGGAGTTTGACGAACTGGCCGCCGGGGATGAACCGGATGATTTCGAGTAACCATCCTCTACCCCTAATTCTGTTGTAAGGGTTGCGGCTGCCTCTCTCTGCTGTTTAGATTGCTGGCCGGAGCCGCCGGATCCGGAAGGAAATTGATGGAATGAGCAAAAGGTGTATCCCGATTTTATATGCAATTCTTGCGGCTGTGTTTTATGCCGTCAATACGCCGTTTTCCAAAATCCTGCTCGACAAGGTTCCCGCGACGTTTATGGCGGCGTTTCTGTATCTGGGAGCGGGGGCCGGCATCGGTATTGTATATCTTCTCTATGGAAAGAGGAATACCCGCACACAGCGGCTTGAGAAATCAGATCTGCCATATACCGCAGGAATGATCGTACTGGATATCATTGCGCCGATCTTCCTTATGCTTGGCATTAAGTACGGAACGGCATCAAACGCCTCGCTCCTTGGCAATTTTGAGATTGTCGCCACGACTCTTATTGCGCTGCTTGTCTTTGGGGAACCTGTCGGGAAAAACCTGTGGATCGCCATTTCGCTTATCGTCGTTTCAAGTATCCTTCTCTCGTTTGAGGGAACAGAAAGTTTGCAGTTTTCTTCCGGATCTTTGTTTGTCCTTCTTGCGGCTGCCTGCTGGGGGATGGAGAATAATTGTACGAGGAAAATATCAAACAAGAGCACATATGAGATTGTGATGCTGAAGGGATTTTTCTCCGGCGGCGGTTCTTTTGTCATTGCTTTGCTCACCGGTGAGAAGATTCCTCAGATAAAATACGTTCTGGCTGCCATGCTGCTGGGATTTGTGTCTTACGGATTAAGCATTTTTACCTATATCCGGGCGCAGAGCAGCCTCGGAGCTGCGAAAACCAGCGCGTATTATGCGATAGCGCCGTTCATAGGGGCATTTCTGTCCTTTGTCCTGCTGGGCGAGAGGCCAACCGGAATGTATCTTGTAGCATTATTGTTCATGATTGCCGGAACAGCGTTCACGGTAATCGATACGCTGCAGAGAACGCATTCCCATCCGCATACGCATGTTATGATCCACACACATGACGGAAGCACACATGAACACAGAATTACCCATTCCCATGAACACAATCATTATGCGGATGGAGAAAATCACAACCATCACCATACCAACAGGGAACGGGAGGAGATTTTGAAATCCCTTCATTCATAAAGAGGTGAAGGAGGCGGGTGCATCATTGGATTCCCCAGGGAAAGGCTTGTATGCAGTAAAGAGGCAAAATTTCCTGATGCTAAAGGTTAGTTATTTACCGTGTCAATGAATGCCTTCGCCGCAGGCGACAGATTCTCAAAGCTGTTAGCGATGAGGATCAGGTCTGTCTTAATCAGAGGCTCGACCGGGTACTCATAAAACCTGTTCGTTCCGCCTTTCAAAAGCGATTTGCCTTGAAGCCCGATGCCATTTCCGCATTCTACCATCTTACGGACAGACTCTGCTCCCAGGATCTTAAATATCGCTCTGTTTTTGATTCGCTTTTGATCTAATACCGGGAGAATGGAATCAAGCGCGGATTTGCACACGAAGAAACTCTGCCTCGTTGTTGACAGGTCGATACAGGGTATCTCCAACGGTACATTGGATATGGCAACGATATGATCCTCCATTAGAAGTTCATACTGAAAGCCATCGGCAGGAACAATGGAAATGCCAAACTCCGCCGAGTGATCGGCTACCAGCTTGTTTACTTCATCGGACGAGCCCTCCATCAGCTCTATGTTGACCTGGGGATGCTGTTTCTGAAAGGACGCGATCGCATCTGCCAGAAAAAATGTTATTCCGCTCGGCAAAGAAGCGATTTTCAGTGTGCCTTCCAGCAGATTTTTTGAAAGATAGGCGGTCTGATATATTTTTTCTTCCATCAGCATCATTTGCCTCGCATATCCGAGAACGCACTTTCCCGTATCTGTGAGGGAAATGCCGCTTTTCTTGTCACGATAAAACAACGCTGCTCCCAAATCGTCCTCAATACTTTTGATTGCTTTACTGACGGCAGGCTGTGAAATATACAGGGCTTCGGCAGCTTTCGTCAGACTTCCGGCGTCGGCGGTATTGATGAAGATTTTTAGATTGTTCATACTCATAGCCATTTCGTTATCACTTCATATAGAAAGATGAATTTGATTTATGACTTCCTTCTTATTATATTTATAGCAGCGAAAAAATCAAGAAGGAGATGCGCAATATGGAATTATCATTTTCGGAGATCGTAAAGAATCGCCGTTCCATTCGGAAGTTCAGCGGGGAACCTATTTCCGATGAAACGATCCAAAAAATATTGGAGCTTGCCGCTTATGCGCCGTCCTCATGGGGCGGGCATCCGGTGGAATTCATTGTCGTCCGTGACAAAGCGATCATGGCAGAATTGGCAAGATGTAAGGCAATGGGAGCCGGACCGCTTGCCTATGGCGACGCCGCCATTGTGCCGATCATCGACAAAAGAAATCTGGAGCTGTGGGTGGAGGACGCGGCGGTTGCCTCTACATATATTCTTCTCGCGGCAGAATACTGTGGCGTTGCCGCCTGCTGGATTCATATGAAGGACAGGCGGGGACACACCGGCATGGCAGAGGACGACATTCGTGAGCTTCTCGGTATCCCGGAGTATTATGGCATCCTGAACGCTGTTTCGCTGGGGGTAAAGGAAAAGCCGGAAGT
>CAYYHX010000143.1:0-4957 GCA_964471835.1 uncultured Hungatella sp.
CTGATGGAAAGCCGGACCGGTTCGGATTTTGAGGACCGGGGAACGAGGCGCCTGCCGCTTACATGCGGCGCATGGTATCCGATCCGTGTGCGCTATGACGGGAAGTCGCTCCGGCTGTGGTTCAACGAGAACCCGAAAGACACGGACCCGTGGCCGAAGTTTGAGATTTCCCTGACGCTTAGGGGGAATCTCGTGGGAACCGACACGGGCAGGGGATGCGCCGTGTTCCGCGGCGAACGGTGTTCCTCCCTGCAGCCGGAACCGGCAGGGGAAACATTTACCAATCCGGTCATACCGGGGGCGGACCCGGATATCCTTCTTTACGAGGGACGGTATTACCTCTATAACCGCGTGCCTATCGACCCGAATTCCAGCGAGGACGCCTATCTGAAAGACAAGGGCGGGCGCGGGAAGATGGACCGGGCGGGGGACGTGAACACGATCTTCCGCGCGGCGTGGTCGGAGGACCTTGTCCACTGGTCGCCGTACACGCCGGTTCTCCGGCGGGACCAGACGTTGGCGGGAGCTTTCTGCATGAGTCCGAATGTCTTCTGCAAGGACGGGTATTTCTATCTGCTGTTCGCGGCCGGGGGCTTCCGGGGCGGAACGGATTTCCATGTATATTATGCCGTGTCCCGTTCTCCGCTGGGGCCATTCGAAATGCGCACGACGTCGCCCCTGCATCCGGACTGCGCGGAAATCGGCGGGATGCCTTTTGTGGATGAGGACGGGCAGGTGTACATCACTTACGTCAGGTTCGACCGCGGGAACCACATTTTCCTTCAGCGCCTGCAGGCGAAGGACGGCGTGCTCACCCCGGAGGACGATACGCTGGTTCACATCCTCAGCCCCGAGACGGAGTATGAGATTGACGAATGGGGCCGCATCGTGGAAGGCGGCGTGATTATTCCGCACAAGGGCATGTATTACATGATCTACGCGGACGGCCATTATAAGGGGCATTACGGAGAATCCTACGCGGTGGCGGAAAACATTTTCGGGCCGTACAAGAGGTATGCCTGCAATCCGATCCTGAACTGGCATTTCCAGGCCGACGGGGCGGGCGACGGCATCGTCATCTATAATGCGGACCGCACGCAGATGTATATGGGCTATCACCGGCACTATTCTCTGGAAGACATCGAGCCGCGCATGACCTGCATCGACCCGATGCGCTTCGTCCCGGACCCGGAGGGCGGACCGGACATCCTCGTCGTGCGCGGACCATCGACGGCGGAGCAGGTTATGCCGTTCGCGGGGTAGAAGTTTGCGGAGCGGGGCGTTCACGGAGCGGGCCGGACGTTGACATTCTAATGGTTGGCATAGGCAGAGATGTTTGGTACAGGCAGAGACGTTTTGGCATAGCCAAAAGGCGTTTGGCACGGGCAAAGACAGCGGGAAAGCTGCCCCCCCGGAAGAAAAGTTGACCGCCGGAAGAAAACTTGACAGGAGAGGAGGGGGCAGACTGCTTCCTTTGCGGAAGCAGTCTGCGGAAAAGGAAATGAGGCTTACCACAGAACAGATTCAGGCCGCTGCCCTGGGCGTATCGTGGATTTCGGAAGAAGGGGACGGCGTCAGGCTGCACCGCATGACCAGAGAGCAGGAAGAGGACTGCAGGAAAACGCCCCGGTACGAAATCCGGGCGCGGGCAACCGCCGGTGTTTGCCTGTCGTTCCGGACAGACAGCCCGTGGTTTTCCATGGCGGTCACCGAATCGGAAGGGTCGTCTCTTCATTTTTTTAGCCACGACATTTTCTGCGACGGCCGGCTGACCGGGCAGATCAGCAATCTGGAGAAAGGTCCGGACTATCCGCTGGGCGACTATGAGGGGAGGTTCGAACTGGGCGAAGGCATGAAACGGCTCCGGATCGTCTTCCCATGGACCACGTGTTCCGTGATCCGGAAGATAGAGCTTCAGGACGGCGCCGCGTTCCTGCCGGAACGGCCCGAAAGCAAAACGCTGTTCTTTGGCGATTCCATCACACAGGGGTGCAATGTGCGCATCCCATCCGCCGCCTATATGAACCGGATTTCCGAGAGGCTGCAGACGGACGGCTATAACAAGGCTCTCGGCGGCGACTGCTTCCATCCGGGACTTGCGGAGTGCCGGGAGTATTTCCTGCCGGATCTCATTATCACCGCTTACGGCACGAACGACTGGAGCGGGCTGCAGAGACGCGAGATCGAGGAAAACAGCCGGGCGTTCTTCCATGCGCTGGCCGTGAATTATCCGGATACGCCCGTCTGCGCCCTGACGCCGGTCTGGCGGAAAGATTATCAGGAGGAGAAGCCGGCCGGCCCGTTCGATGAAATCGGGAACCTCATCCGGGACGCCGCGGCGCCTTATCCGAACATCATGGTGATCGATGGATTTGATTTTATTCCGCATGATGAAAAATATTATGCGGACCGGGTTCTCCATCCCAATGATGAGGGGATGCGCCTCTGCGCGGACCGGCTGTGGGATGCGCTGCAGGCTGTGAGGAAAGATGCGAAGCGGCAGACCTGAAATCAGGGGCGCGGGTGTGCCGTTGGGAAGATATCATGGTTCTGACTCTGGCTGCCTGCAGAGGATCCGCTTCATCCGAGATTGCTGCCGGAGGAACAGATGCTTCCGAAACAGCGTCCAGGGAAACAGAAGCTGGGACGACAGCGGAAGGGACGGCAGAAGCGAAGGAAACGGCGGGGAAGGGAACGGCTCCTCTGAGGATTCCCCACTGGGAAATCTGCCGGATGCCGTAGCGCAGCTGAAAGATACCAGGGGAACCGTTGTGCTTTGCGGGGATGTCACCCCGGATGAAGAATACCTTATTAGGCGCTGTCTCAATGGAGGAATTTGCCCCGGATATTGTGGTCTTTGCCCTTGGAACCAATGACGCGGGTCATGCCGTGAATCAATTTTCCGGCGACCTGATGGATGGCTTCATGGACGACTTTTACAGCGATTACAAAAAACTGATCCTTTCCTACGGGGAACTTCCTTCCGTTGAGGACGTTTATGTAACCACAACCCTGCCCAGAGAGAATAATGCGGAAAAGGGGAATGTGCTTGTCTCAGATGTGATCCCTGTCCAGAAACGGATCGTGGAAGAGCTGTCTGCGGAGAATGAGGATGCGTCCTATACGTTGATCGACCTGTATTCCCTTACCCTTGAGGACTCTCGTAAGGAAGGCTTCTTCGTGGCGGACGGTCTGCATCTCAACGACGAGGGATATCAAACCGCAGCGAACCACATATACGATGCCCTGTTTGCCGGCAATCATGAAGAATGAGGGATGATCCGATCCGAAATCTTCTGTCTGACCGGCTCCCAGGGGGATCCGTTGGCGGGAACCGGCGCATGGCGCCGCGTTCCTGCCGCAGAGTCCGGAAAGGCGGCGAATATCCAGATCCCGCACGGAGCATCCCGCCGGAATTTTGGAAAATCCTGTCTCCTGTCTCATGGATTCAGTTGACGCATGGGTCACGGTCATCACCGGCACAGCATGGTCATCACCAGCGCGATCATTGCCAACGCGGTCATCACTAGCGCAGGCATCACCAAAATGTCGCGTCTATCACCAGCGTGGTCATTACCAGAATGTCGCGTCTATCACCAGCGTGGTCATCACCAAAATGTCGCGTCTATCACCAGCGTGGTCATCACCAGAACGGCGCGTCTATTACCAGCATGTGCGGGGACATGGAGGCCGCCGTGTGCGGTCTTTGCTATGGTTATACATTCGATGGAAGCAATGAAAGCATGATTTTTGGCTATCGATTATGGATATATGTACGATGGAAGGAATAGAATCATGATTTTCGGCTCTCGACTATGGTTACACATCCGATGGATGCAAGAGAAGTGTGAATCCGGCTATGATATGGAAGGCGAAGAACAGGAACAGAATTTCCTTCAGCTGCCGTTGGAAAGAAAGGGTGTTTTATCATTTGTTCAAGACAGAATATCCCCCACAACCTGTATGATCCGTTATCTCAATTTCATACCTGTTTTTTCATATTACAAATCTTCTGTATTACAAATGATACTTCTGAAGCATTGTTTCCAGAAATTCCGGCTCCCGCTCAAGACGCCCGATCAGGTCAGTTTCACCTGCCCGGATCATAAGACCGGTCAAACGCAAGATACGCGCACGTTCTTCCTGTTCGCCTTCCCTGCGGCCCTCTTCACGGCCTTCCTTCCTCTGCTCATCCATCAGTTCCCCGAGCAGCATATAACTCGCCTCCCATCCTCTGCTGCGCTTCAGCTCCTTCACCCTGTCATGGAGCTTCCGCACATTCGGATCATTCGCTTCCGCCACATACGCGTCCGTGGAATTCTCCACGTAATGCAGCAGATTCACCAGTTCCTTCGGCACATCCGCGTCGTTCGTTCCCTTCGTGCTTAGAAACACACGCACCGCGCCGTCCCCCAGCGGGAAGTAATCCCTCTCCGCACACCGGTTCTCGAACGTGTACCGGTACAGGCCGCGGCCAAACGGGTCGAACGTGCAGATGAATACCACATACACCGGCTTCAGCTCGCTGTAATCCTCCCCCGGCTTCAGCGACATCACGTCCATCTCCGCCTGGTGGAAGCGGCTCCTCTGCGGCAGCGACCCGCGTCCGCGGTTCTCCATCTCCATGTTATAGCGGACTTCCGTCTCATCCGCCACGAACACATCCAGACGCACGCTCCGGTATTCGCTGTCGTACAGAACCGTATGCTCCACGTTCACCTTTATACGCCCCACTTTGATCCCCAGCAGGGTTTCCAGAAGCAGACGGCTGGTTTCCTCGTCCTCCGCCGCGGCGGCGAAGAGAAAATAATTTGACAGGTTCAAATCCTGAAAACTGACATTTGCTGCACCCATATATATCCTCCTCCCAATTCAGTCAGGCAGGGAGGATATTCTGTCAAGGACATTCTACCATAGTCCGGGACCGTTGGGAAGAGAAGAATTATACGTTTTTGCC
>CAYYHX010000144.1:0-1322 GCA_964471835.1 uncultured Hungatella sp.
GTGCAGAACGAAAGGGGCAGGACAGGGGAAGCCGGTGAGGGTGCGGCAGGCGGTGTCCGGGACAAAGCGGCGACATGCGCCTGCTATATGGCCTATATCGCGTGGAAATCGGCGCCGGTTCTTAGGCAGAAACTGACGGAAACCGGCATGTGGAAGCTGTTCACCGACATTGAGATGCCGCTCATTTACAGTCTTTCTCACATGGAGCGCGCCGGCGTGCGCGTCGAGAAGGAGGCACTGAAGAAGTACGGCGATGATCTGAAGGTGCAGATCGCTAAACTGGAGGATGAGATCTACGAGGAGGCCGGCGAGCGGTTCAATCTCAATTCGCCGAAGCAGCTGGGCGAGATTTTATTTGAAAAAATGGACCTGCCGCACGGCAAGAAGACGAAGACCGGCTATTCGACGGCGGCGGATGTGCTGGAAAAGCTGGCGCCTGATTATCCGATAGTGCGGATGATTCTGGATTACCGGCAGCTGACGAAGCTGAATTCCACTTACGCAGAGGGGCTGGCGGCATTTATCCGCGCGGACGGGCGCATCCACGGAAAATTCAATCAGACCATCACGGCGACCGGGCGCATCAGCAGCACCGAGCCGAATCTGCAGAACATCCCGGTGCGCATGGAGCTGGGGCGGCAGATCCGCAAGGTCTTTGTGCCAGAGGAAGGGTACGTGTTTGTGGATGCGGACTATTCGCAGATCGAACTGAGGATTCTGGCTCACATGTCGGGCGACGAGAGGCTGATTGCGGCCTACGGCGAGGCGCAGGACATCCACGCGATCACGGCGTCGCAGGTGTTCCATGTCCCTCTTAAGGAGGTGACGCCGCTGCAGCGCCGCAACGCCAAGGCGGTGAATTTCGGGATCGTCTACGGCATCAGCGCCTTTGGACTGAGCGAGGATCTGAGCATCAGCCGGGAGGAGGCGAAACGCTATATCGAGAATTATTTCAAAACCTATCCGGGCGTGAAGGCATTTCTGGACAGACAGGTGGCCGACGGCAAGGAGCAGGGCTATGTGACGACGCTGTTCGGGCGGCGGCGGCCGATTCCGGAGTTGAAGGACGCGAATTTCATGCGGCGGCAGTTCGGAGAGCGGGTGGCAATGAATTCGCCGATCCAGGGTACGGCGGCGGATATCATGAAGATCGCCATGATCGCGGTGGATCAGGAGCTGCGCGCGCGCGGCATGAAGTCCCGAATCGTGCTGCAAGTACACGATGAACTTCTGGTGGAGACGGCGGAGGACGAGGCTGCGGCGGTGACGGAGATTCTGGTGACGAAGATGAAGGGCGCGGCGGACCTGAAGGTGTCCCTGGA
>CAYYHX010000144.1:1422-3540 GCA_964471835.1 uncultured Hungatella sp.
TGTTAAAGATGGGGAGGGGAAACGCATTGCAGTCATTAACGATTTGCTTTTTAAGGGAAGAATTGGAAAGGTATAATGTTTTCAGATCAAGAATACTCCTGCGTCATGCGAAGGACGGGAAGCGGTATCTCTATGATGTTGTAAGAACGAAAAAAGAAACGAGCAAGCCGCTTGAGCGATAGCCGTACGGTTGAAAAACTCGTTTCTTCTTAACTATTATTTTATAGGCATAGAATCATTTTGGCAAGTGGGAAATTCCGGGACAGTTTGACGGAAAATCGAGGATTTTCAGTATGGTGATCGAGCTGATCGGCGGCATCGGGGCGGGGAAGAGCCGGGTGCTGGCGCTTCTGAAGGACGGATACGGCGCGGAAGTGATCCAGACGGATCTGGTGGCGAAGGAACTGGAAAAGAAGGGCAATCCGGGTTATGCGGCAATCGTGGATGCGTTCGGCAGCCGGCTGACCGCGGACGGCGGGGAGCTGGATCCGGCGAAGCTGTCGGAACTCATTTTCAGGGACGGAGAGGCGCTTGAACGGATCAACCGGCTGATTCATCCGCTGGTGTGGGCGGAAGTGTACCGGCGGGTGCGGCGGTTCCGGGAAGGCGAAGCGAAACTCTGGGAAGGCGAAGCGGGATACCGGGAAACAGAAGCGGAATGCCGGGAAACAGAAGCGGAGTACCGGGAAGGCGAAGCGGGATTCAGGGAAAGCGAAGCGGAGTACCGGGAAACAAAAGCGGATTCCGGCGGGGAACCGCTTCTTGTGGTCGAGACGGCGCTGCCGGAAGACCGGGAAAAAACGGGTGACATTTACGATGAAGTATGGTATGTTTATTCTTTGGAAGAGACGCGGACAGGCCGCCTGATGGCATGCCGCGGATATTCCCGGGAGAAATGTCTGGCCGTCATGGGACGGCAGCCCTCGGATCAGGAGTACCGTGCGCTGGCGGATCGCGTGATTGATAACAATGGGGATGCGGAAGCGCTGCGGAGGCAGATCGAGGGGATTCAGAAAAGGAACAGGATCGGAATATGAGATTCGTCAGTCTTGCCAGCGGCAGCAGCGGAAACTGCATCTATGTGGGTTCGGAGACGACCCATGTGCTTGTGGACGCCGGCATCAGCAATAAGAGGATTGAGGCCGGGCTGAATGAGATCGGCGTCAAAAGCAGCGAGTTGGACGCCGTCGTGATCACCCATGAGCATTCGGATCATGTACGCGGCCTGGGTATCCTGACTAGCAGGTATCCGGTGCCGATTTACGGCACGAAGGAGACCCTTGGGGAGATTCTTGGCGCCGGCGGCCTGGGGGAATACCCACGGGAGCTTCTGCACCCGGTCGAGCCGGATGTAGATTTCATGGTCGGGGATCTGACGGTTCAGGCGTTCCGCATCGATCATGACGCGGCGAATCCGGTGGCCTACCGGCTGCGGTGCGGGAGAAAATCGGTGGCGGTGGCGACGGATCTGGGGCATTACGACCAGTATATCATCGACCATCTGCAGGGGCTGGATGCGATCCTTCTGGAGTCAAACCATGACGTGCAGATGCTGAAGACGGGGCCGTATCCGTATTATCTGAAACGGCGGATTTTAAGCGATCACGGGCATTTGTCCAATAACAATGCGGGGCGGCTGCTGAATTATCTGCTGCATGACGACCTGAAAAAGATCCTGCTGGGCCATCTGAGCAAGACCAATAATAATCCGGAGCTTGCATTCGAAACCGTGAAGATGGAGATCGATGAGGGCGACAGCGGGTACAGGGCGTCAGATTTCCCGATCGCGGTCGCAGGACGCGACGAGATATCGGAGATCGTGACGGTGTAACTTAAGACCAAAATCCTAAGACCGGAATCATGTCTGGGACATGAGTTGCGAGCAAGATGGAAAATGAAACCAGACAGGAAATAAGAAGCTGCGGCAGGGTGTTGTAGAATCCATATAGGGTTATGGAACCCCTTTAGGGTGTTGTGGACCCCATGCAGAGTTATGGCACCCATATAAGGTATTGTGAACCCCATGTAGGATGCTGTGATATCAATACAAGATATTGTAGTATCCATATAGGGTACTGTAAAACCTGTACCGCGTGTCTGTCTGTACATTTGACTGAC
>CAYYHX010000144.1:3640-4956 GCA_964471835.1 uncultured Hungatella sp.
GAGACAAATGAGATGATCGAGCGGGAGAATCTGGACGTGCGCACGATCACGATGGGAATCAGCCTTCTGGGGTGCTGCGACGCGGATCTGGATGCGCTCAATGAGAAAATATACCGGCGCGTCACCGCGCAGGCGAAGGACCTGGCGGCGGTGGGGGATGCGATCGCGCGGGATTTCGGCGTGCCGATCGTCAATAAGCGCATCTCGGTGACGCCGGTCGCGCTGATCGGCGGCTGCGCCTGCAGGAAGCCGGAGGATTTCGTGACGATTGCGAAAACCCTGGATCGGGCGGCTGTGGATCTGGGCGTTAATTTCATCGGTGGGTACTCGGCCCTTGTGGGAAAAGGCATGACGGCGGCGGATGAGATGCTGATCCGCTCCATCCCGCAGGCGCTCGCGGCGACGGAGCGGGTGTGCAGTTCGGTCAATGTAGGCTCGACCAGGACGGGCCTTAACATGGACGCGGTTCGGCTTATGGGCGATATCGTGAAGGAAACGGCGGAGTCCACGGCCGAACGGGACAGCGTAGGCTGCTCGAAACTGGTTGTGTTCTGCAACGCGCCGGACGACAATCCGTTCATGGCCGGGGCATTTCACGGCGTGACGGAGGCAGACGCGGTTATCAACGTGGGTGTCAGCGGTCCCGGCGTGGTAAAGGAAGCCCTGAAAGCGGCGCGGGGGCAGAATTTTGAGGTGCTGTGCGAGACGATCAAGAAAACGGCGTTTAAGATCACGCGTGTGGGACAGCTGGTGGCACAGGAGGCGTCGAAGCGTCTGGGCGTGCCGTTTGGCATCATCGATCTGTCGCTGGCGCCGACGCCGGCGGTGGGAGACAGCGTGGCGGAGATCCTGGAGGAGATCGGGCTGGAGAAGGTGGGCGCGCCGGGAACGACGGCGGCGCTTGCGATGCTGAACGATCAGGTGAAGAAGGGCGGCGTCATGGCGTCCTCCTATGTGGGCGGCTTAAGCGGCGCGTTCATCCCGGTCAGCGAGGATCAGGGGATGATCGACGCCGTGGCGGCCGGCGCGCTGACGATTGAGAAGCTGGAGGCGATGACCTGTGTCTGTTCGGTGGGCCTGGACATGATCGCGGTTCCCGGGGATACCCCGGCCAGCGCCATTGCGGGCATCATCGCGGACGAGGCGGCGATCGGCATGGTGAACCAGAAGACCACCGCCGTGCGCCTGATCCCGGTGATCGGCAAGGGCGTGGGGGAGACGGCGCGGTTCGGCGGCCTGCTGGGCAGCGCGCCGGTGATGCCGGTTAACCGCTATGGCTGTGACGTGTTTGTGAACCGCGGCGGGCGGATTCCGGC
>CAYYHX010000145.1:0-2709 GCA_964471835.1 uncultured Hungatella sp.
GTAGGAGGTGCTTTTATGAATACAGATAAAGGAAACGGCCGCAGGAAGGCCGGTATGCCGCAGATCGGCGAAGCAGTTTTCAGCATTGCTTATCTTGTATTTGATCTGGTTGCCGCCATTGTTTTCTTTGCAAATGCCAACGGCAGGCCGGCTATCCTGTTATTCGGGATTTCGGCCCTGGTTCTCGGCGGCGGCGACGCGTTCCATCTGGTGCCGAGAATCCTGAAGACGTTCAAGGGAGACTCTCCGAGGAATCAATGGTGGACCGGCCTGGGACTGCTGGTTTCATCCGTCACCATGACGGTATTCTATGTGCTGCTCTTCTATATATGGATCGCCATATTCCCGGAGACCTCGTATCCCCCGGCTCTGCTTGCCGTCACATGGATCAGTGCGGCGGTTCGTATCGCGCTGTGCCTGTTTCCCCAGAATAACTGGTTCCGCCCGGAAGGGAACCCGAAATGGGGAATTTACAGGAACCTGCCTTTCGCCGTGACCGGTCTTTGCCTTGTCATTCTGTTCATCCTTTCCGGAAATACCGGAGGCTACGGACTGTGGCAGATGTCCGTCGCCATCGTCATCAGCTTCGCGTGTTACTTTCCCGTGGTTCTCTGGGGGAAGAAGAAACCGATGGTCGGCATGCTGATGATGCCGAAAACGCTCGCCTACGTCTGGATGATCAGCCTGGGCCTGAGCCTGATAAGCAAACTGTAAAATGGAAAACGGAAAGCTGAAAGGCCCGCCGCACATTTTGTATTCCGGAATTTCCCGGCGGGCTTTGCAATCCGGACCGGTTCGAATATGTTTCACAAACATACAGAAAAACTGACATTCAGATCATCTGATGTAAAAAGAAGGATCATTCTGGTTTCTCCTTTCACCTCATCAGTCGATCGCGATCCGGAACACCACCGGCATCTCGCTCTCGATTCTCTGCGTCCTCACCGTCAGTCCCCTCTCGTCCCGCGTCCATTGGGGCGCCTTGTCATATCCCAGCACCTCCACCGAGCGGATAATTCCATGGAAATTCGGCGCATGGGAGGCGTCCGCTTCCGCCAGGGAGCGGATGAGAAGCGAATCTTTGCCCTTCATATTCAGGCAGACCGCGTAGAGATACCCGCCGTTTACGGTAAAGCGGATATCCTCCGAGGTATATCCTTTATCCTCTGAATCGGCGAACTGGCCTTCCGTGATCTTCGTCGGGCCTTCCGCGGACTTTCTCCAGAGTTTCGAGCCGTAGATGGCCTCGCCGTTCACCTCCATCCATCTGCCGATCTCCCGCAGGATACGGCGATCCTCGTCCGGAATCGTACCGTCCGCCTTCGGGCCGACGTTCAGGAGCAGGCGGCCGTTCTTGCTGACGATATCCACCAGGTCGCGTACGATCTGATGCGGCGTCTTGTAGACATTTCCTTCCGTATAGCCCCAGGAATTATTGGCCACGGACGTGTCGGTCTGCCAGACGTAGGGCTTCGCGTCGGCAAACTGGCCGCGCTCGACATCGATGACCGCGGTGCCGAACGCAAACGCGTCGTGCTTGTAATTGATGACGACCTCCTCGCCCCACTCCTCGGCGCGGTTATAGTAGTAGGCGGCGAATTTGCGCAGATAGGGCTTCACGCTGCTGTGCTGGATCCACCAGTCAAAATAAATGATCCGCGGGCGGTAGCGGTCCACGAGCTCGCAGCAGCGGCAGAGCCAGTCATTCAAAAACTCCTCCGTCGGCACCGGCTCGGAATACAGGTCAAACTGATCCGCCGGCTCCTTCGTCGCCGGCCAGTAGAAATCACCGCGTTTTAAGGGTTCCCTGATGTCGGAATCGAACTCCTTGCCGTGGCCCATGAAGAACCAGTGCTCGACCCGGTGGGAAGAAGCACAGGGGTACAAGCCGGCCTCGCGGCAGGCGGCGTGAAGCTCTCCCAGGACATCGCGGTGCGGACCCATTTTCACCGCATTCCAGTCGGAGATGGCGCTGTCGTACATCTGGAACCCGTCGTGGTGCTCGGCGACCGGCACCACATACTGCGCGCCGGCGGTCTTAAACAGGTCGATCCACGCACGGGCGTCGAATTTCTCCGCCGTAAACATCGGGATGAAATCCTTGTAGCCGAAGTCCTTCTGCGGGCCGTAGGTCGCGACATGATGCTCGAATTCGGGCGTACCCTGGATGTACATGTTGCGGGAATACCACTCGCTGCCGAATGCCGGCACGGAATAAAGGCCCCAATGAATGAAAATGCCGAACTTTGCCTTTTCATACCACTGCGGAACATGGTACTGCTGAAGGGATTCCCAAGTGTCTTTGTAACGCCCGTTTGCGATGACGGCGTCAATGCTTTTCAGATAATCCTGCATGCTGCTCTTTTCCATGCTTTGCTTTTTCTCCTTCGTTTCCCTTTTCCTTTTACTCTGCTGTTTTTCCCTTGTTTCCCCGCTTTGCCTCTTTACCCTGTTTCTATCTTTTTCCCTTCCCTGCTGTTTCTTCTTTACTCTGCTTCTTCCTTGTTTGCTTTCTTACTGTTCCTTCTCTACTCTATTTTCCTCTTCTTCGTTTCCCCGCTTTGTATCTTTACTCTTTTCTTCCTTCATTTCCCTGCTGTTCCTCTCTACTCTGTTTCTATCTTTTTCCCTTTCCTGCTGTTTCTTCTTTACTCTGTCTCTTTCTTCTTCTCTTCCCTGTTTTTTCTCTTACTCTGTTTCTTTCTTCTT
>CAYYHX010000145.1:2809-4955 GCA_964471835.1 uncultured Hungatella sp.
CTCCACGTCAGATCCGCGTCCGCCGATTCCGCAAGGCACGTCCGTACATTTTCCATATCGCTGAAATCGACGAATCGCACCGCCTCCTCGCGGCTCACGCCGGTCTTTATCCGCCGCTCGATCAGCCGCTTCCGCAGAAAGTCCTCATCCGCATCCAGACGAACCGTATAATCCGCATAGTCCCGAAGCTCCCGCCAGCCCGGCCGGTTCAGAAGCAGGTAATTCCCTTCCAGCAGGACGATATCCCCGTCAATCTCTACCGCGTCCTCTCGCGGATTATGCGCAAGCCGGTCATATTCCGGCCACCCGCAGACTTCCCCCGCCGCCACACGCGCGACCCGCTCCCGCAGCCGCGCAAGATCAAACGTCTCCGGCGCGCCTTTCACTTTCACCATTGGGATCTCGGTTCCGCCGCGAAGAACGGTATGCGTCAGCAGATACTCCTGATACCGGTGAAATCCGTCCATACCGGCAACCGTAACCGGCTGGCAGTCCCCGGCGCGTTCCGACAAGACTTCAGAAAATCCGCCAGCGTAGTCTTCCCGGCCCCGGGCGGCGCAGCCAGAAAGACGAGGACTCTCCTGCCCTTCCGCTCCCGCAGCCGCGCAAGCTGTCCAAGCAGCGGAAGAAACAGCCCGGAGATATCCTCGTCGCTGAACCGCGCGCCGACCCGGATTCCATTAATTTCCGTCTCATAGAACATAGCAAACAACAGACCTCCGGCGCCCTTTTGAATTCCTAAAATGTCTACTCCACTTCGACCAGCTCATACTCCCTGCTGCCGATGCCGAGCGCCGCGGCTGCTTCAATCGTATGGACACCGTTGCGGCTCTCGATACGCTCCAGCATGTGGGCCTGGCCGGGATCATCCTTCGCCGCGTAGACCAGATCCAGGCACGCCTGGTCGATGGCTACCGGGTCAAGGCTCACCAAGATCCCGATGTCCTTCATGCAGGGATCTTCCGCCACATCGCAGCAATCGCAGTCCACGGACAGATTTTTCATCACGTTGACATACGCCAGATTATCGCCGAAATAATTCACCACGCTGGACGCGGCGTCAGCCATGGACTCCAGGAAAGAATCATGGTCCGACGTCCAGAACTGATCCGGATCGCCCGCGCCGTGGATACAGGCCTTGCCGTAAGAAGACGCCACGCCGATAGACAGCTGCTTCAGCGCTCCGCCGAATCCGCCCATCGGATGTCCCTTAAAATGAGACAGCACCAGCATGGAATCATAATTAGCCAGATGTTTGCCCACATAATTCTTCTGTATCCGCTTTCCGCCCGGAACATCCAGCACCAGATCCGGTCCCTCGGCGTCCATCAGATCCACGTCGAAGAAATCGCTCCAGCCATGTTCCTTCAGCGTCTTCAGGTGACGCTCCGTCGTATCGCGGGAACCCTCGTAGGCCGTATTGCACTCCACGACGGTGCCGCCCACCTCATCCACGACCGGTTTCCAGAAATCAGGCCGCAGGAAATTCTGATTGCCTTTTTCGCCGGAATGTACTTTAAGCGCTACCCTGCCCGGCAGTTTCTTTCCGAGAAGCCTGTACATTTCCAGCACCTTCTCCGGTGTGATCGTTCTTGAAAAATAGACTTTCGCGCTCATGTAAAAACCTCCTTACCGCATATCGCTTTTCATGACAGCTTCTTCTGCCCTTTTCACGGCAGCTTCTTCTGCCCTTTTCACGGCAGCTTCTTCTGCCCTTCTGTCTTTGGTCCTTGATGTCCTTCGGTTTCCATTGTACCATCTTTGCATCTTCCTGCCAACTGCTTTTGGGAGGAAATGACGATCACAAACCCAGCTTACAAACCCGGCTCACAAACCCAGCCGCCGCAGAATCCCGTCCATTTCCACGCCGGGATGCGTCACATAGATGCGGCAGATCTGTTCCGCAAGCTCATAGCTTATGCCGGCCCGCCGGGCGATCTCATCCACCGTGCGTCCTCGGTTCATATCCTTGATCGCCATAAGAACGATATCGCGAATATTTGCGGGGATCTTCGGCCCATCTTTCTCCTGCACAGCAGCATAATCGAAATCTCGCCGTGCGCCTTCCGGATAAGGATTCCGCCCGCTCACAGCCCCGCCGCCCCGGCGACCCTCCCGCGCCGCATCTTCCCCGTTGTCCGGTTCC
>CAYYHX010000146.1:0-4876 GCA_964471835.1 uncultured Hungatella sp.
CAGCCGGACTATACGCTGGCGCTGACCAACGGGGAGGTCCGGCGCATGTTCCGCTCCATGATCCAAGGATGGTTCACAGGCGGAGGGGCTTCTTCCGCGTACCAGAGTTTCCTGCGGGCGCTGGTAAGCGGCAACGTGGAAAGCATGAATTTCAACCTGAACCGCGTGACACAGTCTGTGTTCAGTTTCTTCGATACGGGAGGACAGGAACCCGAACGCTTCTACCACGGATTTGTGCTTGGGCTGATGGTGTATCTGGATCAGGACTATTTCCTGTGGTCAAACCGCGAGAGCGGGGACGGCAGGTACGATGTGGTGCTGGAGCCGAAAGACCGGAAACAGAATCACGCCATCATTCTCGAACTTAAGGTGCGCGAGACGAAGGAAGAAAACGACCTGGAAGCGACCGTAAAAAGGGCGCTGGAGCAGATTGAAGAGAAGAACTATGACCGGGAACTGCTGGCCCGCGGCTTTACAAAAGAGCAGATCCGGAAATACGGCTTTGCATTCGACGGGAAAACGGTTCTCATCGGATGCTGAACCGCCGCATCCGATGAGACATCCGTTTCCCCGATCTCTGCCTCCCGCCTTTCCGGCCGGCTCTTGTCCCCCCGTTTCTCCGTTTCTGGCTTGTCTCTGTCCCCCCGTCTCTCCGTTTCTGGCTTGTCTCTGCCTCCCGCCTCCCTGGCCGGCCTGTCTCTGTCTCCCGCCTCCCCGGCCGACCTGTCCCTGTCCCCCGCTTCTCTGGCCTGCACTGTCTTACGCTTCTCTGGCTTGTCCCTGTCCCCGGCCCGCCTTCAGTCCTGCCGGTCCGCCCCCCTCAAAAACTTCCCGCACAGCTCGTCATCGTAATTGTAAAAACAATAATAGTTCCCGACCTGAGCCGTATAGAAAGACCCGCAGAGATCGAGGATCATTTTCCCCTCCTCATCCCTCATCTTCTTCACCGGCTCCCCGTCCCTGTAAATAGAAATCTCCCGCACGCTGCGCGCCTCGGCTTCTTCATACCGCCAGACAGAAACCGCATACGTATCCTCCGTCAAGCTGTCGATCCGGTAAATGGTATTCCTTCCCTCAGGGCCTCCATCCTCCTCGAAATCGGCAACATGCTGTCCGTTCATGTCATAAAGGTGGCATATCCCGTCCTTATAAAATGCAGCCCCATAACTGTCTTCGGCGCCATACTGCATCTGCATCACGTCGTCCGAATCACCGTACAGGGCGACCACATCCGGGTACGCCTCGATAAAATCCTCCTTCGACCAGATTTCCGCCGACCCGCCTTTCTCCACGGCCGCCTCGCCCTCCAGAATCAGATTGCCCGCGCGGTCCGCATAGTAAAACTGATCCGTAGTATTTCCGAGGCTGTCCGACCCCAACCGGACCGTGATATAGAAGCCGTCCTTCTGCGTGGAAATAAATCCCGGCTGCGGCTGAAATACCCACCCGTCCTTCTCAATGGAATAAAGGCCGCTCAAATGCGGGGCGTTCTCATCCTGTTCCGCCGTGTAATCGAGCAGACTGACCGCGTTCCGAACATCACATTCCAGAATTTTATCCCCGTCGCTCAGCATCAATTTCGGATAAAAATGCAGCAGATTCAAACTTCCATCGTAGACAGCGGTTCCGAACTCGCCGGTCAGGTACCCTCCGTCGGCGACGATCACATGATTCTCCGGCAGCGGAATCGTACCCGCCGGCGTTTCCTCCCCCTCCATCAGGATGGCTGGCAGCTCTTTCTCCGCATCGCTGATGCCAACATAACCCAGACCATTGATCAGGGCCTGCCCGTCGTCGGAAGTCAGCCACTCGAACAGCCGGTATTCCGGAGAATCCTCCGGCGCGTCTTTGCGCACGGCGGCATAGAAATCACTGACATACGGGTAACTGCCGTCACGGATTGTTTCGCTGTCAGGCATAACACCGTCCACCGCCATGAAGCGGAGGTTCGGTTTCTCGTACATATTTCTGGCATAATAATACACGGAATACCCCAGCGCATTCCCCGAATTGTCATAGGAGGATACCGCTTCGAGCAGTCCGCTCATTTCCTCAATCTCATAAGCCGGCGGGGCATCCGCCATCGGAGTGCCTTTCATAACCAGTTTGTCCATCAGGCTCTGGCTTCCGGAACCGGCCGGGCGCTGAAACGCCTCAATCTTCATGTCGCTGCCCCCTGCCTCCGACCAGTTGACCATCTCCCCCGTATAGATGCTCACGATCTGTTCTCCGGTCAGGGACTGGACCGGATTCGAGGCATTGACCATAAATACCAGCGCGTCGCGGCCGACCGGCTTGATCCTGAGCGGATCTCCCTGTTCCTGAAGGAGCCGGCGCACTTCTTCGCCCGGTTCGTAGGCAATCACCAGATCGGCGGACCGGTATTCCTGATCATAGGCCGAATCGGCAAGATTCAGGTAAGACTGGGACGTCTTATTGTGCTGGATGGCCGCCTCCGCCTCCTTACGGGAAGCGCCCGTCGCCAGCTGATAGAGCGCATAAGAGATCGGCAGGGTAGCCGTGGAACCGTCGAGCATCGGGAAATCCTCCGCCCCGATGTCCGGGAAGGAAAATGTTTCCGCGGCACCGGCGCCGTTTGCGCCCTGTCCGGTGCCGCTCTCTCCCGCGGTTCCTGTCATTCCTTGCTTCGCTTCGGTTTCGCCCGCGGTACCATTCACGCTCTGCCCCGCTTCTGTTCCATCCGCCGAACCGGCACCTCCATTTCCGCAGGCGGAACAGACCAGCATGGATACTATCAATATAACAGATATTATATTTCCCCTTTTCATATACCACCCACTCCCTTCACGCAGCCGGCTGCCGCATCCGCCGGAAATCCCGGCTATGCAGGAACCAAGATTACCATTATTATATAAAAGCAGGCATAGAATAGCAAGACAATTCATAATCAAAATCATTGATATAAATAACATTCCGCCTCGATTTCCTCCCCGTCCGCAGTCACCGTCACGGCCCCGCCGTCCATCGTAAGAAACACCTCGATCCCGCATTCCTCCAACCGTTCCATCGTCTCCTTTCCCGGATGGCCGTACCGGTTCTTCCGGGCGCAGGAGATGACAGCCCAGGCCGGGTTGACCGATTCCAGGAATTCCCTGCTGCTGGAATAATTGGACCCGTGGTGGGCCGCTTTCAGCAGCTGAACCGGCCCGGAGAGTCCGCGGGAAACATCATTTCCCTCTGCGCCGCGTACACCGGTACCGCCTTCCGCGCCGTCCTTTTCACCGGAAACAGGCTCTTCTGCCCCATTCTTCCCGGCAATTCGCAGCCCTTCCAGCCACCGCCGCTCTCCCTCCGCGCCCATATCCCCGGTCAGCAGCAGACCGGCGCTGCCGTATCTCACTTCCAGGAGCAGCGAATGGTCGTTGGCCTCCTCCCGGTACGCGGGTTCGCCCGCGTAAAGGCACCGCACAAGCAGACCGTCCGCCGATTCCCTGTTCCCCTTCCCGCCGATCCGGTCGCCGGGCTTCATCCAAGCCACTTCCGTCCCTGCCCGCCGTGCCAATTTCTCCAGCTCCCCATAGCGCTCATCTCCCTTAGCCAGCATCGGCAGAACCAGCGTGCCGACCGCGATCCCGCGATCCGCCTCCAGCAGATAGCGGAGCCCGGAAATGTGATCCTCGTCGCAATGGCTTACCACCGCAAAATCAATCCGGCTGATCCCACGGTATTTCAGATACGGTTCCAGCACCTGGTTTCCCAGATCCTTCCGGGACGTGCTGCCGCCGTCCACCAGCACCGTCATTTCCCCGCTCTCCAGGCAGATGCCGTCCCCCTGTCCCACGTCCAGAAAGGTAACGCGAAGCCCCGGTACCGGCCGCGGCTGCAGCAGCAAATACCCCGTACAGGCACAGATTGCCAGAACCGCCATCCGGCAGCCGGACGAGATCCCGCCGCCTTTTTCTCCCTCTTTACAATCTTTCTCCTTCTCCGAGACCCGCGCCGCCATCAGAAGCGCCGCACACCACAGCGCGGCATACACGCCCAGCTGCCACATCCGCGGCCGCCCCACGATCTGCACCGCGCCCGGCAGCCGCTCAAATGCATGGCACAGAGATTCATAGAACGCCAGCACAAAATGCCCCGTCCCAACCGCGAACCGTCCGGCAGGCAGCCATACGGCACCGCAGGCAACTCCCGCAAGCCCCGACACCAGCACATATCCCATGAGCGGGATCACGAGCAGGTTCAGCACGGTTCCATAGACCGGATACTCATAGAAATGAAACAGCGTCACAGGCAGCGTCACCACCTGGATCACGACGCCTAACAGCACGGTCTTCCAGACCTGCCGCCGCACCTTTGTCCATGACTCCAGTACCGGATACGCCGCCCCGACCGCCAGAACCGCCCCAAAGGAGAGCTGGAACCCAGCCTGGAACAGCAGCGACGGCGAATCCAGCAGGATCAGGATTGCGGCAAGCGCCATCGCCGAGAGCATATCGTAGGTTCTCCCCAGCTTATCCGCCAGAATCTGCAGGCACACCATAAGCACGGCCCGCACCACGCTGGCGGAACCTCCGGTCAGGATCCCGTAACTGACCGTCACGGCCGCCGCCAGAGTGCCGGCCCAACCGGGCGGCAGCCCGATCCGGCGCCGGAGCAGCCGGTAGAAGCCCATGCCGATCAGCGAAATATGCAGACCGCTGACGGCCAGCAAATGGGCGATCCCGTTTTTCTGATAGAATTCCCGCACATCCTCAGTCAGCGCCGTCTTATCTCCCAGCACGATCGCCGTAAATAAACCCGCGTCGCCGCCGTCTGCGCTGCGATTGCCCGCACTGACGACATCTGCGCTGCCGCCTGCGCTGTCGCCGCTTTCCGTACCAGCGCCGTTTTTGCCGGCACTATCCACTCC
>CAYYHX010000147.1:0-4875 GCA_964471835.1 uncultured Hungatella sp.
CTATGAGGGCACGTCGGGGACGTCGGGGACACTACTTTTAGACCACGAGTTTACTGCGGGGTCGCGTTCTTTTCGTCCTTTCCTTCCTGCCGGATCCACACGGCCATCTTCCCCTTGCCGCGGTTGTTCCACAGGTAGTAAGGAACGGCCGTGAACCGGCTCCCGTCCGTACAGGCCCCGGTGATCACCGGCACCCGTCCGCATACCTCCTTTTCCGATACCGCAAGCGGTCCGTTCCCGAGGACGACATCCACGCCTCCCGGCTGGTCCGTTTCTTCCAGACAGTAAAGGAGCGGTCCACTGATCAGGGCGACCTTTCCCGCATCCGCGTTTACATAGGGATGCGCTTCGACCTTTTCGGCGGGGAGATCCATGGAAATACGGATTTCATCCCCCTCACGAAATGTTTCCGTAAGCAGAAGATAGCCGTCCCCGTCACACGGCTCATAGACACGCCCGTTATAAACGGCGCGGAAATTTTTCGCCCAGGCAGGCCGGCGAATGGCCAGAGTAAACCGGTCTTCCTTCTCCGGATGGAGCACGACCGTATTTTCCCCGCTCCATGGGATGCCGCAGTTTTTCTGTTCTATCTTCACATGCCGGCCGCCGACCGTCAGATCCGCCTCGCTTCCGATGTGGAGGTTTACCGCGATCCTGTCCTCCCCGCAGGCATACACGTAATCCTGCAGGCAGCCCATAAGTTTCAGGAACATGGGAGGACAGCAGGGGCAGCCATGCCAGGACCAGCGTTCCACGGTTCCGTCGCTGACCAGCGGGTTCTCATAGAAATAACGGGTCCCGTCAACAGACAGGCAGGGAAGCACATTATTATAGAGCGTCCATTCAAAAGCGTCCATATATTTGCTCTCCCCGAACGCACGGTACATCTCTCCCGCCCAGAAAGCAAACGCCGCGCCGGCACAGGTTTCCAGATAGGCATTATTCGGAAGCTCATACTGATAACCAAAACGCTCCTGGTCATGGATCGCACCGATCCCTCCGCTGATATGCAACTTGGTCTGCTCCACGTTGTCCCACAGGCGTTTCGCCGCCGAGAGATATTTCCCCTCCCCGGTCTCGATCCCCGCCGCCGTCAGCCCCGTGTACAGAAGCGCGGCCCGCACCGCGTGCCCGACCGCCTCGGACTGCTCTTCGATCCTGCAGTGGTCCTGCGCGTATTCCCCCATATAATGCGGGAAGGATGCGCGGTCCGCGTGTATGCCTCTGTGGTCTATCCAGAAGCGGGTAAGCTCCAGGTATTTCTCCGGACGCACCGTGATGCCGTACTCCGTCTCCAGCCGGCTCCTCAGCCGGTCCTCATCCCGGAGGAGCCGGTACAGCTTTACCATGGCTTCCTCCGCAATGGAGTGGGCGGGGACAATATTCTTCCGCGGCGCCGGCCCGATGACGGAACACATACAGTCCGCCGCCTTGACGGCGCAGGAGAGCAGTTTCGTCTTCCCCGTCGCCCTGTAATAGTGGACGCCCGCTTCCGCAAGGCAGCCGAGGTTGTAAGTCTCATGCTGCCAGAGCAGATTGCCTCCGTTTTCTCCCCAGCGCTTGTCCGGACAGATCAAAGTCGTATAGGTATTGATGTACCCGTCCGGATCTGCTTCCTGCGCGAGACTGATCTTTTCCGTATAATACTCAATTTTCCGGTCCAGCGCCTCGTTATAAGATACGGCGATGAAATCGCTGGCCCCGCGGATAACCTCGCAGATCAGGCCGTCATAGAAGGGCGGGCCCACATGCCTGCCTTTCTTTCCCTCCGCCACCCATTCATAGTTTTTCATAACGCCGTCCCCACGGTCATGTTCGAACTTGTCAAGCACGTCCCGGACGGTCACACGTTGGATTTTATCCAGCTGCTCCTTCCAGAAGCCCTCCGTGATGCGCACCTGACGGTGCAAGGGTCTGTTCATCATGGTTGTGCACTCCTCTCTTTTACGTTTCAATCTTGCTGCTTCTCGGCCGTGTCGGTCAGGCAGGTCTCAAACCGGTTGACAGCCCCGGCGCGGCTTCCCCGCCTCTTCGCACAGGGTACGAAACCCCTTCTTCAAATTCTTATTTTATGCGGTTTTGGGGATTTTTTTAATTCCCCGAATTTTTCCGGCGCAGATCTGCATGGCCGTTTCAAATTGATCGGACTGCCGGTCTTCCTCATACTGGAAATCATCATAGGACAGCCACAGGCGGATCATGTTGATCTTCGGAAATGCTTTTTCCCCGAGTGCCAGCTCCCCTTCGATAACGGCCGTTCCTCTCAGCGCAGCACAGTCTAGTCGTCGAGCATGTCAAGCGTCACCTCGCGGAACGTACCCGGCCAGGAAGGAAGCCACTCGGAGGGGACGAAGATCCGCTTGTCCATCCTGCCCCAGCGGGTATGGCGGACGGATTCGTCCTGGCTCCCCGCCGGACGCACGCGGTTGTTGATCACCAGCGTCCCGTCGGAAATCAACTGGATGCCGTTGTACCAGAGAGCCCGCGCGCGGGAGCGCCAGATCGCATTCCCCGTGAGTTCCGCCAGCTCAACATATTCCGGGATATAGTACAAACCGTAGGGGTCCTGCGCGTTATGCGCCGCGGAGACGGCCGTCCCGCCGTAGGTATCGTAGCCGATCCGGGCCGCCAGGGAGTCTTCCGGGAAAACCGTGGAATAGTGCCATTGCCAGGTCGCCAGATAGTAGGCAATGTCCTCGGCAGCCTCCACATAGCGCCGCTCCTGCGTCGCGTGGTAGCATTTCAGCGCGGCGCGCAGCAGCGGGGCGGCCGATTCCTTGTCGATGCAGTTGCTGTCCAGGGCGCCGGCCGTGGTGTATCCCGTGCGCTCAAATTCCCCGCCGTAGAAATCAAATGCCTTCAGCGCGCAGTCAAGATAGCGCCGGTCGCCGGTCAACTTCCAGGCGTCGAACAGCGGCAGGATCAGGAAGGCGCCGACGCTGCCGTGCCTGGCATCGATCGAGCCGTCGATAAACCAGCTCTTGGCAAATTCGCCGCTCTCCTGCTGGGCGCGCAGGGCAAAATCGCACAGGCCCATGGCCGTTTTCGTATATTCGGGCCGCGGCACCCCCGCCTGTTCCGCGAGTTTGCCTGCCCGGAAGAAATAAGTGGCCGCCGTGCCGAGATTGCAGGCGTCCAGCACCATGGGGATATCCCCGTTTGTGATGGAATCCAGATGGCGGGGGTCGGAGCGCAGCTGGACGAGCATCAGCCCGTTGTCCAGCACGGCGTAGCGTACCCATGAATCCAGCACGCTGATCGCCTTGTCCCGCAGGTCCGCGTCGCCTGTCCGAAGGTATTCCCGCAGAAGGAGACAGGCCACCGACGCGTTCTGGCAGACCCAGCCGATCTCGAATCCGGCCGTCTTGACAAAAGCGGCTTCGGACTCCACCCAGTGCATGCCACTCGAGAACCCCGTCACTCCGTCGAACTGCCTGAGCCACAAGGAACGGAAGTACAGGGTGTCCAGACGGGTGACGGTTTCCGGACTCTTTTCCATGGTCAGCGGGCGCTCGAAATACCGCCAGGCGAAGTCCAGCACCTCGTGGTATCCGGCGCGCGGCCTTTTGACCGGCACGAGCTTGATGATGCCGGTAAAATCCTGCCGGGGAGGCATGGAACCGTGATAGGGCGGCTCCCAGCTGCGCTTGAACAGCACCTTGGGGCCTTCCTGTTCCGGCCAGAGCAGGGCCTGATGAGGCCGGTTCTCCTCATCCGCCCATATGGAACCGCTCATCCCGCCCGCTTCTTCGGCAAAGAGGCCGATCCCCCAGCCGCCGCCCTCGGCATAAGTGCAGGCGGGTACGGCGACACGGTGCCAGGCATACGTCCAGGGCGTCCCCTCACAGGCAAAGCCGGCATACTGCGCGCCGGAACCCCAGCCGTTGCCGTTGTAGTTGACGGAGGGAACCAGCCAGTAACTCACGGGCTCCCGTTGGACGATCTGCAGCGTCATCTTGCTTACGGGGACGGCGCTGTGCCGCGTGATGCGCCATGCCCCGTCGCCGATTTCTTCGAAAATGTCCTCGCACCCAGCTCTTTGGCATCTCAGGAGGATATGGATACATTTTAATGAAAAAGGAATGATCCGGATTATGACCATTCCTTTTTTCTCAACGGTTTTAAATAATTTTTCTTCAGATCACGAATGTTTCCAAAGAAAGTCTTCTCTGATTTAGAGAACATATTGTTTTCCAATTTGAGCCTGACTAATTCCAGCGTGCAAAGAAGGTCGGCAACTTGGAAAAGTTTATATTCTGAAGGCATAACCTTGCGGAAGATAGGATTCGGGAGCAAGGCATTAAAAACAGAGGAAAGAATCTTACTGACCTCTACCTGGCCATTGTCATAGTAGATTTTTACATCGTCAAAAGCAAGAAAATCTTCATAATGTCCGCGGATGAAGCCGGAAATCTGCCTGGACAGCCTGCCTGTGGCTTCCACGACATCAGAGATATGTTTTTTCTCTATGTAGAAACACTTGTAGCGGATATTAACCTGGCGGATGAAAGCGACCATCTTATTGAAGATACGGCGACGTTCATCAACTGACATATTTATATAGATTTCTTCTTTGCGGATGATGGGTCCTGTATGTATGCAGAGATTATCCAGATTCAGGTATGAAAGTGCCTGGTTCAGCTTTAAAATGGCGGGCTGGATGTCTTCCTGCTGATCATGAAAAACCATTGTGATTATGTAAAAAGGCGAATGGTGGTCGTAATCACCAAAATCACCAGATTCATCTATAAAAATACTAAGCTCTTTCAATGCCTTGTCACCTCTGCAGCGTTTGTAAAAGAATGGCGGGGAACTTCCCCGCCCTGGATGGACCTGGGTCTTGCGACCAGCCCAAATGAAATCATTGATTTCTTT
>CAYYHX010000148.1:0-4825 GCA_964471835.1 uncultured Hungatella sp.
CCGCGGCCTGTACCGGTACACGTTCGAGAACCGGTGCGCGGAGAGGGATTTTCCGTTGGGGGACGGCGCGGTGCGTGTGTTTCTAAGCACGAAGGGGACGAACGACGCGGATGTGCCGAAGGAACTGGTGAATCTGCTGCATTACGTGGAGAATTCCACGGACGCGTATGTGGCGGAGGCGGATGATCCGAATGTGCGGAAGCTCCATGACAGGGTGAAAGAGCTGAAGCGCAGCAGGGGATGGGAGGCGAGTTATATGCTGCTCGGGGAGCTGATGGATGAGCAGAGAAAGGAAGGCCGCGAAGAAGGGTTTCTGGAAGGTCACGAAGAAGGCCGCAGGGAAGGTCATATAGAGGGCCGCGAGGAGGGTCTTCTGGAAGGCCGCAGGGAAGGCGAGCGGGAAGGATGCGCACGTATCCTGCGTTTGACCGGTCTTATGATCCAGGCAGGTGAAACTGATCTGATCGGGCGGCTTGGCCAGGAGCCGGAGTTTCTGGAAGCGATGCTTCAGAAGTATCATTTGTAATACGGCAGAACAGGGTATGAAATTAAGATAATGGATTATACGGGTTGTGGGGGATATTCTGTCGATATAAAGTCGATACGAATGATAAAAATCTTTTTTCGATGCGTTCACCGCGGAAGCAGATTACCGCAGGTTACACATTAGATTTCGAAAGAAGGACATAAGGGGAGGCTTGATTTGTATGAAATGCGCACTTATTCTGTTCAGCCCTACGGGCGGTACGGAGAAGGCGGCTGGGGTTCTCTGCTCATCGCTTGGCAGTGAAACCCGGACTTACGACCTGTCTGACAGGAATTTCCGCGCGGGCAGTTTTGCGTCAGATGAAGCTGGCGCTGCCGTGATCGCTATGCCGTCATTCGGAGGACGCGTCCCTGCTGTCGCCGCGGAGCGTTTAAGCAGAATAAAGGGCAATGGGATGCCATGCATAGTGCTTTGTGTGTATGGGAACCGGGCGTATGAAGACACACTGATCGAGATGGCTGATTTGGCAAAAGCGTGTGGCTTCCGTGTGATCGCGGCAGTCACGGCCGTTGCGCAGCATTCCATCATGCGCCAGTACGCGGCAGGCCGTCCTGACGCGCAGGATGAAGCGAACTTAAAGGAAATCGGCCGGAAGATTTCTTTGAAACTCGCACAGCAGCAAAACGAAAAGGAATTCCTCATTCCCGGCAGCCGTCCTTACAGGAAGGCCGGAGGAGCGGGGCTGGTGCCAAAAGCGAACCCCGCTTGCGTAAACTGCGGATTGTGCGCGGATCTGTGTCCTGTGGGAGCGATCGATAAGGGTAACATAAAGAAATCAGATAAAGCAAAATGTATCTCCTGTATGCGTTGTGTGGCAAAATGTCCGCACAATGCGAGAACTGTAAATGGCGCAATGGTTTCCGTTGCGGCTTTGACGATCAAAAAAGCCTGTTCTGTCCGCAAAGAATGTGAAGTTTATCTTTAGCCGCGTCGTCCGGCTTGCCGCGGCAATTTGGCTTTTGATACGGAACCCGCCGTCTGAACTCTTACAACATGCCGAGGACTGGCGGGGGGCCGGGACGCCGGAAAAAACGCTTGCATTTCCAGAAGGGATATGCTAGAATTCTTACTTGTGACAAATAAGAGATGGTCCTCTGTTACGGTAAATTCGCGTAGTAAGAACATCGAATAGATGGAAGGAGATTCACATGAATGACATTATCAGAAGCATCGAAGCGGGGCAGATGAAGGAGACCGTGCCGGAGTTCCGCGTAGGCGATACGGTCCGCGTCCATAACCGCATCAAGGAGGGGAACCGCGAGAGGATCCAGATCTTTGAAGGTACGGTAATCAAGCGCCAGAATGGCGGGGTGAGAGAGACATTCACAGTTCGTAAGACTTCCGGAGGCATCGGGGTCGAGAAGACGTGGCCGCTGCACTCCCCGTCCGTCGCGAACGTCGAGGTCGTCCGCAGGGGCAAGGTCAGAAGAGCGAAGCTGTTCTACTTGAGGAAACGCGTCGGCAAGGCGGCCAAGGTCAAAGAGCGTGTAAGATAATTGATGGGATTGCAGGAAAAGGGACAATAACTGTTTATTGTCCCTTTCTTTCAAGGTACGCATGGCGGCGAACAGAAGCGGCGGATGGAAGCGCTGCTCCGCAAGGGTTCAGTCAGGAGTTAAGAGTGGATTTTTATCAGGAAGAAACCAGCACCCTGTGCAAAGCCGTAGGCTGGGTCGTGGACATCGTGGTCGCGGTCTGCCTGGCATGGTTCGTGGTCTATGCCTTTGGAAACCAGGTGAAGATCGCGGGGCAGTCCATGACGCCGACGCTCGCGGGAGGAGATGTTGTTTTGATGAACCGCCTCGTCTATGATCTGGGCAGCCCGCGGCGGTTCGATGTGGTTGTGTTTACAAGGGAAGACAATAAGACGAATGTGAAGCGTGTCATCGGCCTGCCGGGGGAGACTGTGCAGATTGCAGGCGGTAAGATTTATATAGATGGAAAGCCCTTGGAAGCGGAGGAAAGTTTGAACTATGCTGCTCTGGCGGGACTGGCTGAGAACCCGGTTCTGCTTGGGGAAGATGAATATTTCCTGCTGGGAGATAACCGGGACAGCAGCGAGGACAGCCGGTTCGCGGATATCGGCAATGTGAAGCGGTCCCAGATCATGGGGAAGGCGTGGTTCCGTACCCTTCCGCTGATCTCGATCGGGCCGGTGCGGTAGAAACGGCTCTTGTCTGGTTTATGCTTGTCTGGTTTATGCTTGGATGGTCTATGACTGGAAAACCTGTGTCCGCATGACTTGACTTATGGCTGGGTGGTCTATGGCTGGATGGTCTGTGGCTAGGTGGTTTATGGCTGGGGGGGTCTGCGGACGTCCGGATGGCCTGAGCAGTGAAGGATGCAGGGGCAGGTTACAGATGCAGGCGTGCCGGGATCTGGCATACCGAGGTCGGGCGTCCCGAATGGCATACGAAACAGATGGGGACAGAAATAGATGGGAACAGAAACAGGTGGAGGCAGATGGGGACAGATGCCGGCGCGGCGGACAAAAGCCGCCGGAGGCCGGTACGGACTAGACTAGAAGACGGAACGGGTAAGGTTATGGAGATACAATGGTATCCGGGACACATGACAAAGGCCCGGCGGGCCATGCAGGAAGACGTAAAGCTGGTTGATCTGCTGATTGAGGTTGTGGACGCCCGGGCGCCCATTTCCAGCAGGAACCCGGATATCGACAGCCTTGGCGCGGGAAGAGCCAGGCTGATTCTTCTCAATAAGGCGGATCTGGCTTCCGAAGCCGCCAATACCCTATGGGAACGCTGGTTTACCGAGAAAGGTTACACGGTAGTGAAGGCCGATTCCCGCAGCAGCGCACAGATGAAGAAGGTGAACGCGGCGGTACAGGAAGCCTGCGCCAGGAAACGGGAGCGTGACCGGAGGAGGGGTATTACCGGAAGACCTGTCCGCGCTATGGTGGTCGGGATTCCCAATGTTGGCAAGTCTACTTTTATCAATTCTTTTGCGGGCAAAGCGTGTGCGAAGACCGGCAATAAGCCGGGCGTCACGAAGGGAAACCAGTGGATCCGGCTTAACAAAACGCTGGAGCTTCTGGATACGCCGGGGCTCCTGTGGCCAAAGTTTGAGGATGCCCGGGTGGGGCTTCATCTCGCTATGATCGGTTCTGTCAATGACCGGATTCTGAATCAGGAGGAGCTGGCCCTGGAACTGATCCGCTTTATGAGAAAATGGTATCCGGACATGCTGGAGGAGCGGTACGGATTCGCGCGGGCCGCCGCGGAGGGGGAGTCTGGCGACGGCGCGGAACCGCTGCAGGCGGCCGTACCGGGGGGCAGGCAGGCGCGAGCCGCAGCGGAAGGAGAGAATGAAAGAAGCGCCGGAATTTCCTGCGGAAACGGGGAGTCTGCGGCCCGGCAGATATTGAGTCAGATCGCGGTCCGCAGAGGTTGTCTGCAAAAGGGCGGGGAGCTGGACTATGCCAGGGCGGGGAATCTGCTGCTGGATGATTTCAGGAGCGGCAGGCTGGGACGTATTACGCTGGAATTCCCGCCGGATACATGCGATGTATACGTGAAGGGATAATGGCGGCAGGGGGGAGACAGGGTTCGGTCGTACAGCCGGCCGGGATTTTTGATACAGAAAACAGTGGAAGAGGAGTCCGGTGCAATGAGGCAGCTGAAAGGGGAGAGGCTGGAGGCGGAGCTTGCGCGCCTTGAGGGGATGCGGCAATATGAGCGGCAGTATGGTGATTTTGTTTTCATCTGCGGAATCGATGAGGCGGGCCGCGGACCTCTGGCCGGTCCGGTGGCGGCCGGCGCGGTGATCCTGCCGCAGGACTGTCAGATCCTCTATCTGAATGATTCGAAGAAACTGTCGGAAAAGCGCCGGGAAGAACTGTTTGCGGAGATACAGGAGAAAGCGGTCGCCTGCGGCGTCGGAATCGTGTCAGCGGAGCGAATTGATGCAATCAATATTCTTCAGGCCACTTATGAGGCGATGCGGCAGGCGGTTTCCCGGCTGGCGGTGAAGCCGGATCTGCTGTTAAATGATGCGGTAACGATCCCGCAGGTGGAGATACGGCAGGTGCCTATCGTCAAGGGGGACGCCAAAAGCGTGTCCATCGCGGCTGCCAGCATTCTGGCGAAGGTAACCCGGGATCATATCATGATAGAGTACGACAGGTTATATCCGCAGTATGGGTTCGCAAAACATAAGGGCTACGGTACGGCGGCGCATATCGAGGCGCTTCGCGCGTACGGACCTTGTCCGATCCACCGGAGGACCTTCATCAGGAATTTCATACAGATTTGAACCGGA
>CAYYHX010000149.1:0-4819 GCA_964471835.1 uncultured Hungatella sp.
TGTCGATGCGCCGGGTTCCGCGGCCGCCGTGCAGGCGGCCGGGCAGAGGCGGAGAGGAGCGCCATACCCATACAGGAGCCCGCACAGGCAGGGGACGTCCGCCGGGGCAGAAAAATGAGAGGATGGGAAATCTATGAGCGAAGTGGTGAAGGTTGCCGAGATCTTCGGCAAGAATGTGTTCAACGAGACGGTCATGAAGGAGCGTCTCCCCAAGAGTGTCTTCAAAAAACTGAAACGGACCATTGAGGACGGCACGGAACTGGATCCGTCCATCGCCGATGTGGTGGCTCATGCCATGAAGGAATGGGCTATCGAGCGGGGCGCGACCCATTACACCCACTGGTTCCAGCCATTGACCGGAACCACGGCGGAGAAACACGATTCCTTTATCTCCGCGCCGGACTCTGAGGGCAGGGTGATCATGGAGTTCTCCGGCAAGGAGCTGATCAAAGGCGAGCCGGACGCGTCGTCTTTCCCGTCAGGCGGCCTGCGGGCCACATTCGAGGCGAGAGGCTATACGGCCTGGGACTGCACCTCCCCGGCATTTCTGCGCGAGGACGCCGCGGGCGCGACCCTGTGCATCCCCACGGCTTTCTGCTCCTACAGGGGCGAGGCGCTGGATCAGAAGACGCCGCTTCTGCGCTCCATGCAGGCCATCGATACCCAGTCGCTGCGGATCCTGCGTCTGTTCGGCAATACCACTTCCAAGCGTGTGGTGCCGTCCGTCGGCCCGGAGCAGGAATATTTCATCGTGGACCGTGCCAAGTATCTGCAGAGAAAAGATCTGATCTACGCCGGCCGGACCCTGTTCGGCGCGATGCCGCCCAAGGGGCAGGAGCTGGAGGATCATTATTTCGGGGCTATCCGCGAGCGGATCGGCTCTTATATGAATGAGGTGAACCAGGAGCTGTGGAAACTGGGCGTCACCGCCAAGACCCAGCACAATGAGGTCGCCCCGGCGCAGCATGAGCTGGCGACCATTTATGACCAGGCGAACCTGGCCGTGGACCATAACCAGATCGTCATGGAAACGCTGAAAAAGGTAGCCGGCCGCCACGGCCTGACCTGCCTGCTTCACGAGAAACCGTTTGACGGCGTGAACGGTTCCGGCAAGCACAATAACTGGTCCCTGACGACCAACGACGGCATCAACCTGCTGAATCCCGGCGATACGCCGCATGAGAACATCCAGTTCCTGCTGGTGCTTGGCTGTATCATGAAGGCCATCGATACCCACGCGGATCTGCTGCGCGAGGCGGCTTCCGACGTCGGAAATGACCACCGTCTGGGCGCGAATGAGGCGCCGCCCGCCATTATCTCCATCTTCGTGGGCGACCAGCTGGAGGATGTGATCAACCAGCTCTGCAGCAGCGGCGAAGCGACCCATTCCAAGAGCGGCGGTAAGCTCTCTACCGGCGTCGCCACGCTGCCGGATCTGGACAAGGACGCTACCGACCGCAACCGCACGTCGCCGTTTGCGTTCACCGGCAATAAATTCGAGTTCCGTATGGTAGGTTCCTCGGATTCCGTCGCGCCCGCCAATGTGGTGCTGAATACCATCGTGGCCGAGGCATTCAAGGAGGCGGCTGACGAGCTGGAGCAGGCGGAAGACTTCGATATGGCAGTCCATGACATGATCAAGAAACTGCTGACTGACCATCGGAGGATCATTTTCAACGGAAACGGATATTCCGACGAGTGGATCGCGGAAGCCGAGAGGCGCGGGCTGCCCAATATCCGCTCGATGGTGGACGCGATCCCGTGTCTGGTTACGGATAAGGCCGTGAAACTGTACGAAACCTTCGGCGTGTTTACGAAAGCGGAGCTGGAATCCCGCGTGGAGGTCGAATACGAAGCCTATGCCAAGGCGATCAACATCGAGGCCCGCACGATGATTGACATGGCCGGCAAACAGATCATCCCGGCGGTGATCCGCTATACGACTCAGCTGGCGGATTCCCTGAGTAAAGTAAAGGCGGCCTGCCCGGACGCGGACGTAAGCGTCCAGACCGGACTGCTGCAGGAGACGTCCGGCCTGCTGGCCGAGATGAAGGCGGCGCTGTCTGATTTGCAGACGATCACGGAGGAAAGCCTGGCCATTTCCGATGCCTGCGAGTGCGCCCACGCCTATCATGAGAAGGTGGTTCCGGCCATGGAGGCTCTCCGCGCGCCGGCCGATAAACTGGAGATGATTGTAGATAAGGAACTGTGGCCGTTCCCGAGTTACGGCGATCTGCTCTTTGAGGTTTAGGAGCGCCGTGCATACGGGGCCTCTGCCCATTCAGCGGGGGAGTATTGAAGATAGGAAAGCCGCCGGCAGGGGCGAAAGCCTTTGCGGGCGGACTTTTCTTTGCGGCGGTATATCGTTAGAACGCGGGAAAGCTGCCGGCGGCAGGTTTTTACCGTGCATCATCGTATGGGACAGATTCCTGCCCTTCCGTATCTTCCGGATACTTTAGTCTCTCCTCCGTGAGGTCATCCATGACTTCACGGAGAAATTTCCTGGCGTAGAACTGCGCCATCGGCAGATTCATATCGAGATAGTTGCCGCAGTCGCGGGCCGCGGCGCCGGGTACCGGGCCGTCCCATTCGCTGATAAAGCGGAACATTTTTTCGATTAACGGCACGATGTCCCGGGATTCGCAGTCGCCGGCCAGAAGCAGATAGAAGCCGGTGCGGCAGCCCATGGGGCCGAAATACAAGACCCGCTCCCGCCACTCCGGATCGTTGCGCAGGAAGGTCGCACCCAGGTGTTCGATGGTGTGGACTTCGGCGGTGTTCATGACCGGCTCAAAGTTGGGCCGCGTCATGCGGATATCGAACGTGGTGATCACGGCGTCTCCGGCCTTGTCTTTGCGTGACACATAGATGCCGGGAAGGAGCTTTAAGTGATTGATCGTGAAACTGGTGATTTTATCCATGACAGTTCTCCTTTTCAGGTGCGTTATTCCGCGCGGGCTGTTTGCGGAAAAGGATGTCGCGGTACCGTTCCAGCGCGGCCAGCAGCAGGTTCCCGGCGACGCCGATCGACAGCACTTCGCCGATGCCCACAGTAAGCATTGCCACGGGGATCAGGTCGGCGGAGCCGTAAGCGTAACGCAGTACCCACGGAATGATAATCGTGTTCGAGAGGATCGGCGGCACGCAAACCAGCCATTTGTGCGCACGGATCCGATAGGAAAGGACTGCCCCGAGGAACGTGGCCAGCGTCCCGAAGATCACGTCCGGCAGCGCCGCGCCGAAGAGCAGGTTGGACAGCAGACAGCCGATGGAAACGCCCGGCACCGCCGCCGCCGTGAAATAGGGAAGCACGCAGAGCGCCTCCGATATCCGGAACTGCACCGGCCCGAAGGCAACAGGCGCCACGGCTCCCGTGAGGGCGACATAGATGGCGGCGATCATCGCCGCCTGGACCATGTAGTACACGGCCCCGCTTTTCTGCCTTTTCATGGTACGTTCTCCTTTAGTTTTGTTTTAGGTGAGGAAGGTCTCGAACTCACCGGCCGCTGCGCCGCGCAAAACCCGGATTGCGAAAACCAAATGCGGATAAATCCGGTTTCCGCCGCCGCGGTACGGAGGGATGATACCATATTTTCAAGGGGAATGCAAGCGGCAGTACAATTCCGGCAATCAATATTGCAGCCAGTGTTATAACAGTCTGTTACAGCAACAGGCAAAGCGCACGAGGCGCTCTGCATAATTGACCCAAAAAATAAAGTTTTTGCATTAGAGTGCAAATACTTTATTTTTTCTATCATACGTAGGGATCAGGTCTGAAAATCTGATAGAGTGGCTGCTTGCAGACTGAGCATCATTCTGCTTGTCGCTCCATGTCTGTTCGGTGATACATCGGAGAAGATTTTGAGAAGGCGCATCCCGATCGCCGCCGGCACGGATGGCCGGGTGGAATATGCCCTTGAGGAATAAAGAACAGTCTTGTAGGAATGGAAGTTTTGTGTTATAAATAGAGGGCGGAACCGGAATATTTCCGGAACAAAAGAAAGGGACAGGCAGGGCGAGACGATGAAATACCAGTATAAGAAGATCGAAAAGAAATGGCAGAAGAGGTGGGAGGACGCGAAGATCTTTGAGGCGTCCGACGACTTTACAAAGAAGAAATTCTACGGCCTGGTGGAGTTCCCGTACCCCAGCGGCGCAGGGATGCACGTGGGTCACATCAAGGCATACACCGGCCTGGAGGTTATATGCCGCAAGCGCCGTATGCAGGGATATAACGTCCTGTTCCCCATCGGTTTCGACGCGTTTGGCCTGCCGGCGGAGAATTACGCGATCAAGACCAAGACGCACCCGCGCATCATCACCGACCAGAACATCAAACATTTCTCCGAGCAGCTGAAAAGCGTGGGCTACTCCTTCGACTGGAGCCGCGTGGTGGACACGACGGACGAGGATTTCTACCGCTGGACACAGTGGATCTTTTTGAAAATGTTTGAGCATGGGCTGGTGTTCCGCGATAAGGCGTGGGTCAATTACTGCCCGTCCTGCAAGGTGGTCCTGTCCAATGAGGACAGTCAGGGCGGCAAATGCGACATCTGCCACAGCGATGTGATCCAGAAATCCAAGGACGTCTGGTACCTGCGGATCACGCAGTACGCAGACAAACTGCTCGAGGGTCTGGAAACCGTGGATTACCCGCCGAATATCAAACTGCAGCAGCAGAACTGGATCGGTAAATCCAGCGGCGCGTTCGTCGATTTCACGATCAAAGGCATCGATGAGAAACTGGAGATCTATACGACCCGCCCGGATACCCTCTTCGGCGTCACCTTCATGGTCATGGCGCCGGAGCACCCGCTGA
>CAYYHX010000150.1:0-4801 GCA_964471835.1 uncultured Hungatella sp.
AGAAGATCCTGTTTATAGTATATCCTATTTACAGACTTTTTTTCACACACCCTTCCATTCAGCGAACAACGGATCCGCAGGATCTTGCTAATGATACGCCAGTTTGGCCTAGCGGTAAATCCAAGCCCTACAGGGGAAACACTTGTTTCGCCATTTTCCTAAGCGGAATTTTATCGTTACACCGGCAGAAATGATCGATATCATTCATAAAGAATAAGTATGATTTTCATTGTTTCCGTTTTTCTGATGTGCTTGCGCGTTATCCGGATAGATTTGGAAGTGCAATTTTCAAACTGAATGGCTTCTCATGCGAAATAGTTTGGGCGACTGTCTGTGTATGTTTTGTTATGCTGCTTCTTTACTGCACGCAAGCATTCGCCCACGCATTGTATAACTCCGTCAGGCGTTCGACCGGGAAAATGCACAGCAGGCAGAACAGCACCGCCCCGGCCATCACGCAGAAGCGCACCATCGGGAAATCCCTGTGCTGCCGGGCGATCACGGCGGCGAACACGAGTACCAGCCAGACCAGAAATACCATCGGCACGACCCGTTTCACGGTCAGGCCGTAGACGCTGATGTACATCGCCAGCTTGCTGACCGCGGTTGCGAGCAGGAGCAGCGTAAGTACCGAGAGAAGCACGGTCAGAAGGCGGAGTCCCTTGTGTTCCCGGCTGGGCATCAGGGAACAGAGTCCCGCCAGCCCCAGAAAGATCAGGTTCCACACCCCGATCCGACACAGTTCGAAGAATCCCCTTCTGGCGTACTCCGCATAGGTGAATTCTTCCGGAAGCGTACCCGCAAATGCCGAGAACAGGTAACTTCCCTGCAGCCCGATGAACAGGGCGTAGACCAGGCAGAGAATGGCGAGCGCTGTGCAGGACGCCGTATCCGGCAGTTTCCGCACGTCCTTTCCCGCTTTCGTCAGCGTATCGATACGCACCGTGTCCGTATTGCGTCCGTGGATGCCGCCGAAGACAAGCCCGAACAGATAGAAGGATACCGGGACAGCGAAGATCATTTTGATAAATGTACTCAGAAAGTGCTGTTTCAGGTACCGCCACACGTTCCCGGCCAGCTTACCGATCATCCGTCCCAGATTCCCGGTGAGATCCACGATCATCAGTCCAAGGCTTCCGGTGAGCCGTGCGAACCCGGCGTCCGCGTCCGAGAGGAGCGGCAGCACGATGATAAGGAGCGGCACCGCGATCAAAATTCCAAGCAAGATTCCGGGCAGAATCCTATGCAGGATGCCGCAGAGACGGGCCATCTTCCTCGTCTTCTCATGCAGGACGCTGCCGGGGTGGTTTCCTTTCCCCGTCTGATCTTCTAATACCTGTCCTTCTTCCGTCAGTTCTTCCGTCAGTTCTTCTTCCGTCAGTCCTTCTTCCGTCAGTTCTTCTTCCGTCAGTTCTTCTTTCGTCAGTCCATCTATCGTCTGTGCTTCGGTCGCTTGTCCTTCTTTCGTCAGTTCCTCAATCGCCAGCCCTTCCTTTGCCGGTCTTTCTTTCGCTTGTTCCTTAATCGTCTGGCCTTCGATCGCTTGTTCATCTATCGTCCGTGCCTCTATCGCCTGCCCTTCTTTTGTCTTTTCTTTTGCCTGTCCCTTTTTCGTCAGTCCATCTATCGCTTGTCCTTCTTTTGCCTGTCCTTCTTCCGCCTTTTTCTCTTTCGTCTCCGCTACCTCCTTCCCCAGCCCCGCGAACAGCACCCGCACCTGGCAGGTGAAATTCAGAAACGGCACTGCCGCCAGCGCGTTCCAGACGTCGAAGAATATCCATTGGGACGTCTTTCCCCCTTCCAGGAGCCGTCCGGAGGCGCAGAGCGTCCAGTAGGCCGCGACCGCAATCAGGGCGAGAACCTGCACAAACCCCAGTACCGTCCAGAAGTCATAGGGAAGGCCAAGCGCCATCATCACCGCCAGCCAGAACCAGCTTTCCGCCGGCGGACACATTTTCTTCCTATATAAGTAAAGCAGCACGGCCGCGGCGTAGCATACCGTGAATATCCCCAGCGCCCCGCTTCCGTAAAGGGATACCGTCATCTGGATGAATCCGTAGCCTACCGCCAGATAAATGACCGCGAACAGGCGGTCCGTCGCGTCGGTTCGCGGAAATATCGGTTTTTTCTCCATTTCACGGATCCTCCTTCACGTATTCCAGAAGATCCCCCGGCTGGCAGTCAAGCGCCCGGCAGATGCTTTCCAGCGTACTGAGCTTGATTGCCTTGGCTTTGCCGTTTTTGAGGATCGAGATATTCGCCATCGTGATCCCGACCCGTTCCGACAGCTCCGTGACGCTCATCTTGCGCTTGGCCAGCATGACGTCGATGTTGATTATAATCGCCATTTCCCGCCCTCCTATATCGTCAGGTCGCTCTGCTCCTGCAGAAGCGCCGCCTTGCGCACCAGATGGGACAGGACGGCCGACGCCACCGAGACGGCGATCGCGGCAAACCCGATTAGCACCGAGGCCAGCAGCACCGCGGGATGGTTCCAGCCGATGAACAGGAATAAAATATTTCCCAGGACCAGCGCCGCCGCGTCCCCGGCCGCCAGATAGGAAACCTGCTGCAGATATTTCGCATTCTCCATGCAGAACGAACGGTCTTTCTCAATGTTTGTGAAAACCTTCCACGCCAGGACGAGCGCCAGAAAACACGGGACCGCGAGCGCCCACAGAAACAAAAGCCACGGCAGATAGCAGCCGGCGTATTCCGGATAGTTTCCCGCCAGCCTCCTGCCGGCGAGCGGGAGCACGCCCACGCAGAGGAAAAGCCCGCACAGGGCCGCCAGAATCACGAGCAGTTTCAGCCATTTCACCAGTTTTTGCTGTTCCATACGATAACCTCCTCAGATTGTTCTTTCCGCAGTTCCGCGGTTATCATACAGCATGTGGATAGAAATGTCAATATATTTTTATCGTTTTACAATAAATTTTTATTGTTATACTTCTTCGCCGTCTGGAATTCTGCAGGCGGAAGAAGCATTGTGAAACCGCAGACATCATTTTTAACATAATTTTCTATGTTTTTCTGCCATAGCGGGAGAAAAATAATTCCTTGACTTTCCCATGGAAGTCTGTTATAGTCTGGAAGAGCGAAACGAGAAGATTCAGGAATCTGTCTTGAACCTTCTCATTTTTTCACGAAAGAAGACGGCTGCCGGGCAGGAAAGCGCGGGTACCCGGAACGGTTCTTCGGGTGCGGCGGCGGAGGGTTTGGAAGCGACATCTGCTGTATAGAAAGGATTTTGGAAAATAGTTTATGGAAACAATCAGATTTGAAGATCTGCAAATCGACGACAGGATTCTGCGCGCGGTGACAGAGATGGGTTTCGAGGCGGCGACGCCGATCCAGGCTCAGGCGATTCCGGCACAGATGGAAGGACATGACATTGTAGGGCAGGCGCAGACCGGTACCGGCAAGACGGCGGCTTTTGGGATCCCGCTGCTGCAGAAGGTGAATCCGGAGGAGAAGGATCTTCAGGCGATCATCCTCTGCCCGACGAGAGAACTGGCGATTCAGGTGGCGGAGGAACTGAGGCGTCTGGCGAAATATATGCATGGCGTGAAGGTGGTTCCGGTTTATGGCGGCCAGGATATCACCAGGCAGATCCGCAGCCTGAAAGACGGGGTACAGATCGTCGTCGGCACGCCGGGACGCGTGATGGACCACATGCGGAGGAAGACGATCCGCTGCGACGCTATCCATACGGCGATTCTGGATGAGGCGGATGAGATGCTGGATATGGGTTTCCTGGAAGATATGGAGACGATTCTGGGAGAGATGCCGGAGGAGCGCCAGACGCTGATGTTCTCGGCGACGATGCCGATGGAGATCCAGCGGATTGCAGCAACCTTCCAGAAGGATCCGGTGCTGGTCAAGGTGGTACAGAAAGAATTGACCGTGCCGGAGGTTACACAGTATTATTATGAGGTGCGGCGCGACACGAAGGTAGAGGTCATGTGCCGCCTCCTGGATATGTATTCGCCAAAGCTGTCGATGGCGTTCTGCAACACGAAGAAGCAGGTGGATGATCTGGTTAGCGAACTGCAGGGCAGGGGATATTTTGCGGAAGGGCTGCACGGTGATCTGAAACAGGTTCAGCGCGACCAGGTCATGAACCGTTTCCGCACGGGGAAGACGGAGATCCTTGTGGCGACGGATGTGGCAGCGCGGGGAATCGACGTGGGGAATGTGGAAGCGGTGTTTAATTACGACATCCCGCAGGACGATGAGTATTACGTCCACCGCATCGGGAGGACGGCCCGCGCAGGGCATACCGGTATCGCTTTCAGTTTCGCGGTGGGGCGCGAGGTGTATAAGCTGCGGGACATCCAGCGTTTCTGCAAGACAAAGATCATACCGCAGCCGATCCCGTCGTTGAATGACATCACGGAGATCAGGGCGGACAAGATCATGGGACAGGTGGAGGAACTGATCCGTGACGCCGATCTGGGCGAGATGGTCGATATCGTGGAGAAGAAGCTTCTGGAAAGCGGTTTTACATCGATGGACGTGGCAGCGGCTCTCCTGAAGATGGCGATGGGGGAGGAAAATGAAGATATCTCCGACAGCGGCGTCCTGCCGCGCTCCCTGGATGACCTGGACCGCCGCGGGAGCCGGTACGGCCGCGGAAGCGAACGGTACAGCCGGGGGAATGACCGTTACGGCAGAGGCGACGGCGACCGATACGGCAGGGACGGCGACCGGTATGGCAGAGGTGACGGCGACCGGTACGGCAGGGACGGCGACCGGTACGGCAGGGACGGCGACCGGTACGGCAGGGACGGCGACCGGT
>CAYYHX010000151.1:0-1070 GCA_964471835.1 uncultured Hungatella sp.
CAGACCAAGGTCGATCAGGCCGTGGCCGACAAGGAGAGCAAGGCTTATCCGGTGTAATGCCGGCCTTAGAATAAAACAGGTGTCAATGCAGGTCCGCGCAGAGAACAGGATTCTTTGCGCGGACTGAATTTGTTAATTTTTATTTACGTATTTTTGCAATTATTTGAAGATTTCGATATTCTGTTGACATAAAGGCGTGTTTATCCTTATAATGAATCCGTGTGGCATCGTGTGGTGGCACACTATGAAGTGTCGCACTGACATTTAATAGGAGCAGCCTGACAACAGGAGATCATCGGATGAAGAAGAACAGAATCCGGCGGGGCGCAGCGATCATTCTTGCCCTGCTCGTGGCGATAAACAGCGTAAGCGGACGCGGAGTCCTTTCGGGGATCGTAAGCCTCGCGGATGTGGAGCGGCAGGCGGTTGTCAACGCGACCACGCTGAATGTGAGGAGTGGCCCGGGAACCGATTTTTCCATGGTAGACGAACTGACGAACGGCGCTGCGGTGGCCATACTGGGTGAGGAGAACGGAAGCGATGGGATGGTCTGGTATCAGATTCGGTTCAGCGGCAGTACCGGAACGGAGATGACGGGCTATGTGCGATCGGATTACATCCGTTTTCCGACTGCCTATACAAGTGATACGGATTTTGAAGCGTATCTGGTCTCGCAGGGATTTCCGGAAAGTTACAAGACAGGGCTCCGGCAGCTTCATGCCTTATATCCCGACTGGGTATTCACGGCTCAGCATACGAATCTGGACTGGAATACGGTGATTGGGAATGAAAGCCTGGTTGGAAGGAATCTGGTCTATAACGGCAGCATCTCCTCGTGGAAATCCACGGCGGACGGCGCTTATAACTGGGAGACCAGCACATGGCCGTCTTTTGACAGCGGCTCTTATGTAGCGGCGTCTTCGGCGCTGATTGCCTATTATATGGATCCCAGGAATTTCCTGGATGATAAGTATGTGTTCCAGTTTCTGCTGCACAGTTATGATGCTTCTTCCCACACGGAGGAAGGGCTTCGCTCCATGGTGGAAGGGACATTTCTCTCAGGTTCCGCG
>CAYYHX010000151.1:1170-4741 GCA_964471835.1 uncultured Hungatella sp.
CCGGGCAGCGCAAGCGGCAGCGAGGCGAGCCTGGAGGAACCGGGAACGGCGGTTTCTTCGGCGGGCGGCAGCGGAAGTTCAAGAATTCTGGGAAGCGTGAGACTGCTGACAGGGAACCATCATCTCCTGATGACACTTTCGCCCGGTTTAACAACAGGTCCGGGAAGCGGCCCGGCCGGCAGCGGTCCTTCCTCAAGATCCGGTTCGTCGGGTCCGGCGGACGAAGCGACGCAGGCGGCTTCTCCATCCCCGCCGGCGCCGTCGTCCGATTCCGCCGATTCCGCCGGCTCCGCCTCTCAGACGGTTGATTATGTGAGAATTCTTATAGATGCGGGTGTTCAATCAGGTGTGAATCCTTATGTTCTGGCTTCTATGCTCATTCAGGAGCAGGGAACGGATGGAACCGGCGATTCCATTTCCGGCTGCGTATCCGGATACGAGGGATATTATAACTATTTTAATATCGAGGCATACCGTTCCGAGGATATGGAGGCCACAACAAGGGGGCTGTGGTATGCGTCCCAGTCCGGCAGCTACGGCAGGCCGTGGGACAGCGCCGACAAATCCATCGCCGGCGGCGCCCTTTATTACGGAACCAATTATGTGAAGGTGGGACAGGATACCTTTTACCTGAAGAAATTCAATGTGCAGGGGGATAACCTTTATAAGCATCAGTATATGACCAATGTGCAGGCCGCGGCTTCTGAGGGAGCCAGACTTTCAGAAGCTTACGGCGAGCAGCTGAAGCAGGTGTCGAAACTGGAATTTAAGATACCGGTCTATCTGAATATGCCGGATCTGGCCTGCGCGAAACCCACGGTTGACGGAAGCCCGAACAATAAGCTCTCCTCGCTTGGCGTCGAAGGATTCGCGATTACGCCTACTTTTAACCGTGATACAGAGTCCTATGACCTGATCGTGAATTCATCTGTGTCCGAGGTGAATGTCAGCGCGTCCGCTTACTCAGACAGCGCCGTCATAAGCGGAACCGGTACGGTTTCCCTCCAGAGCGGAACCAATGAGATCCGGATCTCCGTAAAGGCACAGAACGGGGATGAGAGAGTTTACGTGATCCGTGTGGTGAAGCAGCAGAACGGGCCATCTTATGACAGTTCTATCACCCCTGAAACCGGCGGTTCAGCGTATCCGGGAGGTTCTTCCGGTTCGGGCGGCGCTCAGTCCGGCCCGGGCGGAAGTCCTTCGGATCCGGTCAGCAGCGAGGGACCCGGCAGCGCCGGTTCGGGATATTCTCCCGGAGCCGGCGGCCCCGGAGGAAGTAATGTGACGATCGTTCCGTAATCTAAGAAAGGGGTATTCAGAATGAACAGAAGCATGAGAAGGTTTCTGACCTGCAGTGCGATGATCGCTGCCATAGCGCTTGGGACATCGTTTACGGCGCTGGCAGGCAGAATCGCGTTCTCCGATCCGTCCACGACGACGGGGGAGACGGTAAATATCAATATGAAAGTTTCTTCGACAGGGGACGAGACGATAGGCAGGGCGGATGTGACGCTGTCTTATGATTCGTCTATGCTGGAATTTTTGAGCGGGGACGGAGCCAGCGGCGGCGCGGGAACGGTCAAAGTAACCGGAAGCAGCAGCAGCGCCGATTCGAAGGAACTGGCGTTTGTCCTGTCATTCCGTGCGCTGCGGCCGGGCAGCACGACGATCACAATCTCTTCCCAGGAGGTCTATGACAGCGACAGCCAGGTTGTGTACATCGAGCGGGAGGGAAGTTCCGCCATCACGATCGCGGCAGTCGAGGGAAATTCTTCCAATGCGGATCTTGCGGGTCTTCAGGTATCCCCCGGAACCCTGAGTCCGGCATTCTCGAAGGATGTGCTGGAATACACGTTAGAGGTCGGCAGCGATGTGGATACTCTGGTGGTTGACGCGCCGGCGCTTGATTCCGGGGCAAGCGTATCCATAAGCGGGAATGAAAGCCTGCAGGCTGGTGAGAACACCGTGACCTGTACGGTGACGGCCCAGGATGGCCTGACTGTGAAGACCTATACGATTACCGTGACAAAGTCGGAAGGAATTGAGGATAATCCGGAAGCCGGATCCGCATCCTCTGACGGCGTTATTCTCAGTACCCCTGAGAGGAGGCTGACGGTATATCCGGTCACGGAAGACATAACGGTTCCCGATGGTTTTGTGCCGGCTCAGGTCACCATAGACGGTTATGATGTGCAGGGATGGATCTGGAGCGGAGACCAGGAAGAACCGGATTACTGTATCTTTTATGCGACCAATGAGAACGGCGACACGGATTTTTACCGTTATGATCTGGTAGAGAAGACGCTGCAGCGGTACTTCCGCGATCCGCTCGTGGATGCGGCCGGCGATTCGGAATACGCGGCTCTGGTTGATAATTACAATTCTCTCCTGGATGATTATAACATGCGTTTCTATGTGATTATCGGCCTGATCGCCCTGGCGGTGATTCTGCTGATCGTCATTATTGTGCTGGTGGCCACCAGGGGCCGCAAGGACGACTTCTATGAAAAGCAGCGGCAGGACGGCGGGAGTTACCCGGAACGCCATAACTCCGGAAAGCAGAACCGCGGCAAGGCCGGGCAGGCGGAACCGCGCAAAATGTCGCGGGATGAGAGGTATCTGCGCGGACTGGAAGAAGAGGAAGCTGCCGCCGAAAGAGAGGATGCGTATCGCGCGGAGCAGCAGATCCGCGACCGGCAGGCGCAGAGACGTCAGGCAGCGGCAGCAAGCCAGCGTCCGTCCGTGCAGGGAAGCGTCCAGAGGGCAGAAGGGTATTCGCAGGACCGGCATCCAGCGGGACAGGGAAGCGTCCAGAGAGCGGAAGGGTATTCGCAGGACCGGCGTTCGTCCGGGCAGGGGAACGTCCAGAGACCGGAAGGGTATTCTGAAGATCGCCGTTTTGCGGGGCAGGCAGGTATGCAGGGGCAGGTGAGGGCCGCACAGGGACAACGGCCTGCCCAGCAGCGTCCGACAGACCAGGCGGTGCGTCAGGCAGTTCCGGAACAGCAGAAATATGTGGTACGCGGTCCGGTATTGAGCGAAGGAGAAGCGGCTGATTCGCTTATGGCGGATTCCGGACAGAGGAGGCCGCAGACGGGATCCCGGAGAGTTCAGCAGGATGCCGCGAATGATGACGACGATTTCCAGATCATTGACATTGACTGATAGGGACGGCGCATATCGATGCCCCGTGCAGGCGGGGAAGCGGATGCGCCAAGAGCCGGCAGGATAAGAGATACGGCAAGAGGAAGTGAATGCGCCATGAGCCGGCAGGATAAGAGATACAGCAAGATAGAGATACGTAAGAGATATAAGAGATATATGAAATACAACTGGAAAGGCTGTCAGGGAATCCTGACAGCCTTTTCAAGATTCCGCGAGGCCTGCGAACCGTGCGAGAAGCGCTGGGATATTCATCCGATCGTTTTGCCTGCCGCTGCAGAGTCACAGTTTCTGTCTGTCACTTCAGGATCCCATCTCTGTCAGCCATTTTAGGATCCCATCTCTTGACGTGCAGCACATATTGTTATATAATTGCTATAACAGTTATAACGAAAGATGGTGGCGACAT
>CAYYHX010000152.1:0-4738 GCA_964471835.1 uncultured Hungatella sp.
TTCCGTCTTTCAGTGTCACTTTCATCGTTTTTGTGCTCCTCTCATCCTTGTTTGCCGGAATATATTTTCTTCATCCCATTTCATTCCGATTCATTCCGTTAAACTTTCTAACATTTTCTCCCGCACGGCCATAAAAAGATAAAAACCCTTCCTGCACAGCCATGCAAGAAGGGACGATTTTTGATCGCGGTTCCACCCTTTTTGAATGAACGGCCAAACGCCGTTCACACCACTTCATTTACGAAGATAACGGATTCACCGGACCCGATTAAGGGCCGCTCGGGGATGGTCTTCCCGCAGGATCCGCGCAGGACGCTCCCACCAGATGCGTCCCTCTCTGTCCGTCTCACCTGCGCTACTGTTCCCGTCAGCGCGTTCTCTTATCATGTACACGATTATAGGAAACGGCAGTTGTTTTGTCAAGGACTTCTTTTGCGGCGGAAAAGAACTCCACCGATTTCATTTAAATCGGGTGTTTGACAGTTCAAACGTCTCGGTTCCGAAAAACAAATCTGCAAAACCTATGGCGTTACTGACGCGAAAGCCTGGGCGAAGGAACAAGTCAGGCTCATGAACGAGGCGGAAAAAGAAGATTCCGTTAAATTCAACATCGAACTTTGCTCCGGCAAAGACCTTCCCTTGGAGGAGCAGCGCCGTTTCAACGGCGGCTATCTCTTCCTCCAGGCCGTTTATTATGAACTCGGCCTCCATAAGATCTGCAGGGCCATTTCTTCCAGGCACGGATTTGAGTATGACCTGAACAACGTACTTTCACGGCTCATTTATACCCGGATCCTCTTCCCTTCTTCCAAAAAGAGCAGCTTCGAGGATTCGAAACATTTCCTTGAACGGGCCACGTTCGAACTTCACGACATTTACCGCGCCCTGTCGGCCATCGCGGAGGAATCGGACTATATCCAGAGCCGCCTGTTCAAAAACAGCTGTTCCCTTTCCGAAAGAAAAACCGGCATTGTCTACTATGACTGCACGAACTTTTATTTTGAAATTGAACAGCCGGAAGATGACAGGCAGTACGGCCTGAGCAAAGAGAACCGCCCCATCGTGGAGATGGGGCGGTTCATGGATATGGAAAGAACCAGCGGAACCAGCGCAAACAATAGAGAAATTGCCAAAACCTGTTTCGGTATCCATGTCTCGTTCAATTCGTATGTTTCCTTACTATCTGATTTCTATGGCCTGAGCGGTCCGTAATAATAGCTTGCGGTAGCCCCGCCGTCGATCAGGATCGTGGAACCGGTATTAAACGCGCCCGCGGGAGACATTAAGAACTCCGCCACATTTGCCACCTCGTCCGCCGTGCCGGGACGGCCCGCAGGGCATTGGGCAAACATATTCTTGTAAAAATCTCCGCGCAGGCCGTTAAACTCGTCGATGGCCAGCGGCGTCACGATGATGCCGGGCGTGATGTCATTGAGCCGTGCGCCGCGCACCCCCCGACTTGACCGATTCCGCCATAACCCTCTTTTCGTTGCAGCGTTTCACCATCTGCCTTCCCCGTTACCGCACTTCGCTCTTCGCCCAAGACGCTACGTCGGGTTCCGAGTCCGCCGCTTCTGCGCCATGGATAGCCAGTCCCTTTCCGAAGGACGCTCCCCTGCAGATCCTCCTCAGATCCCGCTCGCAAAAGCCAAGTCCGCTTCCTTCATGCGTCATGACCGCCAGCACCTTTTTGCCGGCAAAATCGAGTTTTTCAAGCTGCGTGAATACCGCGCAGGGGAAAGTACCCCACCAGCATGGACCGCAGACAAAAATGTTGTCATAGTCCGCAATACTGTCAAGATACCGTTTCAGTTCCGGTCTCGCGCCCTCACGCAGCTCCTTCTTCGCTTCCGCCGTGCAGGCATGGTAATCGGAGGAATATTCTTTTACCGTTTCTATCTCAAAGAGGTCGCCCCCGACCGCCTTTAGGATGTACTCCGCCACGATCTCCGTGTTGCCTTTGGCAAGGTTCTTCACCGTGCCGTTCACATAGTTCTCTCCCTTTCGGGAATAGTAGAGGATCAAATTCTTTGCCATGCGTACCGCCCCCCTTATTCTGATGCACTTATTTTACAGGAACTGCCCGTCCGGAACAATTCGAAATTCAGGGATTATCTATCAGTTTTTCTTATGCGAAAGAGGAATGGCTGCTCTCTTTGTCCGTTTTTGCAAACTGCGCTTTCAGGATTTCCGCAAATTCTTCTATATAATAACCGGAGTTGTCCTCTTTCCAGAAGGCGCAGTAATTCCGCCGGATCGGCTTTCCATTTCGGCACAGGGAAAGGCAGGCAAGCGTTTCCTTAAGCTGCGGGGGCGGATCGCCGCCTTCCACAGGCAGGAACCCCTTGCCGCCTGCTGCCATAAGACGCGCTTCTTCCAGATTTTCCGCAAAAAGGAATTCGCTGCTGATGCCGTAGATTTCCCGATAATAGCGTTCTTCCGTTTCCCGCTGCTCCCGCGAGGCCACCAGGATACAGGGCGTATGCCGAAGGTCGTCCACATTGATGGAATCCAGCGCGGCGACCGGATTTCTTGCGGAGATTTCAATATGGCAGCCGGTTTCGGAGAGGATCAGATTGACATATTCATCCGAAAATGCCCGCCGCTGGTCGTTCAGTACCAGATCAACGCGATCCGTGCGCAGCCATTCATACAGCTCCTCATGGTTGCCGCTTTTCATCTCGACGGAAATATCCGGATAATTTGCCGTAAACGCGGCCACGGCCTTCTGAAATTCCATGCCGCCGTAGCCTTTGAGATAGCCGATACGCAGAGAAAAATCATTACCATGAGCGATACGCACGGTTTCCCGGCAGAGCCGGTCGAAATCCGCCGTCAGCACCAGACTCTGCCGGTAGAAATATTCCCCGGCCGGTGTCAGCGAGAAACGGCGGTTCTCCCGCTTCAGAAGCGTGACGCCGAGTTCGCGCTCTAGTGCCTGAACCTGCTGGGAGATTGCAGACTGGGATATGAAACATTCCTCCGCCGCCTCGCTGAAACTGCCAAGGCGCACGACCGCCTGAAAATACCTGATTTGTTTTAACATTAAAATCCGATCCTCTATTCGTGCTGGCACCGGGAAAAGGGGCGCCCCGTATCGTACGCTCCGACAAAGACAAAAATCGCTAGAAGGACAGGATCTCCCGGATCCCGTCCGCAAAAGACGTCCGCGGCCTCCAGCCGGTATCCCTCTCAAGCGCCGAGGTGTCCGCGCACAGATACATCACCTGGCCCGGCGTGTAGGGAAGCATGCCGATCCCCAGCTCCATCCCCGGCGCGACAATATCGCGGATCTCCGTAATATATTCCGCAAGCGGCCTTGCATGTCCGCTGCCAAGAACGTAGATCCGGCTGCCCATCTTATGGTCTGGCAGAAGACTGCCTGGCTGCCGCTCCCCCTCCTTCTCTTGACAGCGCGGACTTTTATCTTCTGCGGAACATACCTGACTTTCACGTTTCGCAGGATGCGCCTGACTTTCACGTTCCGCAGAACCCTCTGCGGAAAGCTCTTGACTTTCATTTTCCGCGGAACGTACCTGACTTTCACGTTCCATAGAACCTTCCGCAGAACGCACCTGACTTTCACCTTCCGCAGAACGTACCTGACTTTCACCTTCCGTAGAACGTACCAGACTTTCACGTTCTGCAGAACTTTCCACGGAATGTGCCTGTCCGGCTGCGTCCGGTTCCTCGACCCCGCACATTTCTCCAACCAGACGCAGCGCCCGCGCCGCGTCCCGGCTGTAAAGATAATCCCACATCTGCTCTGCCCTCGTAAACTCCGGCACGACGCCTGACCGCAGCTTGCGGATGGTTGACATGACCATGGACTGCGGTCCGTCATTCGGCCCATAGACACTCAAGATCCGTACCCACACATGGCGCATCCCCAGTTGGCGCGCTAGGCTGCGGGTCATCTGGCCGGCGCAGAGCTTCGCGTACCCGTACCCCGTCTCAGGCTTCACAGGGGAATCCGGCTTCAGCTTCCCGTCGGCCGGTCCGTACTCCGCCTGGGAGCCGGCGCCGACAAACATCCGGCAGCCGAAGCGTTCCGCCGCCGTCACGGCATCCAGCGCATAGCGCACATTCCGGTTCTGCAGATACATATCATCTCGGGCGGCTCCGGTCGTTCCCGCCCACGCCAGATGATAGAACACATCGTAATCCTGCCCCGTCTCATTCGGAAGATTCGCCAGCCCCGCCAGATCACATCCGATCTGCCGGACCAGCGGATGCCTCGGAATATTCCGGCTGCGAGCGGATTCTTTTCTTACCAGGACCAGCACTTCCACGCCGGATTCCGCCAGTTCGCGCACCAGCGCGCTACCGATGGCGCCGGTCGCGCCGGTCACAACCGCCCTCTTCATCTTCCGTCACCTCGCTGTCTGACTGAATGATTTTCATACCGCCGCGACGATTCTGAACCTGCCTGATCCGCGGGCAGCGCCGGAACCATCCGCGGGGTTCATTCACGGGATTCATCCGCATGATTCATTCGCGAAAACCATCCGCAGGATCCGTCCATCTGATTCATCCGCGAGATCCATTTGCAGAATCCATCCGTGGGATTCATCCGCGGGACCCATCTGCAGGAACCATCCGCCAGATTCATCCGCGGATCCGCGGAATGATCATGTTAGCGTCCATTTCCTCATCCGAAAGGAACGGGGAAAGATCCTCCAAGGGCGGCGATACCATCGTTCCGTCCGGGAGACGCTTCGCCGCGGATTTCGGCTCG
>CAYYHX010000153.1:0-4736 GCA_964471835.1 uncultured Hungatella sp.
CGAGTATCTATGAACCGGATATCCCCTCAAGCCTTGAAAATATTATCCTCAAATGTACGGAGAAGAAGCCGGAGAAGCGGTATTCCTCGGTCAACGAGGTGATCGCCGACCTGCGGCTGGTGCTCCTGTACCCGGATGGGGATTTCGTGGAAAGATTTCCCGATATCGATTATGCGGCGGATGCGCGGTCGATGGGGACGATGAACCCTGATGTCGGTTATGCGGCGGATGGGCGGCCCTTGGGGATGATGAATCCCGATATTGATTATATGGCGGATGCGCGGTCGATGGGTGCGATGAACCCGGATATCGGTTATGCGCAGGATTCGCGGTTTGCAGACGCGATAGACCCGGATATCGATTATATGACGGATTCGATGTCCGTTGGCTCGATGAACCATGGAGGCAATTATGCGTCGGATTCGCGGTCTGCGGGCGCGATGAATCATGGAGGCAATTATGCGTCGGATGCGCGGTCCGCGGGTGCGATGAACCGTGGGGGCGGTTATGCGCCGCCCTCCGGACACGCCGGGCTGGACGGGCTGGATGTGATCGATCTTGGCCATAAGCCGTCTTACAGGCCGGCGGATGACATGGATCCGGAGCCGGACTATCCTCCCCAACCGCCGCGCGGCCTGAATATGAGCCGCGGAATCGAGCGTCTTCTGACGGGGCTGGGCGTTCTGGTCGCGGTCGTTATCGTGGCAGTCTTGATTCTTCTGTTCTTGAGGATCGGCGGTCTGTTCCGCGGCGGCTCGGGCCTGGGATTTGGATCGGGGGACGATCAGCAGGCATCCCAGACAGAGACTGTGCCGGAGGAAACGGGGACGCAGCTTGCCGAGACGGAGATTCTGGCTCCTGACGCGACGAACCTGCCGGTTGATATCGCGGAGCAGAAGCTGAAAGATTCTACCCTGGTGATGCGGGTCGTCGGCTATGAGGAGTCGGACACGGTAGAGAGCGATTATGTCATTTCCCAGAATCCGGAAGCGGGAAGTGTCGTCCAGAAATACTCCGCCGTGGATGTGGTCGTCAGCACCGGCAACGGAAAGATCGACCTTGCGGCCCTGTCGCTTACCGGTATGGACAGGGATGCCGCGTCCGCAGCGCTGACGCAGAACGGGCTGAAATTCATTTTTCAGGAAGAATACAATGACACGGTAGCGCAGGACGGAATCATCCGCTATGAACCGGCGGAGGTCCGCGAGGGGGAGACGGTGACGCTGTATGTGAGCCTTGGTCCGGCTCCTGTCGTGCGTACCGTGCCTGACCTTTCCAATATTACCGAGGAGGAGGCGCTCCAGCGGCTGGCCGACGCCCGGTTGAATCCCGGCGACGTCACCAGAAGCTATAACGACACCATTCCGCAGGGCTATGTGATCAGTCAGGATATCGCGGCGAATACGAGCGTGGAGGAGGGCAGCAGGATTTCCTTCGTCGTAAGCGACGGCCCCGAGCCGCCCCCGGAGCCGCAGCGTTATATCGCGTCGATCAGTGAGACCTATAATCCGCAGGGCGCGTTTGGCCCCGGCATGGAAGGGACGTCACTGTTTCTGGAAGTACGTCTGCGCCAGGATTCGGAGGACGGACCGCAGTACCGGACGCTGATGGAGACCACCGAGGTGGGCAGCACAAGCCTGCTGGTAATCGATTATCCGGAGATCGAAGCCATCTTCCCGGGAGCGGAGGAGGGAATGGTCGAGGTGGTGAACGCGGAAGACGGGCAGGTGCTGGCCAGCTATCCGGTTCAGTTCACCGCGCAGTAGCGGAGGGGCTGGCGCATGACGGGCAAAATCATCAAAGGCATCGCCGGGTTCTATTATGTCCACGCGGAAGATGGTCTGGTCTATGCGTGCAGGGCCAGGGGCATATTCCGCAGCCGGGGGATCAAGCCGCTCGTCGGCGATGACGTGGTTATCTCTGTCCTGGGGAACGACCCGCCGGAAGGCAATGTGGATGAGATCCTTCCGCGGCGCAGCGAGCTGGTCCGTCCTGCCGTGGCCAATGTGGATCAGGCCCTTGTGGTATTCGCGGTGAAGGACCCGGAACCGAACCTGAATCTGCTGGACCGATTTTTGGTGATGCTTGCGCGGCTCGGTGTGGACGCGGTTATCGTGATGAATAAGGCGGATCTGATTGGGGGAAATAATGGCAAAGGTGTAGCTCCCGTTGCGAATAAAGCGGATCTGGCGGGCAAGGATGAGGCAGCCGTCACGATGCGAGCGGATCAGGCGGGCAAGGATGCGGAAGGCGTCACGATAAGAGCAGATCTGGAAGATGGGGACAGGAATGCGGCAGCCGTCACGAACGGGGTGGATCAGGCGGATGAAGCCAGGGATGCGATCCTCCGCCTCCGCGGGATCTACGGCCCGGCCGGCTATCCGGTGCTTCGGCTCAGCACATATACAGGCGAGGGGCTGGCGGAAGTCCGCGAAAGGCTGCGGGGGCGGACCACGGTGCTGGCCGGCCCTTCCGGTGTCGGGAAATCTTCTCTGACCAACCTGCTGCTGCCGGAAGCCCGGATGGAGACGGGAACCGTCAGTGAAAAGATCCGGCGTGGGCGCCATACGACCCGCCATTCCGAGCTGTTCTGTCTGGGGAGCGGGACGTACCTGCTGGACACGCCCGGTTTCAGTTCGATGTATATGGAAGAAATGGAGCCGGAGGAGTTAAAAGACTGCTTCCCGGAATTTGAATCCTATGAGGCGGAATGCCGGTTCCCGGGCTGCGTACACATAGGGGAGAAGGTCTGCGGCGTCAAGGCCGCTGTGAAGGCGGGCGGGATCAGCAGCAGCCGCTATGAGAATTACCGGCTGCTGTATACGGAGCTGAAAGAGAAAAGGAGATACTAGTTTATGAATATTCTGTCACCCTCGATTCTGGACGCGGATTTTAAGCGGCTGGGGCAGCAGATCGGCGATGTGGACCGCGCCGGGGCTCAGTACATCCATCTGGATGTGATGGATGGGACGTTTGTCCCCTGCATCTCTTTCGGGATGCAGGTGATCGCGTCGATCCGCAGCTGTACGGAGAAGGTATTTGACGTACACATGATGGTGCAGGAGCCGCTCCGTTACCTGCCGGACTTTGTCAGGTGCGGGGCGGATCTCATCACGGTTCACGCCGAAGCCTGCACGCATCTGGACTACACGCTGCGCCAGATCCGGGGAGCCGGGCTGAAGGTGGGCGTGGCGCTGAATCCGACGACGCCGATCCTGATGATTCAGGATCTTCTGGATGTGGTGGATATGGTGCTGATCATGACCGTGAATCCGGGTTTTGGCGGGCAGGAAATGATTCCCTATACGCTGAAGAAAGTCCGGAGCCTGCGGGAAATGTGTCTGAGCCAGGGCCTGGATATGGATATCGAGATTGACGGTGGTGTCACCCTTGACAATGTGCGGGCCTGTCTGGAGGCGGGGGCCAATGTGATCGTATCCGGTTCGGCCATCTACCGTGGGGACGCCTGCGAGAATACGCGGAAGTTTCTGAAGATTTTAGAGGAAGCGGAGAAGAAATGAAATGAAGACCGGACTGATTCTCACCGGCGGAAGGCTGGACGTGTCTTTCGCCGGTGATTTTTTACGCGGGTACGCCGAGAAAAAGAGGGCAGAAGAAGGCGGCGGGGCTGCTGCCGGAGCATACGGAGAGGGTCGGACGGAATCTTTCGGTCAGGGCAGTCAGACCGGGGGAGGGGCAGGAAAATGCGGTGCCGCATATTTCACAGGTGAATTGTCCGGTCAGAACGGGATGAAGGAAGTCAGCCGGAGCGGACAGGCTGTAGCCGAGAAAATCGGTCAGTGCGGACAGACTGGAGCGAAGGAAATCGGTCGTCACGGTCAGGGCAGGGAGGGTAGGACAGAAGCGGGGGAACGCAGAGATACCGAGTCGGTCCGGGACGGCAGTTTCGGCTTCGATTGTGTGATCGTGGTGGACGGCGCGCTCATGGTGGCCGGGACGCTGGGCCTTAAGCCGACGGCCATCGTCGGTGATTTCGATACGGTGCAGCCGGAGGTGCTTGCAAGGTATCGCCGGGACGCCGGGGAAAATGTGCTGTGGGACGTGCATAAGCCTGAAAAGGACGAGACGGACACCGAACTGGCGATCGCCACAGCCCTCAGACTGGGCTGCCGGAGTCTGGTGATCCTCGGGGCTACCGGCGGAAGGCTGGATCATGAGCTCTCCAATCTCCATCTGCTGAAACTTTGTCTGGATGCCGGGGTGGACGCGGCGATCTACGACGAGCAGAATCGGGTGAGCCTTCTGTGGGGCGCGAGAACCTTCCGCCGGGATGCGGTTTACGGGAAATATGTTTCTTTCATCCCATTGACGGAACACGTGCGGGGAATTCGGCTGACCGGGTTCAAATACCCGCTTTCGGGGAGAGATATCGCCATCGGCCGGGAAGCCGGCCTGTGCATCAGCAATGAGATTGTCGATGAGACGGCCGGGATCCGTTTTGACGAGGGAATCCTGATCTGCGTGGAGTCGAAGGATTGATCTTAATTTGCGTAGAACGAAGGACTGATCCTGATCTGCGTGGAAACGAAGGACGGATCATGATTCCTGCAAGACTAACTTTCTGGAGAGAATTATGGCTTCCAGCGGCGATATCGTCCTGCATGGCGATTCCGGCACCAACGAGAATGAACCGGGGAGAACGGAGGAGTAAGACATGAGTGACAAACGGGTTTTGACAATACAGGATATTTCCTGCGTCGGGCAGTGTTCCCTGA
>CAYYHX010000154.1:0-4705 GCA_964471835.1 uncultured Hungatella sp.
GTCTATAAGGAACTTTTCGGGGATATCGAGAAGGACTATCCCAACGCGGAATATATCGATCACAACGGATTCTATATCGGGTGCCATCACGGGCTGACGCGGGAGGAACTGGATTACGAGATCGATACACTTTTGAAATTGATATCGGGGGGGTGCTCCTCACTGATGTAATTGCACATTGGATTATCTTCTGTGCGTCAGCATGTCACAAAGGGAGGTGGCATGCTTGATGTACAGTTGCCTGGAACCCGAATTTTGCTGCGAAGACACACGCGGCTCATTGGTGCAACTGGTGAATGAGAACTGTGCCCAGGTAAATATCCTGCGGACCCGCGCCGGCGTGACGCGCGGTGGGCATTACCATAAGCGCAGCACCGAGTTTTTCTATGTAGTCAGCGGCTCGGTGAATGTGGCCTTTGAATGCGGAACAGACCACGAGGAGAAGATGTTCCAAACGGGAGACTTTTTTGAAGTGCTGCCCGGTGTAGTGCATACCCTTCGGTTCCCGGAGGATTGTGTCCTTGTTGCTCTCTATGACAAGCCTGTTGAGACTTCGGAAGGGAAGGACATTTACCGGGGCGAAAGCGAGAACCCACGAGAATGAAGAAAGATTCAAGGATCTATAATAATCGCCATGGAGGGCAGCGCCACGGCCGTGTTCAGGCGGGATCAGGTTTTCCCATAGTGATTCCTGCAGGAGAAAATCAAGACCTTGTCATCTTCGATGACATAGACGAGCCTGTGTTCCTCATTGATGCGACGGCTCCAAAATCCGGAGAGGTCATTCCTTAAGGGTTCCGGCTTTCCGATCCCATCGAACGGGTCGCGGCTGATGTCCTTGATCAGCTGGTTGATCCGTTTTAGGATCTTTTTATCCTGTGCCTGCCAGAAGAGATAGTCGTCCCACGCGTCGGCATCCCATTGTATGATCTTTACCTGCATGGATATCAGTCCTCGATCAGATCATGTTCGGAAAAGTGAAGCCGGCCTGCCCTGTAATCGGCCATCTTCTGTTCCAGGTAGCGTAGATTGTTGTCAGAGTAGAACGGATCCAGCGTGAGTTCAAAGGGGATACGCTTTTCCCTGCCCACTGTCTTTAGGAATACCGTGATGGCTGCCGACATGGAAAGCCCCAGATCGTTGAATACGCTTTCCGCGTTTTCCTTTACCTTTTCGTCTACGCGGAAACTGACCTGTGTCATCTGTGCCATGGGATCATCTCCTTATCTAACTGATCTATGCTACACAGATTATAGCATATCACTGTACAATGTCAAGCCTCTGCTACAAAGAGAGGTTTGGGTTTCTACAACAAAGAGAGGTTCAAGTCCTTACAGCAAGTCTTTACTGTGAAAGCTCCGTCAAGCGGCCATGCAGACGACAAGCTTGCTTGCAAGGCTGTATGGACATTTGACGGACAAGGTGGTATGAGCAAAAAGCGGCGCGACCATAGGGAGCGACGCGATTTGCGAATGCCGCCGGCGATTGCGGGGTGCTGTGCGCCAGTGGCGCACGTTCAGCACCGACCGGAGCGGAGCGGAGACCGCAAGTGCGGAGCAATCGGCTTTCATCCATGGTGGTGTGCCGCGTATGCGGCGCATGGAATTTTAGGCAAAGAGAGGTTCGGGTATGCGAAAGGATGCAAAGATCTATGTCGCCGGACATACCGGCATGGTGGGCAGCGCTTTTGTGCGGGTGCTGAGGCGGCAGGGGTATGAAAATCTGATCCTAAGAACCCATGCCGAACTGGATCTCACCCGGCAGGCGGACGTCGAGGAATTTTTTGCCGCAGAGAAGCCGGAGTATGTTATAGATGCCGCTGCTCTGGTGGGAGGCATCCGGGCGAACAGCGCCGCTCCCGCCGACTTTTTTCATGTCAACAACGCCATCCAGGAGAACCTGATCTGGACGTCGTTCAAGAGCGGGGTGAGAAAGTTCCTGTTCCTTGGCAGCGCCTGCATGTACCCCCGTGACTGCCCGCAGCCGATGAAGGAGGAGTACCTGCTCACAGGCCTTCCGGAATACACGAACGAGGGCTACGCGCTGGCCAAGTGCTGCGGCAGCCGTCTCTGTTCCTACCTTCACCGGCAGTACGGCGCGGACTTCATCACGGCTGTTCCGGCTAACGCCTACGGCCCGGGGGACAGCTTCGACCCGGAGCACTCCCATGTGATCCCTGCGCTGATTCGCAAATGCCATGAGGCAAAGATCGCGGGTGCGAAGGAGATCGGCATGTGGGGCACGGGGAAGGCGCTGCGCGAATTTATCTATGTGGACGACCTCGCTTCCGCCGGACTTTTTCTTCTGGAGAATTATTCCGGCGAGATGCCGGTCAACGTCGGCACGGGAGAGGAGTTTTCCATGCTGGAACTTGCGAAAATGATCTGCGAGGTTACGGGATTTGAGGGCGGAATCAGACTTGATCCGTCAAAGCCCGACGGCATGCCCAGACGCATCTGCGACAGCACGAGACTGCGGGAGACGGGGTGGAGAGCCGGTGTGCCGATCCGGGAAGGACTTGAGAGAATGTATGAGGATTATTTGAAACAGGAAGCGGAAGGAAGGGAGAATTGATGGGCAATGCAGAGGACAGGTTCCGGCTTCCTCCGGTCGGCTTCGGCACGGCGGATCTGGGTGAGTCCGTACGGCAGGCGGTATACTGCGCGATCCGTTCCGGCTACCGGCTGATCGATACGGCGCAGGTCTACGGCAGTGAGGACGGCGTGGGCGAGGCGGTCGAACGCGCGGTACGGGAGGGCATTGTCAGGCGGGAGGAGATGTTCATACAGACCAAGCTGGCGCCGGACAGGCATGGCTACCGCGAAGCGCTGGACGGGCTGGAGGAGTCCTTGAACCGGCTCCGTCTGGATTACGTGGATATGTTCATGCTGCATTGGCCCGTCGCACGCGGCAGCGAGGACACCTACCCGGAGAAGAACGCCGCCGCATGGCAGGCGTTTGAGGAACTGAAACGGTGCGGGAGGGCAAGACATATCGGCGTATGCAATTTTCTGGAACGCCATCTCCTGCTGCTCACGGAGTGCGGCATGAGCTGCCCGGAGGTGAACCAGCTGGAACTGCACCCCGCGTATCAGCAGCGCGGGCTGGTGCGCTTCATGAGGCAGAGGGGGATCCTCATAGAGGCATGGTCGCCCATGGGGCGCGGCATCCTGCGCACGCCGGAATTTGAGTTCATGGCCGCTTCTTACGGGAAGGATCCGGGGCAGCTCGCGCTGCGCTGGAGCGTGCAGAACGGGTTTGTGCCGCTGGCGCGCTCGTCCGATCCCGCGCATATCGCGGGCAATCTGGATATTTTCGATTTCGAGATCGGCGAAGAGGATATGCGGAGGCTGAACAGCCTCAACACCAATACGGAACATCAGGATATATGGAGTTACAAACGGCAGCAGATGTATTGAAGACACGGAGGGAATGGCCGCGGGCTGCGGGACGGGGATCCGCTGAGGAACGGCCGCGGGTCACGGGATGGGGATCTGCCGGGGACAGGAAAGGGGAAGAGTGAAGATGAGAGTCGCGGATTACGTGGCGGATAAGTTATATGAAGCCGGGGTAAGGGACGTGTTCCTTGTGACCGGAGGGGGACTGATGTTTATGACGGACGGCCTGGCCTGCCATGAGGGACTTCATCCTGTGCCGTGCCTGCATGAGCAGGCCGCGGCCATGGCGGCGATCGGCTACGCCCAGTATAGCGGCGGGTACGGAGCCTGCTATGTGACCACGGGCTGCGGAGGGACGAACGCCGTGACGGGAGTCCTGCACGCATGGCAGGATCATATCCCGGTGGTCTATGTGTCCGGCCAGTGCAACCGGGATGAGATGATGACCATTGCAAAAGCACCCGTACGCGCGATCGGACAGCAGGAGGCGGACATCGTCTCGATTGTAAAGAGCATCACAAAATACGCGGTGACGGTCATGGATCCCGCGGATGCGGTGTACCATGTGGAGAAGGCATTGTATCTGGCAATGAGCGGCTGCCGCGGTCCCGTGTGGCTGGACATTCCTCTGGACGTTCAGGAAGCGCTGATCGAGCCGGAAAACATGCGGCATTTCGACCCGGCGGAACTGCCCCCCGTCAAAAAGGAGCCGACCGCGGCTGAGCTGGCGGCGGTCGCCGAGGCACTGGAGGGGGCCGAGCGCCCGCTGGTGATACTCGGGGCCGGTGTGCGGGACGGGGGGGCGCAGCAGCTCTTCACCGAATTCGTGCACAACTATCATATCCCCTATGTCGGGACGCGGCGCGGCTGGGACATCGCGCCGAAGAGCGACCCGCTGCACATCGGGCTGGCGGACATCCGGGGGAACCGGGCCGCCAATATGGCCATGCAGAACGCCGATATGGTGCTCGTGCTGGGCAGCCGCCTCTCGGTGTTCACGACGGGCTATAATTATGAGCTGTTCGCCCGCGGCGCAAAGAAGGTGATCGTTGTCGATATCGATGAGGATGAGCACCGGAAGGGCACCGTGCGGATCGATCTTGCGGTTAATGCTGATGTGAAAATGTTCCTGCAGTCTATTGGGACTCTGCACATGAAGGATACCGGTTCCTGGGCTGAAAAATGCGCCCACTGGAAGGAAGTATTCCCGGTCTTTTTGCCGGAGCAGCAGGATGATTCGAACGGGATCAGTAAGTTTGCCTTCATCGATGTATTGAACGGTCATCTTGAGGAGGACAGCGTCGTCG
>CAYYHX010000155.1:0-4616 GCA_964471835.1 uncultured Hungatella sp.
CCGACGAAATACACCGGCGCCGTGACGCCCGTCGCATCAAAGGGCTTCTTCTTCGAACCCACGGCCATGACCACATAATCGGCGGGCAGGACGGTCTTCTCGCCGGTCTCCACGTCCTCCGTCTCCACGCCGTCCTTCGTGATGGCCGTCACCTTCGTCTTCACATGCTGTTCTACCTGATGCTTCGCGAAATCAGCCAGAATCACCGGAAGGACCGTTGTGGATTCGCCGGCCGCGATCGTATCCAGCATCTCGATGATCGTCACTTCGCAGCCGCGCGCAAGCAGGTATTCCGCCGTCTCCGTACCCACGAGGCCGCCGCCGATGACCGCGCACCGGCCGGATACCTTCGCGCTCCCGGCCAACACATCCCAGGCCGAGACCACATGGCCGCCGTCGGCTCCCGGCACCGGAAGCGTCGTATTCTCCGCGCCGACGGCCACGATCACCGCGTCTGCCGCGTTCATGGCATCCGGCCCGCAGCTCTCGCCCAGACGGACCGTGACGCCCAGCGCCGGCAGAATCTTCTCATAGTATTCGACGGACCGCAGGATCTCCGACTTCCGGGGCGGAGCCGCCGCCAGATGGATCTGGCCGCCCAGCCTCTCCTCCTTCTCGTAGACCGTCACGCTGTAACCGCGCTTCGCCGCTACCCGGGCCGCCTCCAGACCCGCGATGCCGCCTCCGACGACGACCACATGCTTCTTCCCTTCGCCGGGACGGATGAATATCGTCTCTTCATCGCCATTCTCCGCGTTCAAGACGCAGGAAATGTACTTCCGGTTCTGGATCGCGTCCACGCAGCCTTTGTTGCAGTTCAGGCAGGCGCGGATGGGTTCGCCGGTCTCCGCCTTGTGCGCGATATCCGGGTCTGTCAGCAGGGAACGGCCGTAGCCGATCACATCCGCCTCGCCGGCTTCGAGGATCGCCTCGCCGGCCTCCACGGTGATTACGCGCCCCACCGTGGCGACGGGAACCGATACCAGCGCTTTGATCTCCTTCGCGACCGGCAGCGTCCAGTTGTAGGGCATCGTTCCCATGGGCGGGATCGTGTCTCCCATGTTGCCGGTGTGGTCGGCCTGGGCCACCTGAATCATCTGCACGCCGGCCTGCTCCAGAAGAACCGCCAGCTTCTTCGCTTCCTCCGGCCGCAAGCCGCCTTTGCCGCGCGGCGTGCCGTCCGGATTCTCCGTGATGATCGGCAGTTTGTATTCCAGCATCAGCCCCGGCGCGGCCTGCCGGATCGCGGCCACCACCTCCAGGGCGTAGCGCACGCGGTTCTCAAAGGAACCGCCGTATTCGTCGGTCCGGTGATTCAGGATCTCCGAGCAGAGGGAGCCAACCAGCCGGTCGCCGTGAACCTCGACGGCATCCGCCCCTGCCGCGGCCGCCCGTCCCGCGCAGGCCGCGATAGCGCTTTTGATCTCTGCCAGCTGCCCCAGCGTGGCCTCATTGACAAAATGCTGCGTATCGTGATGGAGTTTCGCGTAAGCCTCCCTGCTGATCCGCTCCGATTCCTCCATCTTGGCCGCAAACGCGGTCATATCCCCGGCGGCCTTCGCCTCCTGCGCCGCCTTTGCCGCCATCATGGAACCCGTAATCATGCGGCCCACGCCGGGTACGTCATACTCCGGATGGAAGATCTGCAACGCCAGCTTGCAGTCATAGGCGTGCAGCGCGTCGGCCAGGCGACGGAAGCCGGGGATCTGCCGGTCGTCGCAGAGCTTCGGCGTCGGTGAGGCGGTGTTCACCGGGGCCACGTCGCCGATAACCACGTAGGCGACGCCGCCTTTCGCCAGCCTCTCATAGAAATGAAGGCTCCTCGACCCGATCGAGCCGTCCCGCTCCTCATAGCCGGTCGTCAGCGGGGGGAACATGATGCGGTTTTTGAGTGTCAGGCCGCCGACGTTTAGCGGCTGAAGCAGTAAAGATGATTTTCCCATGGCTGTTCCTTTCTCTCCTCCGTCGGGATAAAGCGGATACCGGCGCCGGATCTGTACAACGGTTCCTTCCTTCCGCAGCGTAAAAGGAAGGAGGAAGTTCGGGCCAGACGTCCGGGAGCCGGCTGCACGTTATTTACAAATTTATCATACCATATCGTGAAAACTTTGTCAGCTAATTTCCGCATCTTCGAAACAGGATACCAGAATATCGAAAAAACGGGAAGGTTCTTCCAATTCGCACTCTTCCAACTGGCGCATCCTTTACTTTTTCAGAAGTGCACCTTTACTTTTCGCCGGTTTATGGTAAAATAAGTAAAGCAAGGGGGTATCCGTATGATTTCCTATTCCGGCCTGATGAATAAACTGAACGAGAAAGGCTTAACAAAAACGGCGCTAACCACGGAACTCGGCATCTCATCGCGCACGGTTGCCAAGATCGGGCGGGGAGAAAAGATCGCTGACCGTGTGCTGGATAAGATAGCGGCTTTCCTTGAATGCGGCACGGAGGACCTTTGCCGGACCATTTCCGACAATCCGATTCTGCAGACGCTCCGTGAAGAAAAAAGCATCCGCATGTCCGGCGGCCTGTATCACGAGCTGCAGGTGCGGATGACCTATAACTCCAACCACATGGAAGGCAGCAAGCTGAGCGAAGACCAAACCCGCTTCATCTTCGAGACAAGTACGGTGAATGCCGGAGAAGGGATTCCGGTTGACGATATCATCGAAACCGTCAATCATTTTCGTGCCATCGACTATGTGATCGAAACCGCGGAGGAACCGCTCACGGAAGATATCATCAAGGAACTGCACCGGATTCTGAAACAGAGTACCAGGGACGCGTCCCTCGCCTGGTTCGCCGTCGGGGATTACAAGAAACGACCCAACACTGTCGGCGGCCGGGAAACGGCAAAACCGAAAGAGGTTGCCGCCAGGATGCGGAAGCTGCTGTCAGACTATGAATCCCTGCCGGCCGTCACCGTGTACGACATCATCCGTTTTCACTGCGATTTTGAACGGATTCATCCTTTTCAGGACGGCAACGGAAGAGTCGGCAGGCTGGTTGCCCTAAAGGAATGCCTGCGGTTTTCCATCGTCCCGTTCCTCATCGAGGACTCAAAAAAAATGTACTATTACCGTGGCCTCTCCGAATGGGAGCGCGAGAAAGGCTATCTGACCGATACCTGTCTCGACGGACAGGACACCTTCAGGAAACTCCTTGACATGTTTGATCCAGCAGCGCAATCCCCTTCCTGATCCGCGCCAGGGACTCGTCTTTTCCCAGCACTTCCAGAATCTCCGTCGCGCCCGCGGGCGTCATCTGCCTGCCGGAGACGGCCGTGCGGATCGGCCACATGACGAAACCGGTTTTATAGCCGTGCGCGGCCACATAGTCAGACAGCACGGCGTAGAGGGCGTCATTGGAATAATCTTCCTGCGCCTCCAGGATCGGCAGCACCTCCCGCAGCACCTTCAGGGAGGTCTCCTTCGTACTCTTCATCTTCTTGTGGCAGTACATTTCCGGATCGTACTCCGGCAGCTCCTCGAAGAAATCAATATGCCCCGCGATATCCGGCAGCACCTCGATCCTGGTCTTGACCATGGCCGCGATTTTACGGAGATCCAGATCCTTATGGATGACCGCCCGCAGGTACGGCTCCGCCATCCCGTAGAAGCGCTCGAAATCCATGGCTTTCAGATATTCGCCGTTCATCCACCGCAGCTTCGTCATGTCAAATACGGCCGGCGATTTGCTGATCCGGCGGTAGTCAAACACCTCCACCAGCTCCGGAAGGGAATAGATCTCCCGGTCCTCCTCCGGCGACCAGCCCAGAAGCGCCACGAAATTGACCACCGCCTCGCTGACGAATCCCTGCTCGATCAGGTCCTCGTAGGAAGAATGACCGCTGCGCTTGCTGAGTTTCTTGTGTTCCTCATTGGTGATCGTCGGGCAGTGGATGTAGACCGGCACCTCCCAGCCGAAAGCGTCGTAGAGCCGGTTGTATTTGGGAGAAGAAGAAAGGTATTCATTTCCCCGCACCACATGGGTAATGCCCATCAGATGGTCGTCCACCACATTGGCAAAGTTATAGGTCGGATAGCCGTCGGACTTGATCAGCACCATGTCGTCCAGCTCGGAATCGTCTACGGAAATGTCGCCGTAGATCTCGTCGTGGAAGGTGGTCGTCCCTTCGGTCGGGTTGTTCTGGCGGATCACCCAGGGCTTGCCGGCGGCCAGATTGGCCTCCACCTCCTCAGGCGTCAGGTGCAGGCAATGTTTGTCGTAGGTCATGATCTCCTCGCCGTTCACGACGCGCTTCAGCGAATTCAGCCGCTCCTGGCCACAGAAGCAGTAATATGCCTCGCCCCGATCGACCAGCTTCTTCGCGTACTCCATATAGATCCCCGCCGCCTGGCGCTCGCTCTGGACATACGGTCCCACGCCGCCGTCCTTGTCCGGCCCCTCGTCGTGGACCAGACCGGCGCTCGCAAGCGTCCGGTAGATGATCTCCGTCGCGCCCTCCACGTACCGCTCCTGATCCGTATCCTCAATGCGCAGCAGGAAATCGCCGCCCTCGTGCTTGGCGATCAGATAGGCGTAAAGCGCCGTGCGCAGGTTTCCCACATGCATCCGCCCCGTGGGGCTGGGGGCATACCTTGTCCTGATCTTCG
>CAYYHX010000156.1:0-4595 GCA_964471835.1 uncultured Hungatella sp.
TCTCTCCGTTTCAAAAGCCTTGTATCTACAAGGTTTTTTCTTTTCCGTGTTGCATAATAGATACCTCCGAAATGCCCGGAGCGTGCTGAATGGATGCGGAGCAGATATTAAAAATTAGTAACGTATTGGAATTTTGTTTATATCATGCCAGAAGAACATCGGTTCTCTGGCCCAAACAGCCGGAGATGATTAACGGATCACTTTTCATCTGTCAGTGAGATCAGCACCTGGCTGATATCCGCATTGATACAGATTGCCTGCATCTCGAGTTCTTGCGGGCAGGCCGCCTCGCCGCAGTTGACGCAGGCGTAGACCGCGTGCGGATTCTGCGCCGTCATGCGCCAGAACGGATATTTGATAATCACCGGCGTGTTGTATCCGACGCCCAGTTCCAGAAAGAGAATGCGCTGCCCCTTCCGTTCCTGAAGGAAATTCACATACCGTTCCGCCGCCTGGTGCCAGCCCTCGTCTTCGACAAACGTATCGTCTGCCCGGAGGTTCATACACATCGGTTTCCCGCATTTCGGGCAGTATGGGACAAGGTCGGACGGAACCTTCATTGCGGGGGCTCGTCCTTCCGGCGGGACCAGCGTTCCGTTCTCATCGATCGTATATTCCTGCGCCTCAACCATTTTGCAAATCGTATCTTTGTTATCATAAGTCGCGTTGTGGCACGGTCGGCTGCACTGAAACAACCCGTAATCACCCTGCGTATAGAACAGCCGGCGTTTATCGAATCCGGATTTCTGGAAACAATGGTCCACATTGGTAGTCAGGACGAAATAATCCTTATCACGGACCAGTTCAAACAGCATCTGATAAACCGGATCCGGCGGGTTCGTGTAACGGTTGATGTAAATATACCGGCTCCAGTAGGCCCAATGTTCTTCCGGCGTCTGATAAGGATAGAAGCCGCCCGCGTACATATCCTGAAAATGGTATTTCGCCGCAAAATCGGAGAAGTACGTTTCAAACCGTTCTCCGGTATAGACAAACCCCGCCGAGGTTGACAGACCCGCGCCGGCCCCGATTAGGACGGCGTCGGCCTTCTGTATGGTTCCGGAAAGTTTTTCGATCTGGTCTGTGTACTGTTTTATCTGGTTTAACATGGATTTTCTCCCAGGAGTCTGCGGTAAATCTGCAAATCCTTATCCTTAAATACATTGAAAATGACCTGTTCGGTTCCTGTATGTTCCCGCAGAAATTCCTTTACCGTCCGCACCGCGATCTCCGCGGCCTGTTCATTGGGAAAATGAAATTCTCCCGTGGAGATGCAGCAGAAAGCCACGCTTTCCACCTTATGTTCCGCCGCCAGCGCAAGGCAGGAACGGTAGCATCCGGCCAGCAGCTCCCGGTCGCGCGCCGTCACATCGCCATAGACGACAGGACCGACCGTGTGCAGGACATAGCGGCAGGGGAGATTGTAGGCGGGCGTGATTTTGGCCTGCCCCGCGGGTTCTTCGTACCCCTGCTTTTTCATCCGTTCCGCACAGGCAAGCCGGAGCTGTACGCCGGCATAGGTGTGGATCGCGTTGTCAATACAGCCGTGGCAGGGGATGTAGCATCCCGTCAGGCCGCTGTTGGCCGCGTTCACGATCGCTCCGCACCGCAGGGCAGTGATATCGCCCTGCCAGAGATAGATCCTGTCTTCCACAGGCGTTAGATCCGCGAGATCCGTAATTCCCTTGGCGGCGGTTTCTTCCTGCAGGTATGCGTCCTGCACCGCGAGAAATTCCTCCCCGGCCGGGCGGGGAGGTCGTACATTCATCAAAGAACGAAGGAGCCGTTTCCGGCCGGTTTCGTCATCCGGGATCCGCAGTTCGCGGTACTGAGGATCTTCTTCCATCAGTTTTTGAATCAGGAACAATCGGCGTTCAGTCTGCTTCATGGTATCCCTCATATCCCTCTTTTCACAACAGTTCCCTTCCCTGTCACCCGTTGGCTCCGGTTCCGGTTTCCGTTAGGCACAGTACGGATGTGCTTCTTATCCGATCCGTCCGAACAGGACAAGACAGGCGACGGAGCCAGGATTTTCAAGAAAATGGAACAACCAAGATTATAATCCGTCTGCGCTGCATTGTCAACGGTTCCGCCAAGCGGGAACAGGATGTTCATCTGATGCTTCCTCAGCGGCCAGCGGCCGCACAAGAAGACGTGCCGTCTGAACTGTTACGCCAGGCGGGAAACTGTATTCCGGTGGGTAACCGTTCAAAATGTTTCCTTCGGCGGTTGGCGGCGCTTGTGCGGAAAAGTGAAATAGTCCGATCATAGAAATACAGAAAGCACAATCCAGAAAACAGAAAAATCAGACAATTCATCGAAGTGACTTCAATAAATAACGGGTATATTTGGTATTAGTTCGAATAGTTACTGATAATTGAAACAAATCACCAATGAAGGCAAAATCTTTGAAAAATTTTCAAAAAAGGTATTGACAAATATTTCGCTTTCTGTTATAGTAAAACCATCAAGAAAAGAGACGCAAAAAAGAGACATATCAAAGTCAAGAGAAAGGAGGTACGGACCAAAGGACAGGTAAGATTGGTTTCATCTACGGGATAGATGGAACGCAGGTTTCCGATCCGCGACGAAGAAGACCCCGGATGCATTTCTAAGATGGCTGCAGGATCGCCGGTTCATGGCAGGACGAGAAAGTGTGATGGATCAGGGCGGTGCCGACCGCAGGGATTAGAGAAAGATAAGAATAAGGTGAATGTGAGCGGGATGGCCGGCGGAGAGGAAAAATTTACATAGATATCATGCAGGATTGAGAGGTATGGTCCAATGGATGTGATAGCCTGATGAGGGTATCGGTGAGAAAAAAGAAGCCGGTACCCTCGAATTGTGTCTGCGCGGAAAAAGGGATAATGGTTCCATGGTTCAGCTGCGGTTCGGTTCTCCCCGGGGACTCCCGGCCGCGGGTTCGATTCCTTCCAGATCAAATGGCGGCGTGTATTCTTCTCTGGCGCTGCTTTTTTGCTGCATGTAACCGTTGGTGAGTCCCAGATCGACGGCGGCGTTGACGACGGATTCGTATTCGTAAGTGGTGACGCGGCGGGACAGATCCGGGTAACGGCAGCAGGAACCGGCCGTGACGGATGATTTTTCGCGGCAGGAGAGTTCCGCGGCTGATGTAGATTTATGTTCCGGACGGGGGGAAGGTGGGCGGACAGCTTCGCTTGAGGACTTCTGTTTCCTCGATGGACGTATGTTTTGGCTCAAGAACCCGTGTTGGCCCGATGAAGGTATGTTCTCACCCGCGGGCGTGTACTGGCTCATCAAGCTGAGGAGCCACGCTTTTTCCGGAAGGTTTTCCTTCATCCAGTGCAGCAGGCGAATGGAATCCAGGCGCGCGCCGGGCAGAACCATGTGGCGGACGATGACGCCGGAGCGCAGGAGGCCATTTTCATCCGTGACGGGCGGCCCGGTCTGGGCGATCATCTGCCGGATGGCCCGGGATGCATAAGTGAAATAGTCCCCGGCCTGCGAGCAGCGCACGGCCAGCGACGGGTCGAAATATTTGAGATCCGGCAGCCAGATGTCCACATAACCGGCCAGCGCGCGGACGATCTCCGGACGTTCGTAGCCGCCGCAGTTGTAGACTACGGGAACCGTAAGCTGTTCCCGTACCAGATCCAGCGCGCGGATGACGGAAGGCAGGTACTGGGTAGCGGTGACGAGATTGATATTGTAAGCGCCCTGTTCCTGCAGACGCAGGAAGATGTCGGCAAGCTGGCGGATCGAGATCTCCCTGCCGAATCGTTCATGACTGATCGGATAGTTCTGGCAGAAACTGCATCCCAGCGTGCAGCCGCTGAAAAAGACGGCGCCGCTGCCGCGCGAGGCGCCGTTCGCCGCATCAGCGGGCGCGGGACGGCCGCTGATGCAGGGTTCCTCCCACAGATGCAGAGCGGCGCGCGCAGCCAGAATCCGGTCACTGCACCGGCAATACCCCAGGCCGCCTGCCGTCCGGTCCGCCCCGCAGCGACGGGGGCAGAGTTCACAGGAGCGGTACTGTTCTTCCGACAGAATGGAAGGAATTTCTTCCCGTTTCGGCGTCATATCGCATTTCTCCTTGTATCATTTTTCCTCTTTCATTTTCCTCTACCAAATCCCGGATATGACCTATATGATTTTACCTGTATATTGTATATAGAACCCTGGTTTTTTGCAATCGGAATTGATATATGCGGACAGTCATTTCAGAATTTTGGGCATAAGAAAAGCCCGGAAAATGGCGTATTCCCGGGCTTTTTTCGTGTTTTGATTGAATTTTTCCGCTCTGTTAACGCTTGGAAAACTGCGGCGCTCTTCTGGCGGCTTTGAGGCCGTACTTCACACTTTGTCACACCCGTTTTTCCTTGATTTTTCGGGCTTTTCTAAGGATTCCGCGGGCCGTCCACCACTTCTTAAACCCACATTTTTGGAACTTCTAATGGCCTCATTGACTACCCCATGCAACTGTGCAGGCTTATTGTACTTCACTTTTGCATAAATGTCCATAGTTACTTTGCTGTTTTCATGCCCTGCAAGGTACTGTACGTTACAGGTCACACCCTAACCAGGAATTATGAAGATATATCCCGGAACGAAAT
>CAYYHX010000157.1:0-2845 GCA_964471835.1 uncultured Hungatella sp.
AGAAAGAGCGGGGCGAGGCTGTTCCTGCTGTCCAACAGCGACAACAACAAGGTGTTTTCTATCGGGTTCCGCACGCCGCCGCCTGACAGCACAGGTGTGCCTCACATCATGGAGCACAGCGTCCTGTGCGGATCGGAGAAATTCCCGGTCAAGGACCCGTTTGTGGAGCTTGCGAAGGGATCGCTGAATACATTTCTGAATGCCGTAACCTATCCGGATAAGACCGTGTATCCGGTTGCCAGCACCAATGACAAGGATTTCCGGAACCTGATGGATGTCTATATGGACGCGGTGCTGCACCCGAATATCTACCGGGAGGAGAAGATTTTCAAGCAGGAGGGGTGGCATTATGAGCTGGAAAGCGCGGACGCGCCCCTGCGGTATAACGGCGTGGTCTACAATGAGATGAAGGGCGCGTTTTCTTCGCCGGAGAGCGTGCTGGATCGCTGGACGCAGAATACCCTGTTCCCGGATGTGTGCTACGGCGTCGAATCCGGCGGCGATCCGGCGGCGATCCCGGATCTGACGTATGAGCAGTTTCTGCATTTTCATCAGACGTATTACCATCCGGCCAACAGCTACATTTATCTGTACGGCGATATGGATATGGCGGAGCGGCTTACGTGGCTGGACGAGGCTTATCTGAGCAAATACGACCGCAGGGATCCGGAGGCGCAGGTTGATTCGGAGATCCGCAGGCAGCAGCCGTTTGCCGCGCCGAAGCAGACGGAGACGACGTATTCGATTACCGATGAGGAGCCGGAGGAGAACGCCGCCTATCTCTCGGTCAGCACCGTGGTGGGGGACCGTCTGGACCCGGTGCTTTTTACGGCGATGGAGGTTCTGGAGTATGCGCTGATCGATGCCCCCGGAGCGGCTTTGAAGCAGGCGCTTCTGGACGCCGGGATCGGCGGGGATATCTTCGGCGGATTTGCCGACGGCATCCTGCAGCCGTATTTTACCGTGACGGCCAAGGACGCGGACGCCGGTCAGAAGGAGGCGTTCCTGGAGGTCGTGAAGGGGACGCTGCGGAAGCTGGCCGACGGGGGTCTGAATAAGAAGTCCTTGCTTGCGGGGATCAATTACTATGAGTTCCAGAACCGCGAGGCGGATTACGGATGGGCGCCGAAGGGGCTGATGTACGGCCTGCGTGCCATGGACAGCTGGCTGTACGGAGAGGATCCGCTGATGTTTCTGCGGTACGAGGATACCTTCGCTTTCCTGAGAAAAGCCGTGGACGAGGGCTATTTTGAACAGCTGATCCGCGACTGGCTTCTGGACAATCCGTATGAGGCCGTGGTTGTCGTGAAGCCGGAGAGGAACAAGACGGAGAAGGAGGACGCGAGAGTCGCGAAGAAGCTGGCCGACTACAAGGCGTCCCTGTCCGCCGGGGAGATCGGAAGGCTGGTGGAGCAGACCAGGGAGCTGAAAGCGTATCAGGACGCGCCGTCGCCGAAGGAGGATCTGGAGAAGATCCCGATGCTTAAGCGGGAGGATATCAGTCCGGAGGCGGAGGAGAACCATTGGAAAGAGTCGGTGGAACACGGCGTCCCGGTGCTGTACCATGAACATTTTACGTCCGGCATCTGCTATGTGAAGGTGCTGTTCCATACGGACCGCGTGCCTGTGGAGGATCTGCCTTATGTGGGCCTGCTGAAGTCTGTGATGGGCAGTGTGGATACGGAGCATTACAGCTATGCGGATCTGAGCAGCGAGATCCATCTGAAGACCGGCGGGATCGGATTCAGCACGCACAGCTATGCCGATCTTGGCAGCTTCGGGGATTTCACCGGCATGTTCGAGGCTGATGTGAAGACGCTTTACGACAGGATTCCGGACGGCATGGCTCTTCTGGCGGAAATCCTGTCCGGCACGAAGTTCACGGATGCGAAACGGCTGGGCGAGGTGCTGCGCGAGCTGCGTTCCCGTTTGCGGATGAAGCTGGAGGGGGCCAGCCACGGGGCGGCGGTATCCAGGGCCATGTCCTATTTCTCCGCCGCGTCGAAATACAACGATCTGACCGGCGGCATCGGGTTTTACCGCTTCCTGGAAGATACGGTCAAGTCTTTCGAGAAGGATCCGGAACCCCTGATCGAACGGCTGAAGTCCGTGGCCGCCCGGCTGTTCACAACCGGCAGCATGCTGGTCAGCGTCACCGCGGACGCGGAGGGGTTCGGGCCTCTGCCGGAGGCGCTGAAGGTGCTGACGGACGCGCTTCCGGCCGGAAGCGGCGAGACGTATCCATTTTCCTTTGAACGCGCCAACCGGAACGAGGGCTTTAAGACTTCCTCGCAGGTGAATTATGTGGCAAGGTGCGGGAATTTCCGTGAGAAGGGATACGAATATACCGGTGCGCTGCAGATCCTGAAGCCGATCCTGAACTACGATTACCTGTGGATCAACCTGCGCGTCAAGGGCGGCGCCTACGGCTGCATGAGCGGGTTCGGGCGCTCGGGCGACGGGTATTTCGCCTCTTTTCGTGATCCGAACCTGCGGGAGACGAACGAGGTTTATGAAAATGTGGTCGCCTACCTGGAGAATTTTGATGCGGACGAGAGGGATATGACAAAATATGTCATCGGCACGATCAGTGAGATGGACACGCCGCTGTCGCCGTCTGCCAAGGGAGACCGGGAGCTGTCCGCGTATCTGTCCCATGTGACGAATGAGATGCTGGCGGAGGAGCGGGCGCAGGTTCTCGCGGCGCAGCCGGAGGATATCCGGGCGCTGGCGCCTGTCCTGAAAGCGGTGTTGGAAACCGGAAGCCTCTGCGTCATCGGGAACGGGGAGAAGGTGGAGGCGAACCGGGAGATGTTCGGCGAGGTGAAGGCGCTGTTCCGGGGGT
>CAYYHX010000157.1:2945-4593 GCA_964471835.1 uncultured Hungatella sp.
CAGATCCGGCTTCGTGGCCCTGATCGGCCGGCCGAACGTCGGCAAGTCCACGCTGATGAACCATCTGATCGGCCAGAAGATCGCGATCACGTCGGAGAAGCCGCAGACGACACGCAACCGCATCCGGACCGTCTACACCGATGAGCGGGGCCAGATCATTTTCCTCGACACGCCCGGCATCCATAAGGCGAAGGACAAGCTGGGGGAGTATATGGTGAATGTGGCCGAGGGTACTCTGCGTGAAGTGGACGTGATCCTGTGGCTCGTGGAACCGTCCACCTTCATCGGCGCGGGCGAGCGGCATATCGCGGAACTTCTGAGGAATGGAAAGACGCCGGTGATCCTGGTGATCAATAAGATCGATACCGTGAAGAACCGGGACGATGTGACGCGCTTTACAGATGCCTACCGGGAAATTTATGATTTTGCGCAGATCGTGCCGGTGTCGGCTTTGAGGGATCAGAATACGAATCAGGTGACGGATCTCATTTTCCGGTATCTGCCGTTCGGACCGCAGTATTACGATGAGGATACCGTGACGGATCAGCCCATGCGTCAGATTGCCGCGGAGTTGATCCGCGAGAAGGCCCTGCGCCTGCTCTCCGACGAGATCCCCCACGGCATCGCCGTGACGATTGAGAAGATGGAAGAGCGTAAGAGCGGCATGTTCGATATCGAGGCCACAATCATCTGTGAGCGTGACAGCCACAAGGGCATTATCATCGGCAAGGGAGGCGCGATGCTTCGGAAGATCGGAACCGCCGCCCGCTTAGAGATCGAGGGGTTGATGGGTGCGCGGGTGAACCTCCAGTTGTGGGTGAAGGTGCGAAAGGAATGGCGGGACAGCGAATTGTATATGAAAAATTACGGGTATTATGAGACGTAACGGGGCAAAAGGAACCGAGGCAAAAGGGATCGAGGCCAAAGGGGCCGGGGCGTGAAGAATGTTTGGAAACGGCGGGTGAATGCGGTGCGGGAACGGATCGATCTGACCGGCATGGTCTTAAAATCCACCTCGGTGGGTGAGTATGACAGGCGCCTGGTAATCCTGACGCGGGAACGGGGCAAGATCACGGCGTTCGCCAGGGGCGCGAAGCGGCCCGGCAGCAGGCTGCTGGGGCCAAGCCGTCCGTTTGCTTTCGGGACGTTCCGGCTCTATAAGGGGCGAGAGGCGTACAATCTGCAGGACGCCGTAATCAGCCGGTATTTCGAGGAGCTGGCGGCAGACGTGGAAACGGCCTGCTATGGGCAATATTTTCTGGAGTTCGGAGATTACTGCGCGCAGGAGAATCTGGACGGTTCGGAGCTTCTGCTGTTGATCTACCAGTCGCTGCGCGCCCTGTTAAATTCCAGCCTGCCCAATCGGCTGGTGCGGCGGGTGTTCGAGCTGAAGGCTATGGTGATCGGCGGCGAGTATACGGAGGAGCCGCCGGAGGCGGTCAGCGAGGCGGCCGCCTACGCGTGGGAGTATGTTGTACGCAGCCCGATGGAGAAGCTCTATACCTTTACGCTGACAGAACCGGTGCTGAAGGAGTTTGAGCGGTGCGTGCAGAGGAACCTGGGGCAGTACCTGGACCGGGAGTTCCGCTCGCTTCGGGTGCTGGAGGAGGTAAGAGGGATCGGCGGGGAGGAAAGTGAGGCTGCGGTT
>CAYYHX010000158.1:0-4533 GCA_964471835.1 uncultured Hungatella sp.
CCCTCATTTGTAACCGCGTATTTCTTCTCATTTGCCTTTTGCTTCTCTTCCGGAGCTTTTTCTTTTGATTTGCTCCTGGACTTCGGCTTGTCTTTTTCTTTCGTCTTATCCGTTTCCTCTTCCGCGATCATTTCTTTCGCCAGCAGTTTCTGGATCGATCCGGACAGTTTCCTTTTGGAAATATTCAGAATGTCCGCCGTCTCCCGGGACGTGCAGTCTTTATGCGGCTGGCTCAGATAGTACAACAGTTTCACATCGTCCGTCGCCAGATCATTTCTCAGCGCCGCGATGCCAAATAATTTATCCTGCAGCTTCCGCTCAAGGTAAATGTCAAAAAAGATCCCTTCCCCTTCCAGAACGTTCTCGCTTACCCGCGTCCGCTCATTCCCCAGCCGGTAACTCCCCTGTATATTCAGCGGCGGCACGCCCCCGTCGTCCGCGGCGTCGAACAGGAACCGGTACACCGCCCCTTTTCTTTTTTCGTAATCCGTGTCGTCGAAAACATCCTTGTAAAAATCATTGTAGGACACAAAAACCCTGCGTTTCATCTGAATCGTCTTCTTCACGTTGAGTCCCTGCGAGACCAGAGAGCCGTCGGTTTTCACGTAATAATAGATCGGAACTTTTAGCGCGTAAATCTTATCGGTATGCCGGACATATTCCAGATTAAAAATAAAATCCTCACACCAATCGACGGAGTCGTCCATCCGGATCGCATTTTGTTCTATGATGGAACGCTTATAGAATTTATTCCACAAAACACCGTAATAAAAGTCCGCCGGTTTCTTCATCATCTCGAGGGCATAGTCCAGCCGGTCCATGATCCCCTCTTCTTCAATGCTTCCCTTCAGCGAAACACGTTCCCCGATCACCCGGTAGAAATCAGAAATGACCATGTCGCAGTCGTTTTCCACGGCCGACCGCACGAAAAATCCCGTCGCTTCCGGCGTGATCCAGTCGTCGCCGTCCACGAATTGAAGATAGTCCCCCTCGGCCATCGAGATTCCCTGATTGCGGGTATCTGAAACTCCCGAATGTTCCTTATGCAGCACCCGGATACGCTTGTCTTTTTCTGCGTAGGCGTCGCAGATGGCTCCGGAGGAGTCTGTGCTCCCATCGTCCAGCAGGAGCAATTCAAAATCCTTGTATTTCTGATTCAGGATACTGTTTATACACTTGTCAATCGTTTTCTCCGCATTGTGAACCGGAACAATGATGCTTACCAACGGCATTTCCGCATGTTCTCCTTTGCTGATGTCTTTAAGCCTTCAACAGATATAATAGACTTTTTTTATTCTTTCTTCAACCTCAAATTAACAAAACCACAATGAAATGGGGCAAAAAAAAGAGATTGCCATTTAACGGGCGGGATAGTATAATCTCCACGTAAGCAATGAGCAATGTGAATCCGCACGAAGCGGGACCTCCCGCCTGCAATTCACAAGGCGGTCAGCTCAGACAGAAACGGAGAACCACCCAATGGCATTAAAGAAAAAGCCGGTCACAGGCATGAGGGATATCCTGCCTGCCGAGATGCAGGTGCGGGATTTCGTGATGAACCAGATCAAGGAGACGTACCGGGGCTTCGGTTTTACCCAGATGGAGACCCCCTGCGTGGAACATATCGAGAACCTGACCAGCAGGCAGGGCGGGGACAATGAAAAATTGATCTTCAAGATCTTAAAGCGCGGTGAGAAGCTGGATCTTACGGACGCCGCCGGGGAGAATGACCTGGTGGATACCGGTCTGCGCTATGACCTGACTGTACCGCTGGCGCGGTATTACGCGAACAATGCGGCGCAGCTCCCGTCGCCGTTCAAGGCGCTGCAGATGGGCAGCGTATGGCGGGCGGACAGGCCGCAAAGGGGGCGTTTCCGCCAGTTTACCCAGTGCGACATCGACATTCTGGGCGACGCTTCCCCGATGGCGGAGATCGAACTGATCCTGGCGACGACCACGGCGCTGGGGAAGATCTGTCCGGACAACCGCTTCGAAGTGCGGATCAACGACCGCAATCTTCTTCGCGGCATGGCGCTTTCCAGTGGATTTCCCGAGGACAGTCTGGAGACGGTGTTCATTATTCTGGATAAAATGGATAAGATCGGTCGCGACGGCGTGGCGGCGGAGCTGAAGGGGATGGGCTGTGAAGAAGCTGCCGTCGCCCGGTATATGGATCTGCTGGCCGTCGCCGGCGACGACGCGGACGGCGTCCGCAGGCTGGGCGGGACATTGGAAGATGTGATGCCGCGGACCGTTGCGGACGGCCTCGCGGATATCATGGATACGGTCTCGCAGGTCAGTGAGACAGATTTCACCCTGCGCTTCGACCCGACGCTGGTGCGCGGGATGTCCTACTACACAGGAACCATCTTTGAGGTGGCGATGGAAGGTCTGGGCGTCTCCGTGGCAGGCGGCGGCCGTTATGATAAAATGATCGGCAGGTTCACCGGCGTGGACACCCCGGCATGCGGTTTCTCCATCGGTTTCGAGCGGATCGTCACGATCCTGATGGAGCAGGGCGGACAGGCGCGGGAGACGGCGGTGAAGAAGGCTTACCTGGTAGAAAAAGGAATCGATCGGGACCGTCTCGCCGGCATCATGCGGCAGGCCATGGCCGAGCGCGGGGCCGGCGCGTGCGTGCTGGTGTCCCAGATGAATAAGAATAAGAAGTTTCAGAAGGATCAGCTGGCGAAAGACGGGTATACGGAATTCGTCGAGTTTTACAGAGAAGCGATGAAGTAAAAGGAGACTGTTATGGCAGAATCAATGTCCGGCTTAAAACGATCCCACCGCTGCACGGAGTTGTCCCTCGCCGACACGGGACGGGACGTCACCGTCATGGGATGGGTGCAGAAAAGCAGAAATAAAGGCGGGATCATTTTCGTCGATCTGCGGGATCGCAGCGGCATCCTGCAGATCATCTTTGAGGAGAGCGACTGCGGAAGCGAGAATTTTGCCAAGGCGGAGAAGCTGCGCAGCGAATTCGTTATCGCCGTCACCGGACGGGTAGAAGCCCGTTCCGGCGCGGTCAATGAGAACCTTGCCACCGGCGCGATCGAGGTGCGCGCGAAATCCCTGCGTATCCTTTCCGAGTCCGAGGTGCCGCCGTTCCATATCGAGGAGAACTCCCGGACCAGGGAGGAACTGCGTCTCAAATACCGTTTCCTGGATCTGCGCCGTCCGGATCTGCAGCGCAATCTGATGTTCCGGAGCCGGATCGCTATCCTGACGCGGCAGTTCTTATCGGAGGAAGGATTCCTGGAGATCGAAACCCCGACGCTGATCAAGAGTACGCCGGAAGGCGCCCGCGACTACCTGGTGCCAAGCCGCATCCATCCGGGTTCCTTCTACGCGCTGCCCCAGTCGCCGCAGCTTTTTAAGCAGCTCCTGATGTGTTCCGGCTATGACCGGTATTTCCAGATCGCACGCTGCTACCGCGACGAGGATCTGCGCGCCGACCGCCAGCCGGAATTCACGCAGATCGACATGGAGATGTCCTTTGTGGATGTGGATGATGTGATCGACGTCAACGAGCGCCTGCTGCACAGGCTGTTCCACGACCTGCTGGGCGTAGAGGTTCCGCTGCCGATCCCGCGTATGACATGGCGGGAAGCCATGGACCGGTTCGGCTCCGACAAGCCGGACATCCGCTTCGGCATGGAACTGCACGACGTGTCCGGTGTGGTGGACGGCTGCGGGTTCGCCGTATTTCAGAATGCCCTGGATAATGGAGGCTCCGTCCGCGGCATCAACGCCGAAGGCCAGGGCGCCATGCCGCGCAAGAAGATCGACGCGCTGGCAGAGTTTGCCCGGGGATACGGCGCGAAAGGGCTGGCTTACGCGGCGATCCAGGAGGACGGAAGCGTCAAGTCCTCCTTTGCCAAATTTATGGGCGCAGAACAGATGGCGGAGCTGGTCTCCGCGATGGATGGCAAACCCGGCGATCTGCTTCTGTTCGCCGCCGACAAGGACGACATCGTTTTCAGCGTTCTGGGCGCTCTGCGGCTGGAGCTGGCGAAACAGCAGGGTCTGCTGAAGAAAGACGATTTCAAGTTCCTGTGGGTGACGGAATTCCCGCTCCTGGAATACTCCGAGGAGGAGGGGCGTTTCGTGGCCAAGCACCATCCGTTTACGATGCCCATGGAGGAGGACTGGCACCTGATCGACTCCGATCCCGGCGCGGTTCGCGCCAAAGCCTACGATATCGTTCTCAACGGCAACGAGATCGGCGGCGGCTCCGTCCGTATCCACCAGAGCGATATCCAGGCGAAGATGTTTGAGGTGCTGGGATTCACGCCCGAACGCGCGCAGGAGCAGTTCGGTTTTCTTCTGGAGGCGTTCCGGTACGGCGTTCCGCCCCATGCGGGGCTGGCCTACGGCTTCGACCGCCTGGCCATGGTGATGCTGGGGACGGACAGCATCCGCGACGTCATCGCCTTCCCGAAAGTCAAAGACGCGTCCTGCCTGATGACCGAGGCCCCCGCGCCCGTGGACGCGGAACAGCTCCGGGAACTGGGCATCGCGGTCGTGAAT
>CAYYHX010000159.1:0-2929 GCA_964471835.1 uncultured Hungatella sp.
TCTCATCTGTCTTCAAACTGGCTGGCCTACTGTCTTATTTTCCATGTCATCCCAACGACAAACTTGCCCCGTCACGATTCCTCACCTGTCCTCAGGTTTGCTGGCTCATGGACTCATTTCCCATGTCATCCTCTACAAATGCCTCGCGAATGACCTCATCCATATCTTTTACATAGAGAATGGTCAGCCCGCGCGTGATCTCCTTCGACAGTTCCGCGATGTCCGGCCGGTTCTTATACGGCACCAGCACGCGGCGGATATGGGCCATCTTGGCGGCCAGGATCTTCTCCTTCAATCCCCCGACAGGCAGGACGCGCCCGCGCAGCGTGATCTCGCCGGTCATGGCCAGCTTGCAGTCCACGGGGCGGCCGGTGACGGCGGACAGCATGGCGGTGGCCATCGTGATACCGGCGGACGGGCCGTCCTTGGGGACCGCGCCGTCCGGAATATGGATATGCAAATTGTGTTTCTCAAAATAGTCGTCGTTCACGCCGTAGCGCGGGCAGACGGACCGGACGTAGGTCAACGCAATCTGAGCCGATTCCTTCATCACGTCGCCCAGCTGGCCGGTCATCTGCAGTTCCCCCTTGCCGGGCATCGTGTTGACCTCGATCTGCAGGGTATCCCCTCCTACGCTGGTCCAGGCCAGGCCGCGGACGACACCCACCTGATCTTCTTCGTTGGCGTCCTCGAAAGAAATGCGCTCCTTGCCAAGATATTTTTCCAGATTCGACTCGGTGACACGGATCGCGTGAGCCTCTGATCCTTTCTGCAGGACGGCCCGCGCCTTCCCGCCAGAAACGCTTTCCAAACGGATATCCGCCCTCACGCCCGAACCGGCGTTCCGGCGGTCCATACGCATCTTCCCGCCCGAACCGATGTCCTTGCTGACATTCGCTCTCTCGCTTGAATCTTCGTCCTGGCTGACGCCCACTTTCCCGCCTGAATCACCACCCTGGTTGGTGCCTGCCTTCCCGCCCGAATCTCTGTTCCGGCCGGCAATCGCTCCTTCTCCCGAACCGGCGTTCCGACGATCCATACGCATCTTACCGCCCAGGCTGTTCTCCCTGCCGGCGCCTGCTCCCCCGCCCGCGCTCCGATTCTGGCTCTCCAGATATTCCCGCGCCGCCTTGCGGCAGATCTCGCCGATGCACCGTTCCAGGTTCCGGACGCCCGCCTCGCGGGTATAATTATGGATGATTTTCTTCAGGGCGCCGTCGCTGATGGTAAGCTGGTTCTCCTTCAGCCCGTTGCGTTCCAGCTGTTTGCTCACGAGATAATCGCGGCCGATATGGAATTTCTCATTCTCCGTATAGCTGCTGACTTCGATGACCTCCATGCGGTCCAGAAGGGGCCGCGGGATCGTCTGGGTCGTGTTGGCGGTGGCGATAAAGAGTACCTGCGACAGATCGATGGGCGTTTCCACATAATGGTCGCGGAACCGCACGTTCTGATCGCCGTCCAACACCTCCAAAAGAGCCGACGAGGTGTCTCCCTTGTAATCGCTTCCCACCTTGTCGATCTCGTCCAGCAGCATCAACGGATTGCTGACGCCGGCCTGGCGCAGCCCTTCCACGATGCGGCCAGGCATCGCGCCGACGTAGGTTTTGCGGTGGCCGCGGATCTCCGCCTCGTCCCGGACGCCGCCTAAACTGATGCGGATGTATTTTTTATTCAGCGCCCTGGCGACGGAACGGGCGATCGAGGTTTTGCCGGTTCCCGGCGGCCCCACCAGACAGAGGATCGGACCGTTTCCCTTCTTCGTCAGCGTGCGCACGGCTAGGTATTCCAGCACGCGTTCCTTTACTTTCTCCAGGCCGTAATGGTCCTCATTCAGAATTTCTTCCGCGTGGACAATATCGTTGTTGTCGCGGGAGGTTTTCTTCCAGGGAAGCTCCAGAAGAGTTTCAATGTACATCCGGAGCACATTGGCTTCCTGGCTGGCCGCGGGCATGCTTTCGAAACGGGAAATCTCCTTGCGGAGCTTGTCTTTCGTCTCCCTGTCTGCCTTCAAATCCTCCAGCTGCCGGCGGTACTCATTCGCTTCCGTAGACGGATTCTCCTCGCCCAGCTCCTCCCGAATCAGGCGCATCTGCTCCCGCAGGATGTAATCCTTCTGGTTCTTGTTGATGGCGTCCTTCACCTTTTCCTGAAATTCCTGTCTGATGTGGGCGATTTCTACCTCGTTCATCAGGTGACGAACCAGTACCTCATAGCGGTTCGCGGAGAAAATCGCTTCCAGATATTCCTGGCGGACCGTGTAATCCCAGGGCATCTGCACCGCGATCTGCAGCATCAGTTCATCCAGATCCTGCAGCAGCAGCAGATTCGGAACCACGTCATGGCCGAATTTGGGATTTACCTGGCCGTACTCGACCAGTTTCTCCTTCAGAATCCTTGCCATCGCCTCCCGGGAAGCGAAATCACTGTTCAGTCCCCGCTCGTACGGCAGACGGGCGACCTCCCCCATCATCATAGGGTCTGTCTCGCTGAGAGAGAGGATCTCCCCCATCTGGGTGCCTTCCACCATGACACGCACGGTATTGCCCGGCATCTTTACCAGCTGTTTCACTTCGGCAATCGTTCCGATATGGTACAAATCCTTCAGCTCCGGCTCGGCTACGTCCGGCGACCGCTGGGTGAGTAGAAAAACCTTCTGATCGCTGACCATCGCCTTCTCCATGGCCGTGACGGATTTTCTGCGGCTGATATCAAAATGAATCATCATCGTCGGCAGAACCGTCAGTCCCCTCAAGGCGATGACAGGCATTGTCCTAATCGCATCTTCCATAATGAAATGAAAAGGTGGGGTTCAACAGACGCCCCACCCGTAACCTCCTGCATACAAAATGAAACTATTTCGCCTAGTCTGCCTTTCCTAAGCTCTCCTGCGAACAGCATTCTTAAGCAATCTCGCCCGGACGGTCCT
>CAYYHX010000159.1:3029-4527 GCA_964471835.1 uncultured Hungatella sp.
TTTCCTAAGCTCTCCTGCGAACAGCATTCTTAAGCAATCTCGCCCGGACGGTCCTTCTTGAATTTCCTGGCGAATGACATCTTCGGCACTTCCATATCCCGGCGCACGATATCCGCTTCGCCGGTGCCGTCAATCACGTCTTTCGTGATTGTGCAGATTCCCACGGTGCCGTCTGAAGGAATCTCATACATCAGATCCATCATCGCCTTCTCCATGATCGAGCGCAGGCCGCGGGCGCCGGTCTTGTGTTCCATCGCCAGACGGGCTACCTCCGTGAGCGCCTCGTCCGTAAACTCCAGTTTCACATCATCCAGCTCGAACAGCTTCTGATACTGCTTCACCAGCGCGTCCTTCGGCTCCTTCAAGATCCGCAGAAGGGCGTCCTCCGTCAGAAGTTCCAACGATACCGTGATCGGCATCCGGCCGATAAACTCCGGGATCAGGCCGAATTTAATCAGATCCTGCGCCTGCACCTGTTTTAAGAGTTTATCGATATCGGAATCGTGCCTGTCCACGATCTCGGAATTGAACCCGATAGAACCGGTATTCAGACGGCTCTCGATGATCTTCTCCAGACCGTCAAACGCGCCGCCGCAGATGAACAGGATGTTCGTCGTGTCAATCTGCAGCACCTCCTGATGCGGGTGCTTCCGGCCGCCCTGGGGAGGAACATTCGCCACCGTACCCTCCAGAATCTTCAGAAGCGCCTGCTGCACGCCCTCGCCTGACACGTCTCTGGTGATGGAAACATTCTCCGCTTTCTTGCCGATCTTATCAATCTCATCTATATAAATGATCCCGTATTCCGCACGGTGGATATCATAATCCGCCGCCTGAATCAGCTTCAGGAGGATATTCTCCACATCCTCGCCCACATAGCCCGCCTCGGTAAGCGCCGTGGCGTCAGCGATGGCAAACGGGACGTTCAGGATTTTCGCCAGCGTCTGGGCCAGATAGGTCTTTCCGCTTCCGGTAGGACCAAGCATCAGGATATTGCTCTTCTGAATGTTCACATCCATGTTTTTCACGGAAGTGACCCGTTTATAATGATTGTAAACCGCCACGGAAAGCACCTTCTTGGCGTCCTCCTGACCGATCACATACTCGTCCAGAAATGCCTTGATCTCCTTGGGCTTGAGCAAATTGATGTCATTTAAGTCCGCTCCGCCGCGGTCCTGGTCTTCCATCTCCTCCTCGAGAATCTCGGCACACAGGTCGATACACTCGTCACAGATGAAGACATTGTTCGTCCCCGCGATCAGTTTGCGCACCTGATCCTGGGTTTTCCCGCAGAAGGAACAGCGGATCTTGTCATCCATTCTGCCCGGCATTCTGCCACCTCACTTTCCTAACCTGTACGGCTGCTCTCCCGCAGGCGCAAGATCCGGCCGCGATGGTTCCCCGCCCCGCCCGCCGGCCTGCGCCAAAACTAAGATATATCTGAAATGTATCAGTGTTTCGCAATGACCGCGTCGATCAGCCCGTATTCTTTGGCCTC
>CAYYHX010000160.1:0-4525 GCA_964471835.1 uncultured Hungatella sp.
TTCTCCGGCTTTAACAGAATCTCGTCCGGATTCACCAGACCGAGCTTCTCCTTGGCGACCTGTTCGATGTACTGCTTGGTCTGGACAAAGACGCGGCGTTCCTCCAGTTCTTCCGAGCGTTCCTGCTCCTCCTCGACCTGGCGGATCAGGTTCGCTTCCTTCACCTGGTATTCCAGATCCTTCGCCCTCAGGGAATCGCCCCGCAGATTGACCGCGACGGCAAGACTGGCCACTACCAGCGTGATCCCTACGAGCGTCATACGGTTGACCGCCCTGTCATGTCTGGATCTGCCTCTTCCGGCCTTCTGTCTCCCCCTCATCTCATCACCCTATCTTCCGTTTCCCTATGTCGTCAAAGGTACCGGTACAGTTCTTTCGCGTCGTCCTTTTTCACGGTTTCCTGAACGTCCAGGACTTCCGCCTTCACGGAATTCGTCCCGAACTGTATCTCGATCACGTCCCCGCGCTTCACGTTCAGAGACGCCTTCGCCGGACGGCCATTGACGAGAACGCGGCCCGCGTCACACGCTTCATTCGCCACGGTTCTCCGCCTGATCAGCCGTGATACCTTCAGAAATTTGTCCAGCCTCATATCCGGTAATCCGTCACCGGTTGACCGCGTCCTTCAGCGACTTGCCCGCCTTGAATCTCGGAGTCCTGGAAGCGGCGACCTCTACGGTCTCACGGGTCCTGGGGTTCCGGGCTGTCCTTGCTTCTCTCGAGGTTGTCTCAAATGTACCGAAGCCGACCATCTGCACCTTATCCCCCTTCGCCAGCGCCTCGCTGACGACTCCCGTGAACGCATCCAGAACCTCACCGGTTATCATATCAATATCCCTCTTGAGGATCCGGTCCTTCTGGGCGGCTTCCGCGACCAGATTCGCAAGATCTGCCTTCTCCGCAACGGCTGCGATCAGTTCTGCCTTATTCATCGATATCATCCTCCTAATCATTATTCGAAAGATCTGACGCCGTCCCCCGGCGCCGTCGTACTCTTTCATTTATAGTCCTTTTACGGGGTCTTGTCAAGATTTTTCAGTTTTTTCCTGCACTTTTCCTGCACCTTTTCCCGTCAGTCCCGCACTTTTTCCGTCAGTTCTTCCAGCTTCTTGAGCAGTTCCGCCGCCGCCGCCATCATCCTCCGGCTGTCCTTAAATGTCTTTTTCTGCTCCTGGTAGAGAAATCCGGGCGCGTCGCCGGTCAGCATCTTCAGCCGGCCGCCGTAGGACTGCACGAGTTCCGGAATCCGCACGGTATCCAGCCGCGCCTTCGGAAACATGGTAAGCCGGACTTCCTGCCGGTTGATATCCGCCTCCGTCACATACGCGCGGTGCGCCAGCGATTTCAGGCACGCCACCTGAAGAAGATTGTCCACCGGCTGCGGGATCTCGCCGAAGCGGTCCATCAGCTCATCCTGCATATCCATGGATTCTTCCTCATTTTCAATGGCGGAAATACGTTTGTATACGTCCAGCTTCTGGCTCTCATTTCTGATATAGGAAGAAGGGATGTAAGCGTCGATATCACAGTCCACCACCGTCTCAAACGCGTCCTCCTCCGTCCGTTGTCCCTTCAGCTCCGATACCGCCTGATTCAGCAGCTTGCAGTAGAGATCGTACCCTACCGCTTCCATGTGGCCGTGCTGCTCCGCGCCCAGGACGTTGCCCGCGCCCCGGATCTCCAGGTCGCGCATGGCGATACGGATGCCGCTCCCCAGCTCCGTGAACTCGCGGATGGCTTTCAGACGTTTCTCCGCCTCCTCTCGGAGCACTTTGTCACGGCGGTACATGAGAAATGCGTACGCCGTCCGGCTGGAACGTCCCACACGCCCGCGCAGCTGGTAGAGCTGGGCGAGTCCCATGCGGTCCGCGTCCTGTATGATGATCGTGTTCACGTTCGGGATGTCCAGTCCGGTTTCTATGATCGTGGTAGACACCAGCACATCGATGTCCCCGTTGACAAAATCCAGCATGATCTGCTCCAGCTTGCGCTCCCGCATCTGTCCGTGAGCGTAGACCACCACCGCGTCCGGAACCAGCCGGGACACGCGGGCCGCCACGTCGGGGATGTCCTGGACGCGGTTATATACATAGTAGACCTGCCCGTCGCGGGCCAGCTCCCGCCGGATCGCCTCGCGGACCATTTCCTCATTGTATTCCATCACATAAGTCTGGATCGGCACGCGGTCCACCGGCGGCTCTTCCAGCACGCTCATGTCGCGGATTCCCGCCAGGCTCATGTGCAGCGTCCGGGGAATCGGCGTCGCCGTCAGCGTCAGCACGTCCACATTCTGCTTCATCTGCTTGATCCGTTCCTTGTGCGCCACACCGAAACGCTGTTCCTCATCGATGACCAGAAGCCCCAGGTTCTTGAACCGGACGTCTTTGGACAGGATCCGGTGCGTGCCGATCACGATGTCCACCAGCCCCTTCTGCAGATCCACAAGCGTCTTCTTCTGCTCCGCCTCCGTGCGGAAACGCGACAGCAGATCGACCCGTACCGGGAATTCCTTCATTCTCTGGACAAATGTATTGTAATGCTGCTGGGCCAGGATCGTGGTCGGCACCAGATAGGCCACCTGCCTGCCGTCCTGCACCGCCTTGAATGCCGCCCGCAGCGCAATCTCCGTCTTGCCGTACCCCACGTCGCCGCAGATCAGCCGGTCCATGATCTTCCGGCTCTGCATGTCGCGTTTCGTGGCCTCGATCGCCTCCAGCTGGTCCTCCGTCTCCTCGTAGGGAAAAAGTTCCTCGAACTCGCGCTGCCAGACCGTGTCCTCACTGTAGACGAAGCCGTCCATCTTCTCCCGCGCCGCGTAGAGATCCACCAGTTCTTTCGCGATATCCTTCACCGCGCCTTTCACACGGTCGCGGGTTTTCTTCCACTGATCGCCGCCCAGCCGGTTCAGCTTCGGCGCCTTCGCGCCGGCTCCGGCGTATTTCTGGACGACGTCCAGGCGCGTCGCGGGAAGGTAGAGATTTCCTCCGTCGGCATACTCGATTTTCAGGTAGTCCTTCACCACATGATCCTGCTCGATCTTCTCGATGCCGCGGTAGATGCCCAGCCCGTGTTCCTCATGCACCACATAATCGCCCGGCGACAGCTCCGTGAAACTGGAAATCTTCTGTCCTTCGTAAGCCGTCTTCCTATGGCGGCGCTTCTGCTTCGCCGTGCCGAACATATCGCCCTCGGTGATGACGACGAATTTAATCTGCGGGTACTCAAACCCGCGGTGAAGGCTGCCGCAGCGCACCATGATCTCTCCGGGCAGGACCTTGCGCTCCGGCTCCTCGCTGTAAAACGCGCTCAGCCCGTACTCGCGCAGATCGCCCGCGAGACGGCTGGCCCTCGTGCGGGAAGCGGAGAGCAGAACCACCCGGCAGCGCTCCTTCTTCCAGCGCTTCAGGTCATTGATCAAGAGTTCAAAGCTGTTCTGGTAGGAATTTACATTTTTCGCGTTGATCGAATAGCGCCGGACAGACGGCAGGCCCGCGATCCGCTGTTCAAGACCCGTCAAAAGCACCGTGCGCGGCCCCAGCAGGCCGACCAACGTTTCTTTCGCCGTGTAGAGAAGATCCGTCTGCTCCGGAAGAAGGTACCCTTTCTCCAGACGGCCCGTCATGCTCTCACGGAATTCCGCCTCCACGGCGTCGCCGTGTTCCTGCAGCCGGGCAGGCTCGTCCAGAAACACCGCCGTACACCCTGTCGGGAAATACGAGCGGAAGGACACCGTATCGCCGCAGAAGAATGGGAGAAAGCTGTCCAGCCCGCCCGCGCCAAAACCGTCCTCCAGGCGTTCCAGAAGTTCCTTCGCGGTAGAGCTGACGCGGTATGCCTCCTCGGTCCGCATCTGCCTGCGCAGCGCCTTCTCACAGCGGTCCGCCGAGTCGCGGATGCGTTCCATGCCCTCCTTTAACTGCTGCTCCGTCAGGACGATCTCCGACGCCGGATAGAGCACGGCCGAATCCATCTGCTCCACCGACCGCTGGCTCTCCACGTCGAAGCTGCGGATCGAATCCACCTCGTCGCCCCACAGCTCGATGCGCACCGGCAGCTCCTCCGTCAGCGGAAAGACATCCAGGATGCCGCCGCGGATCGCAAACTGCCCCATGCCGTCCACCTGCGCCACGCGCTCGTAGCCCAGAGCCGTCAGGCGGCGCTTCCACTCCTCGATATCGATGGTCTCGCCGGGACGGACGCTCACAATCTGCTCCTGCAGGGCGGAAAGCGGCAGGAGACGGTCCATGAGGCCGTCAAGGGTCGTGACAACCACACCACCGCGCCGAGGCGGAGCCTCCGGCTCCGGCGCCGAGGCGGCCGGGCCTCCCGCATTTCCGGACACCGAGTCAGTTCCCCCAGACCCGGCTGCACCTCTGGCCACCGGGCCTCCTGTGCTCCCGGACACCGAGCCGCTTCCCCCAGACCCGGCTGCACCCTTGGCCACCGAACCGCCTGTGCTCCCGGCCACCGCTCCGCTTCCCGCAGGCCCGCCCGCACCCTTGGCCACCGAACCGCCTGTGCTCCC
>CAYYHX010000161.1:0-4496 GCA_964471835.1 uncultured Hungatella sp.
CGCTCGCCGTCAGGAGGCGCAGGAGGCCGACCGGATCCCTTCCCGTTATTCTCCGAGGTACTTTCCGAAGTTGCGGTACTGCCGGAACCGTCGGACTGCAGCTCAGATCTCTTTCCGTCATTCTCTGGGACGTCCTCCGCAGTTGTAGTTCCGGAACCGTCAGACTGCGGCTCGGTCCCCTTTCCGTTATTCTCCGGGGATTCTTCCGTGGCTGCAATGCCGGAACCGCCAGACTGCGGCTCACTCCCCGGCACCGCACCTGAATCTGCCGCGCCACTTCTCCGGCCGCGGCCGCCGAAGCCGCCCATTGTGTCTCCCATGCTGCCCATCGCGGAGATAACAAGCCCGGTCGTATCCACCGCGGAAGTATCGCCGGCAAGCTGGCGGCTCACCGCCTCCGCGCGGAGCGTCACAAATTGTTCCAGCGCCTGCACGCCGGCTTCAAATTCATCGGACGTGCAAAACTTTGTCGGGTCGCTTTCCACATAGGGGCGAAGCAGCGTCCGGGTCTCCTCGATCATCTGTGCAAGCTGTCCCTCGGAGAACCAGCGGTCAATGAATTCGGAAAACAGCGCATGGTACCTTTGGGTGTAGCTTTCGTCAGAGAAGATCCATCCAAGCATCGGGCGGTCGTCTACGCTGCCGTCGGACACGGGATTGTCGATGGAAGCGTTGACCGAACTGTCCGCACTGCCGCCCTGAAAGGTCCCGAAAGCAAGATTGTAATCCCACGGAATCATGGAGAGCCGACCGTCCAGCTCATGCAGGTAATAATTGTGGATCATCGCGCCGGTATAACTGTCTCCGTTGCAGACGAAGTTGTGTACCACGAAATACCGCAGCACCTCATCGGTATCCAGCGTATTTTCCAGATCGGTATACGAACTCAGGTTTTTCAACGAATTGATCAGCCGCCGCTTGTCATTTTCCGTAATATCGGTCTTCGCATTGTCGAAAATATTGCCGTAGCTGTTCGGATCATCGTCGATGTACTGAAGTTTAACGTCAGCGCTGCCCATGCCGCCCCCAAAACCGCCTCTGAAGCCGCCGTTAAACTCGCCATTCAAGCCGCCCCCGAAATCACCGTCAAACCCGCCCGGAACCGTCTGCCCGTCCGGCGCCGTCCGGCCTGCCCCGGCGTCTCCTTCCATCTGTGGCATGTCCGGGAATTCCATTTCGCTAAAATCGAAATCGCCGAAGTCAAAATCCCTGCCGTTGCCGCGCCCGCCGCCGAAGTTCATACTGTCCGGCTTATATAATTCCCCGCTGTCCGAACCGTAATTGCGTTCCAGGAAACTATCCTCCACCCCTTCCACCGCAAGGTACAGTCCCCAGTCCTCGTCGTTGACCGTGATATAGGCATAGCTGCAGAGCGGCGCATCCGCGCCGAAATCATCCATCAGCCGATAGACGAGATAATCCTTCATCATGGTATTGTCCTGGATCAGATTGTTCAGGCTCAGCTTGTCCAGCCCGTGATAGGTCTTCCCGGTTTCATACTGGTCGAATTCCAGCTTAAAGCTGTAACGCCGGCTCCCCAGCGCGCGCACGGAACTTAACGAGGTGTTTCCCTTGGCCCGGATCGCCACATTTTTGTAGCTTTCCCCGTCGATCACCACCGCGCAGGGGCTGTATTCCTCATTTTCACAGGTTTCCAGAAAGGCGTCCCAGTCATCCATCACGATGTCCACGGTATGCACGGCGGAAGGATCAAACAGCCTGTTTTCATAGCCCATGTTCCTGCCGGCCGCGACGATCCCCAGAGCGGAACCGTTCATAAACAGAATGGTCAGTACCAGCGAGAGGATGACGGCGGCGACGCAGATTTTGTCCATAAATCTGCCCGTTGACATTTCCGTCCCCCCTATCCCATATAGTCACCTTGATAGCTTACCAGTACCGCACTTTGCACCCCCGGCATCTCACAGAGGGCATTGATGAAATCCGTATTATCGTCCTTTAAGCGGATCTCATAATTGATCTCCACGGAGCCTTTTTGCGCGCTCTTGCTCTTGACGATGCAGCGCCGCGTCATCCGGCTCAGATAATCCTTCGCGGCCGTCTCGCTTTCATGCCCCTCGCACCGGACGACCACGATATAAGGGTTGCAGTGGGATTTTCTATTGACAAATACCAGCAGAATGACGCCGATCATCACGCTGCCGAAGACGGCCAGAGGGATGAATCCGGCCGCAAGGACTATCCCCACCGCGATCGACCAGAACAGGAAGGCGATGTCCAGCGGCTCTTTGATCGCCGTGCGGAAGCGGACGATGGACAGGGCGCCGACCATGCCGAGCGACAGGACCACGTTGGAGGTGACGGCAAGGATCACAACCGTGGTGATCATGGTCAGGGCAATGAGCGTCACGCCGAAGCTGGAAGAATACATCACGCCCTGATAGGTTTTCTTATATACCAGAAAAATGAACAGGCCGATTCCGAAGGCGAGGATAAGCGCCAGTGCCATGTCAAAAAGGCTGACCGCGGTTACATTTTCCAGGAAACTGGATTTGAAAATGTCATTGAATGTCATCGTATTGCTCTCCTTTTCATTTATGAAATATAAAAAGCGAAACAGGAATGCGGGCCGTTCAGCCATTTCAGCCGTAAATGCGGCACTGCGCGTATTTTGAAAAAGCCCCTGCTCTCCGGCCGGGTAGCTGTATGGCGTCCCGGATGATGTCGGGGAGAAAGGTGTCCCATTTTACTTCCAGAATGATCGGGGCGTCCCCCGCCGGAATCGTGACGCAGTCCGGATTCAGGAAGTCTGTACCCGCAAGACCGGTGCGGATGTTATAATCGAAGGTGACGCGGACATTGCCGGGCGCATACACGAACGGCTCCCTTGTGTAATCCACAATCGTCCGGGGACACAGCCCTTCCGTCCGCATCTTCGCATAAAGTTCCCGCACAAGCCCGTGCGAATGGCCGGGCATCCAGTCCAGACGGCCTTCTGTGACCGCCTGCGCCTCCTCTTTCGTGAGGACAGCGCTCTGCTTATTGCCAAGGCTGTTCCATTTGCTCTTTCTCTCCAGATGGATCAGGCTTGTATCGCCGTTATAATAGCGGATACGGAACTTCTCGCGTTCATTTACCCCGTCCAGTTTCTCGCGCAGCGCCTTGTCCGACATGGTGTCAAAATAAAGGCTGCGAACCGTATAGCTCCCGCCGTCCGCGTGGGGATCACACTGCATCACCGCACGCAGGCGCAGGCGCAGCGTCAGCAGGTCCGCCGCGCTGATCTCATGTTTCCACTCATGGCGATAGTCCATGATCCGTCCCTCCTTCCTGTTCCGCAGCGAGAAGCGACTCCTGTATAATCTCACGAATGGTCTGCATCGACAGATCGACGGAGGCAATCTCGTCCGCACAGCGTTTCAGTTCGCCGCGGATCAGTTTTTCATTCGGCCGCGCTTTCAGCCATCCGGCCAACCGATACACATCCGCCGAGAATGCGACCACGATACGGATGCCCACGAGATCAAACAGGTTCTCAAGCGCGGCCTGAGCCGTCTGGCCGATTCCCCGGAGGCTGCATTTGCGCAAAACGCTCTCCGGCGATTTGATCCGTGAGCAGCAGTATACGATGGACCGGATCTGCCCCTTTGGATCCGCCGCTTCGGCGTAACAGCGCACCGCATCCAGGAGCCTTTCTTCCGCCCGCTTCAAATCCGCCAGCGCCGCACCGTAGAATTCCTCATTTGTCAAGCGGGTCTCACCTCATTTCCGCAGGAGAGGCTCCGGGGAAGCATCTGTTTCGTCAAACTGTATCTTTGCTGTCGTGACAGCATGTTTCTCTGCTCCTTTGTTTCTTTGTCTTTTTGCTTCTGACTTGCCATTATTATAGGAATGGAAACTTAATTGTGCTTAAAAGCGGGGAAATTTACAAGTAATCTTAACATTTGTTGGTACACCGTTTTTGTACACTGTTTTTGCGCACTGCCCTTACGCGCTGTTTTCGCACGCTTTTTTACCTGCTGTTTCTGTCTTCGCCTTCCCTGCCTTCCCACCGTTCGAACTGTTACAATTAGCGGCTTCTAAACTCAGGAATTTTCGAAAATCGCTTGATACTGCCGAACATTATAGGGTATAATGATGACGGTGATTTGTTCGAAATATCATTCATATAATCATAACTAAGGAAGGGGGCGGCAGTATGGAAAAGAAAAAAATGCTCCCAATCGGCATTGAAGATTTTGAAAAGCTCAGAGTGAAGAATTTTTACTATGTCGATAAGACCGGGCTGATCCGTGATCTCTTGAATAACTGGTCAGATGTTACACTTTTCACCCGTCCGCGGCGTTTCGGCAAATCACTGAACATGAGCATGCTGGCGCACTTCTTCTCGCCGGACGGGGACAAGTCGATCTTTGACGGGCTGGAGATTTCAAAAGAAAAAGAACTCTGCGAGAGATATATGGGGAAGTACCCTGTGATTTTTCTCACATTGAAGGGTATCGATGCCTCTGACTACGAAATGGCCTATCGTAGAA
>CAYYHX010000162.1:0-2987 GCA_964471835.1 uncultured Hungatella sp.
TCGCCCTCTCGATCCACTGTGTTCCAGATATCCACAAGATCACCTCCTTCTCTCCGGATTATTGTAATCGAATAGAACCTGACTGTCAACCGTAAACCGTATTATTGTAACCTAAAATAAGCCCGGCTCCTATACAGACCGACATGATTGTTTTTTAATCTTTTTAATCTTCCGGATGGCAGCAGGCAGCTGTCCATCACGGAAGGTATATGTCAACCTATTGCACGCTTCCAACAGGGAAAGTATTTCCCTTTCCCGATCTTCTAAGACAGCTTTCATCCATTTTCAAAACGCTGCAATGTTCTTCCAATTTCAGACTTAAACTCGCCGAATATACAGACAACAGCCGGAATCCGTCAGCGCCGAAGAACCGCCGACTTTCTCTCTTTCTGGCTGTCCTTTCGCGCCGCTTCTTTCCGGCTGTCCATCCGTTTCCTTCCGACTGTCTTTTCACGTCGTAGGAATCTCACTTCCGCTTTGATCTATTCCCAAAGTCCCCCTATCTTCTCTCCTGAATCGCCCCCAGGGCGTCGATCACCGCCGCCCGGAAGCCGTCCCGCTCCAGCGAGGCCACGCCGGCGATCGTCAGGCCGCCCGGCGAACAGACGGCGTCCTTCATCGCACCCGGATGCGTCTGCGTCTCCTGCCAGAGCCTGCCGGTCCCCGTGATCATCTGGCTGGCCAGCCGGTAGGCCGTATCGCGCGGAAGCCCGTAAAGCACCGCTCCGTCCGCGAGCGCCTCCAGATACATGGCCGTGAATGCCGGGCCGCAGCCGGCCAGATCTCCTGCGATCCCAAACTGCGACGCGGGCAGCGTCTCCACCAGCCCCAGCCGGGAAAACAGCTCTGTCACCTTCGCGAATTCTTCCTCCGTCAGCGTATGCCGCTCCTCACAGAGAATGATGCCCTCGCCGACGGAAACCGGCGTATTCGGCAGAACCGTCAGATGGTGGATGCCTTCCGGAAGCATCTCTTCCAGGCGTTCGCAGGAAATCCCTGCCGCCACGCTGACCAAGACCCGGCCCTTCAGGATCTCCCCGAGCGGCGCCAGAACCTCCGCCGCCAGATAGGGTTTTACCGCCAGAATCACCAAGTCGGACTGTCCTGCCGCTTCGGCCGCCGTACGGCAGGGGACAACGCCGCGCTTCGACGCGTTCTCCTTCAGTTTCTCCCAGTTCTTCGCGCAGACGAAAATCTCTTCCGGCCGAACCGCCTTCTGGCGCAGCAGACCGTCCGTCATGGCCTGCGCCATATTTCCGAAACCGATAAAACCAATGTTCATAGTTTTCGCTCTCCCGCCGGATTATTTGAACAGGCCCTTCTTCTTCCTGCCGTCGTCGCTGCCGTCGATCTTGCCGGTCATCAGCTCGTCGAACCGCCGAAGCGCCTGCCTTTGTTCCTCATTCATCCGCTCCGGAACCTGGACCACCAGGGTCACGTAATGGTCGCCGCGGATATTCTTGTTCCGCACGGACGGCACACCCTTGCCTTTCAGACGCACGCGGGTGTCCGTCTGCGTGCCGGGCTTCACATTGTACTCCACCTGCCCGTCCACCGTCTTGATGATGATGGGGCCGCCGAGCGCCGCCCGCGCGAAGGACACCGGCACAGTCGAATAGATATCCATATCGCGCCGGATGAAAATCGGATGCTTGGACACCACGGCCTGCACCAGCAGATCGCCGCGCTCGCCGCCGTTGATACCGGGCTCGCCGGCCCCTACGCTGCGCACGATCTGCCCGTCGTCGATGCCGGCCGGTATCGTAACCTTCAGTTTCTTCCGCCTCGTTACATAGCCGGTTCCGCGGCAGTCCGGACATTTCTCCCGGATAACCTGGCCGGAACCGTTGCAGTCCGGACAGGTTGTCACATTCTGCATGGTTCCCAGCGGCGTGCGGCTGGTGTACACGATCTTGCCTTTGCCGTTGCACTTGGAACAGGTTTCTTTCGAGGTTCCCGCGCGCGCGCCGGTTCCGCGGCAGGAGGCGCACTCTTCTTTGAAATTGATCTCAATCTCCTTCTCGCAGCCGAACACGGCCTCCTCGAAGGTCAGCCGGACCGTCGTCTGGACATTGGCGCCGCGCGACGGGCCGTTGTAGCGGGAACTGCTTCTGGTACTGCGGCCGCCGCCGAACAGATCACCGAAGATATCTCCGAAGATATCTCCCATATCCGCGCTGTCAAATCCGCCTCCGAACCCGCCGAATCCGCCGCCGCCCGCGCCGCCGTCAAACGCCGCGTGGCCGAACTGGTCATACTGTCTGCGCTTTTCGGGATCGCTCAGCACCGCGTAAGCCTCGGACGCTTCCTTAAACTTCCGCTCCGCCTCCGCGTCGCCCGGATTGGCGTCCGGATGGTATTTTTTTGCCAGAGCCCTGTACGCCTTCTTTAAGACCGCGTCGTCCGCGTCCTTCGGCACGCCCAGAACTTCATAGTAATCTCTCTTGGTTTCTGCCATATATCCTGTAACCTCTTTTCCCCTCTGTCCGGACGGTCTTCCCACTCCCTGCCCGGATTATCCGCCGCCCGGCAGGCACCACTCTTTATAACCGCAGAAAAGTGTTGTAGCTTCATACAACACTTTCTGCGATATCTTTCCTCATCCGGCCGGCGGCCCGGCTCACTGTCTGATCGCTGTCTAATCACTATCCAACGGCTATCTGACGGCCATCTAATGACCATCCGACTGTCCCGCCCCTCCCGGACACCTGCGCCGGCCTTAAACTGCCTTGAATGCGGCGCTCTTAAACAGCCTTGATGGCGACTATGCCAACCTTAAGCTGCCTTGAGCGCAACCATGCGCCGACCTTAGTTTGTCTTGCGGACGACCATGCCGGTCTTAAACTACCTTGAGTACGACCATGCCGGCCTCAATTTGCCTTGAGCGCGGCCATGCCTAACCTGCCTTTCCCTTTTCCTGAGGGCGGCCGCGCCGGCCGCCGCTCTCATCATCAGACTTCCTTAAAATCTCCGTCGATCACGTCGTC
>CAYYHX010000162.1:3087-4482 GCA_964471835.1 uncultured Hungatella sp.
TCATCAGACTTCCTTAAAATCTCCGTCGATCACGTCGTCGTCCGGCTGCGACGGCCCGCTCTGGGTACTCCCGTTTCCACCCATTCCGCCGGGGCCGGCTCCCGCCGCTCCGGGGTCAGGGCCCGCGCCCTGCTGCATGGACTCGTACATCTTCGTGAACAGTGCCTGGGCGCTCGCCATCAGCTTCTCCTTGCCGGCCTTGATGTCCTCCACCTGGGCGTCCGTCATCTGATCAACCGGGGCGCGGTTAATCGCTTCCTTCAGAGCATTCAGATCGGCCTCTACCGCCGCCTTGTCGCTGGCAGCGATCTTGTCGCCCACATCCTGCAGGGCCTTCTCGGTCTGGAAGACGATGGAATCCGCCTCGTTCCTCGTGTCAATGGCTTCCTTGCGCTTCTTATCCTGCGCCTCGTACTCGGCGGCTTCCTTCACGGCCTTCTCGATATCGGAATCCGACATATTGGAACCGGACGTGATCGTGATGTGCTGCTCCTTGCCGGTGCCAAGATCCTTCGCCGACACATTGACAATGCCGTTGGCGTCGATATCGAACGTAACCTCGATCTGCGGCACGCCTCTCCTTGCTGGCGGGATGCCGTCCAGGCGGAACTGGCCGAGGGTCTTGTTGTCGCGGGCGAACTGCCTCTCGCCCTGTACCACATGGATATCTACGGCTTCCTGGTTGTCCGCGGCCGTGGAGAACACCTGGCTCTTCTTGGTCGGGATCGTCGTATTGCGCTCGATCAGCCTGGTGGCCACGCCGCCCAGCGTCTCGATGGACAGGGACAGCGGGGTCACATCCAGCAGAAGGATGTCTCCGGCGCCGGCGTCGCCCGCCAGCTTGCCGCCCTGGATCGCCGCGCCGATGGCCACGCACTCATCGGGATTCAGCGTCTTGCTCGGCTCGTGGTTGGTCAGCTGCTTCACCTTCTCCTGCGCGGAAACCATACGGGTGGAACCGCCCACCAGCAGGACCTTGCCCAGCTCGGAGGCCGTGATGCCGGCATCGCGCAGCGCGTTCTGTACCGGAACCGCCGTCTTCTCGATCAGGTCATGGGTCAGCTCGTCGAATTTCGCCCTCGTCAGGTTCATATCCAGGTGCTTCGGGCCGTCGCTGGTCGCCGTGATGAACGGCAGGTTGATATTCGTCGTGGTCGCGGTCGAAAGCTCCTTCTTCGCCTTCTCGGACGCCTCTTTCAGTCTCTGAAGGGCCATCTTGTCACTGGACAGGTCCACGCCCTCCGCCTTCTTGAATTCATCGATCATCCACTGGGTCACACGGTTGTCGAAATCATCGCCGCCCAGATGGGTATCGCCGTTGGTGGACAGAACCTCGATGACGCCGTCGCCGATCTCGATGATGGACACATCAAAGGTACCGCCGCCCAGGTCGTA
>CAYYHX010000163.1:0-1684 GCA_964471835.1 uncultured Hungatella sp.
CGTCCCAGCGCTTCGCCCGTCAGCAGATCCCTGCCGCCCTCCGTCCAGCCGACCGCCCGCTGCTCCCGGCTGAAATTAAAGATCCCAAAGAGCCGTTCCTTTCTCCCGGTCCGCCGAAGCACCAGCACGCCGTCGTCCCCGCTCTCAAGCGTCTCCGCCTCCGCGCGGGTTCCGAACGCCTCATGCTCCGCCCGCAGCATCTCCAGCCTCCGCAGAGCCGTAAACAGCTGCTCCTGCACCGTCCCGGGCTTCCCGATATTCTTCACCAGATCCCATTGGAACGCACCCCGGTGAATGTAACGGGAATCCATCCGTTTCTCCGGATCGTCCCTGTAGGTATAATCATTGACCTGCCCGACCTCGTCGCCGCTGTAAATCACCGGAAGCCCGGTCTGGAACAGGAGGAACGCGTGCAGCATCACATCCAGACGGATCGCACGCTCCATACCGTATGCGTCCCCGCAGAAACCGGCCTTCTCCACACCGCACATGGACGCCGTCGTCCCGCAGAAGCGGGCATCGCGGGTGATCGGGTCATTGTTATAGAGTTCCCCGCGGCTGAAACTGTCCTCCGTCTTTCCCGTGAAGAAATCATTCAGGAACTGCCTGTGCTGCGCCTGCTGCATCCCCCAACCGGCAAGCATATCATAATCCAACCCCCATCCGATGCCGTCCTGGCAGCGGAGATAATTGATAAATGTATCCTCCTTCGGCAGACCGGATACGATGTCCAGATGCTCCTTCAGGAGCCGCACATCCTGAGTCGCCACCGTGTTCCAGACCGTCGCCATCATCGTCATATTGCAGAGCAAATGGCACTCCGGCTTCTCCGCGGTTCCGAAATACGGCGCCGCCTTCGCCGGCTCCATGGCCGCTTCGCCCAGCAGCAGCGTCCCCGGACACACGATCTCTCCAATCATGCGTATCATACGCACCAGCGTATGAACCTGCGGCAGATCGCGGCAGGCAGTTCCCAGTTCCTTCCAGATGCAGGGCAGCCCATCCAGGCGGATCACGTCAACGCCCAGATTCGCCAGGAACAGCCAGTTGCAGACCATTTCATTGAACACCACCGGATTCGCGTAGTTCAGATCCCATTGATACGGATAAAATGAAGTCATCACATGCATGCCCGCGTCCGGCAGCCAGGTGAAATTCCCCGGAGCCGTCGTCGGAAGCATCTGGGGCATGGTTTTCTCAAACTGCATCGGGATCTCCCAACTGTCATAGAAGAAATAGCGGTCGCGGTACTCCTTCTCCCCGGCCCTGGCCCGCCTCGCCCACTCGTGATCCTCGGAAGTATGGTTCATGACGAAATCAAGGCACAGACAGATTCCTTCGGCATGGCACCGATCCGCCAGCGCCTCCAGATCTTCCGTCGTACCCAGTTCCTTCTTCACCTTCCGGAAATCCGAAACCGCATATCCGCCGTCCGAACGTCCCGACGGGGACTCCATCAGGGGCAGCAGGTGCAGAAAATTGACGCCGCAGGATTTCAGATAATCCAGGCGATCCGCCACGCCCTTCAGGTTCCCGGCAAACTGCTCCGTATACATCATCATCCCCAGGATGCCGCTCCCCCGAAACCACTCCGGATCGGCCTCCCTCTCCGCGTCAAGCGCTTTCAGCGAATCGCGGCGGGCGTCAAACATGTCCCGCATATTCTCACACAGTTCCGTAAAAT
>CAYYHX010000163.1:1784-4475 GCA_964471835.1 uncultured Hungatella sp.
GAATTCTGACGTATCCGCTAATAAACCGCGTCAATTATGCCGAAATGCCGCTTCTATCGATATGCCTTGCTATTGGCTTCCGTTTGGGTATATAATGAAAGAGGACGTTAGTAGCTTATTAAAATTTCACAACCAGATCCTGTATTTTCGACTGTTATTATGTGCGTTACGTTGAACATGTTTGAAGTATGATTGTTCTGCTGGGCCATGTGCCGACGAAAGGAGCCTGAATTATGAGCAACGTCCTGTCCTCCATCTTTCCAAATGAGCGGTTCGTAGACCTGAGTTTATATCAATATGGGTGGGAACAATGCGAACCCCTCCATACCTATGGGCCTTATACCCGCAGCCACTATCTGTTCCATTATGTGATTTCCGGCGCCGGGACGCTGACCGCCGCGGACGCAGGCGGAGAAACCCGCGAGTACCATATAAAAAGCGGCGGCGGTTTTATGATCTTTCCCAGACAGGGAGCCGTCTGCCGTGCGGACGGGATCCATCCCTGGGAATATACCTGGGTGGAATTCGACGGCCTGAAGGTAAAAGATGCCCTGGAGGTGTCCGGCCTGACCGCGGACTCGCCGCTCTACCACGCGAATACACGCGAACTGAGTACGGAACTGAAGAACGAGATGCTCTACATCGCGCAGAATCCGAACCAGTCGCCGTTCCATCTGATTGGCCACCTGTATCTGTTTCTGGATTATCTGACCCGTTCTTCCTCCGGCAGACAGCTGGTACAGACCGGAAAACTGCAGGATTTCTATGTGCGGGAGGCGCTGTCATTCATCGAGCAGAATTTCCAGAACAACATCTCCGTAGAAGATATCGCGTCCTTCTGCAACCTGAACCGCAGCTATTTCGGCAAAATCTTCCGCGACGCGGTAGGCAAAACGCCCCAGGAATTCCTGATCAGCTACCGGATGAGCAAGGCGACGGAACTTCTGAAACTGACCAGCCTGCCGATCGGGAGTATCTCAAGCGCCGTAGGCTATCCCAGCCAACTGCACTTCTCACGGGCATTCAAAAATGTGTACGGGATCTCGCCAAGACAATGGCGGAATGAGAATAAATTGATTTCAAAATAAGGGGCTTCTTAATACAGGGCTTTCGGTACATGGCTCTCAGATGCAGAATTCTCAGATACAAGACTCTCAGAAAAATCAAGCATCCTCGAAGATCCGGAATATGGGCGCGTCCGGCTCCATGGAAAACGACAACGGCCTGCCGGAAACCGGATGTGCGAAAGTCAGCCCGCATGCGCAGAGCGCCAGCCGGCGGGAAAACGGGGACACCGGATCGGAGAGCCGTTCCGCAGTCCCATAGCGGGCATCGCCCCACAGCGGCAGCCCATGTCCCGCAAACTGCACGCGGATCTGATGGTGGCGACCAGTCAGAAGTTCGATCTCCACCGAGGTCAGCGGACCGGCTTCCGACACCTCTCTCACTCCCAGAACATGGTACTTCAGTTCGGCACGCTTCGCCCCATCTCTCCCTTTATCCACAATCACAGAACGGTTCTCTTTCGGGTCTTTCAACAGGTAATCCACAAAGTTACCCACATTATCCACACATCTGCCGCACACAACGGCCCGGTACGTCTTTTTCATACGGTTTTCCCGGATCTGGGTGCTGAGAGCAGCGGCTGCCTTCCCGGTTTTCGCATACACCATAAGGCCCGCTACCGGCTTGTCCAGGCGGTGGACAACTCCGACGTAGGGCTCGGCCCCGGAACCAGCCGTCTCCCTGATATGGCAGCGGATCTCGCTGACCATGTCCGGCTCGAGGGAATGCCTTGCCTGGGACTCCACCCCGGCCGGTTTCTTCACAACGATGATATCACGATCTTCATAAAATACTTCCAGTGTCATTTGCGTATATCTTCTCCGGAAATCTCCCGCGTAAATCTTTCTTTCCGCCATACATTTTTCGTTCAAGTCTTGCATTTTTCAAATGAAAAGCGTATACTGTGCTGCAATACATAGTTTTCAAAACCATATAGGATAATATCGGAGGTAACTCAATGGATACAACAAAAAAAACATTCCACATCAAGGACCCGGGCAGCTCCATCACTCATTTTATCGGCATGGTTCTGTCCATACTGGCGGCGCCGCCGCTTCTCATAAAAGGTTATCATGACGGCGGGCTCTTCACCATGGGCGCGCTGGCCGTCTTTATCGTAAGCATGATCCTTCTGTACGCGGCCAGCACCATTTACCATACCTTCGACATCTCGCCGGCGGTAAACCGGGTGCTGCGCAAGATCGACCACATGATGATCTTCATCCTGATCGCCGGCACCTACACGCCGATCTGCGTGATCTCGCTGGGAGACCGCACGGGTCTCGCACTTCTGGTTCTGATCTGGACGATCGCCATCGTCGGCATCATCATCAAAGCCTGCTGGATCACCTGTCCCAAATGGTTCTCCTCCGTACTCTACATCTCCATGGGCTGGGTCGGCCTGCTGGCGCTTCCGAAAGTCCTGCAGGCACTCCCGAAGCCGGCCTTCGGATGGCTGCTGGCTGGCGGGGTTATCTATACGCTAGGCGGCATAATCTATGCGCTGAAACTGTCGTTCTTCAATTTTCATCACCCGTATTTCGGCTCCCACGAAATCTTCCACTTATTCGTCATGGGAGGGAGTTTCTGCCATTATGTGATGATATACCAATACATCGCGTAACC
>CAYYHX010000164.1:0-1814 GCA_964471835.1 uncultured Hungatella sp.
CTTTTTTATAAAAAGCGCTTGCAATTACGAAAAAAGAATGATATAATCCGCTTGACATTGATAGAGGATGAAGGATAAGGAGTGGGCGTGAGTCCACTCCTTCCTTTACGGGAACAGGAATCCGGAGCCGGCTGATTTCCGGTCGAGAGAGAAGCGGACGGGATTTCCGGTTTCAGGCGGCCGCGGACGAGCGGAAAGGCGGTGAGAGGATGACGAAAAGAGAAACCTATGAGGCCAGGACGGAGGCGTACCTGCTTCCGCTGCTCGCGGAGCATGGCTTTACGCTGTGGGATGTGGAATATGTAAAGGAAGGCAGCAGCTGGTACTTGCGGGCCTACATTGATAAAGAAGGCGGCATCACGGTGAACGACTGCGAGATGATCAGCAGGCCGCTAAGCGACTGGCTGGACAGGGAAGATTTTATCGAGGGCAGCTACATTCTGGAGGTCAGTTCCCCGGGGCTTGGGCGTCCCCTCAAGAAAGACAAGGATTTCGAGAGAAGCATCGGCGCGGATGTGGAGATCCGCCTGTTTTCGCCCGTGGAGAAGCAGAAGGAATTCACGGGGACGCTCACAGCCTACGACAAGTCCACGGTGACAATCACGACGGGGGACGGGACGGAGCGGACTTTTGACCGCGCCGGGATCGCGCTGATCCGGCTGGCATTTGACTGGAATTAGATGCGGGTAAGGCCGGTGGCTGCCGGTTCCGCATTTCTAAAATATAGTCTTGGAGGATAAGAAAATGAATAAGGAACTGATTGAGGCGCTGGAAATCCTGGAAAGGGAGAAGAACATCAGCAAGGCCACGATGATCGAGGCGATTGAGAACTCCCTTCTGACCGCGTGCAAAAATCATTTCGGACGGGCGGACAACATTCGTGTGAACATCAATCCGGACACGGGAGATTTCTCCGTAATCGCCGAGAAAGAGGTGGTTGAGGAGGTCGAGGAGCCGGCGGTGCAGATCAGTCTCGCGTCCGCGAAAATGATGGACCCGGACTATCAGCTGGGAGATACGGTCCAGATTCCGGTGGAATCCAAGTCATTCGGCAGGATCGCCACGACAAACGCGAAAAACGTGATTCTGCAGAAGATCCGCGAGGAGGAGCGCAAGGTTCTTTATAACGAATGGTACGCGCTGGAGAAGGACATCGTGCCGGGCGTGGTGCAGCGTTACCTTGGCAGGAATATCAGCATTAATCTGGGAAAGGTAGACGCGATCCTGAGTGAATCCGAGCAGGTGAAGGGGGAGCATTTCCGGCCGACGGAGCGCATCCGGGTCTATGTGCTGGAGGTTAAGGATACACCCAGGGGACCGAGGATTTCCGTGTCGAGGAGCCACCCGGATCTGGTGAAGCGGCTGTTCGAACTGGAGGTGGCCGAAGTGAGGGACGGCACGGTTGAGATCAAGGCCATCGCCCGCGAGGCGGGTTCCAGGACGAAGATTGCCGTCAAGTCCAACGATCCCAACGTCGATCCGGTGGGGGCCTGCGTGGGCTTAAACGGCGCCCGCGTCAATTCCGTGGTGCGGGAGCTGCGGGGAGAGAAGATCGACGTCATCAACTGGGATGACAACGCCGCGTTCCTGATTGAAAATGCGCTGAGCCCGGCCAAGGTGATCTTCGTCATGGCGGATGAGGAGAATCGGGAAGCGCAGGTTATCGTCCCGGATTACCAGCTGTCGCTTGCGATCGGAAAAGAGGGACAGAACGCACGTCTTGCCGCCAAGCTGACCGGCTATAAGATCGATATCAAGAGCGAGACCCAGGCCAGGGAAATGGGCCTGTTCGAAGAACTGGGGCTGGAAAACCA
>CAYYHX010000164.1:1914-3275 GCA_964471835.1 uncultured Hungatella sp.
CAGAAAGATACCTCCGGCTGCCGGCGCGGGAATAAGCCGCAGTAATTAAGCATTTGCTTAAGAAGAAATCACGGGAGGCAGATAGTGAGTACAAAGAAAGTTCCGCTCCGCCAGTGTATTGGCTGCGGGGAAATGAAAAACAAAAAAGAGATGGTGCGGATTCTTAGGACGGAATCCGGGGAGATCACCCTCGACGCTACCGGACGGAAGAACGGGCGCGGCGCCTATCTCTGCCCGAATATGGAATGCTTCCGGAAAGCTGTAAAGGGCAGAGGGATCGAGAGATCATTTAAGATGGCGGTTCCGAAGGAAATCTACGCGGCTCTGGAAAAGGAGATGGAGCAGATTGGATGACAGACAGAGGGCCTTAAACCTGATCGGGCTGGCCACGAAGGCGGGCAAGACCGCCAGCGGGGAATTCTCCACGGAGAAGGCGGTCAAGAACGGCAGGGCGCGTCTGGTGATCGTATCAGAAGAGGCCTCTGACAACACCAGGAAGAAATTTGAAAATATGTGTACTTATTATCGGGTTCCCATCTGTGTTTTTGGCGGAAAAGACGAGCTTGGTCATGCCATGGGCAAGGAAATGCGTGCATCCCTGGCTGTTCTGGATGACGGACTCGCCGGCGCGCTGGTACAACGAATGAATAGGATCGGAGGCAGCAAGTATGAGGATCAGTGAATTTGCGAAGGAATTAGGCAAATCCAACAAGGAAATTATAGATATCCTGGCGGGGCAGGGAGTGACGGGCAGGACCCATTCCTCCAACATCAGCGACGCGGAGGCAGATGCGGTGCGGAAGGTTCTGTCCTCTGCGAAAACGATGAAGCCAGCGGGTGGTCCTGCTGCCGAAGGAAGATCGGAAGGCGTACCCACGGCGGTGAAACCGGGGAACGTGGGCGCGGCGTCAGCGCCGGCAGCCGGGAAAGCCGGCGCGGGAACCGCCGCAGGACAGGGGACGGCAAGGCCCCAGGCAGCGGGAGGCGCAGCAGGGCAGCAAATGACCGGGACGGCAGACCGGACGGCAAAGGCGGCAGGCTCTGCCGGAGCGGGTGCCGCGGCGGTTCAGAAGAGTGCCGGACCGGCAGCCCAGGCGGGAGCGGGAACATCTGCAGAACAGGGAGCCGCACTAGGACAGAGAGCTGAAGAAGCCGGAGCATCTGCAGGCCGGAAAGCTGCGGGAGCAGGAGCCACTCCTGGACAGAGAGCCGCCGGTTCGGGAGTTCCTGCAGGTGCGGGAGCCGCACCTGGACAAAGAGCCGCCGGTTCTGGAGTTTCTGCGGGAGCGGGAGTCACACCAGGACAGAGAACTGCCGGGACGGGAGTTTCTGCGGGGGCGGGAGCTGCACCAGGACAGAGA
>CAYYHX010000164.1:3375-4469 GCA_964471835.1 uncultured Hungatella sp.
CGGCTGCCCCAGGACAAAGGCCAACAGCCGGAGCGAATGGTGCGCCGGCGCCGAAGAAGAAATTGATTGCAGTATACAGACCGCAGAATGCGGAGACGATGAAAGGCGCTCGCACGGGCCAGAATCAGGGACGCCGTGACGGAGCGAGGCCGCAGGGAGCAGCTCCAAATGGGATGCGTCCGCAGGGAACGGCTCCAAACGGGATGCGTCCGCAAGGAGCGGCTCCGACCGGGATGCGTCCGCAGGGAGCGGCTCCAAACGGCATGCGCCCGCAGGGCCAGAACGGTATGCCGGCGGGAATGCGCCAGCAAGGAGCGGCAGGCGTCCGTCCGCAGGGTTCGACGGGAACAGGTTTGTCCGGAGCAGGTTCACAAAGTCAGGGAGCGGCAGGCGTCCGTCCACAGAATCCGGCGGGAGCAAGTTTGCCCGGAGTAGGTTCGCAAGGCCAAGGGGCAGCAGGCGTCCGTCCGCAGAATCCGGCAGGAGCGAGTTCGTCCGGAGTTCGTCCGCAAGGTCAGGGTGACGCAGGCGTCCGTCCGCAGAATCCGGTGGGAGCGACTCCGTCCGGAGTGCGTCCGCAGGGTCAGGGAGCAGCAGGCATCCCTGCGCAGAATCCGGCGGGTGAGTATCCGTCCGGTATGCAGCCGCAGGGCCAGCCGGCAGCCGGCGCAAGACCGCAGGGGGCAGCCGGACAGCCGACGGCCGCGGGTTCTCTGAATGCCGCAGGGCAGTCGCCGACAGGAGCGAGCACGGCAGGAACAGCCGCGGCTCCTGCCGTGCAGCGGGCTGACGCAGTACCCGCACCGGAGATAAATTCCAGTGAGAAAACACTTTCCGGAACACGGGAAAGCACACGTTCTCAGAACGGTATGGAGGGTCGGACAGAGGGCATCCGGGTTCAGGGACAGAATGGTTCCTTGTCCGGGCAGCAGGGGACTGCCGGGCAATCGGCGTCTGCCGGAGACGGCATACGTCTGCAGGGGCAGGTCAGCCGTGACGGGGACCGAGGCGGCAGAAGCCAGGCCGGTTATGCGGACGGCCGGGACGACGGAAGTCAGGGCAGTTCCGGCGCAGAACGCGACAGGAGGAGTCAG
>CAYYHX010000165.1:0-4468 GCA_964471835.1 uncultured Hungatella sp.
GCAGAAATATTTTGTCAAGGGCGTCATGGTAGGCGCGGTGAAGGGATGAGAGCGGACAGGATAGCTTCCCGGCAAAGCCGGTGCTATACATTTTCAAAAATTTTAGAAGGAGGGCAATTATTATGAAGAAAACCAATCTCCAGAGACTTGGCGCGGTCGTCCTGACGGGCGTCATGGCGGCAAGCCTGCTGGCAGGCTGCGGCGGCGGTTCCGACAGCGAGACGACGGCAGCCGGCTCGGAGACGACCGCAGCGGCAGAGACGACGACCGCGGCGGCAGAGACGACGACGGCCGCGGCAGAGACGACAACCGCCGAGGAGGAGACAACCGCGGCGGAAGCCGAGGAGACGACAGCAGCGGCGGCATCCGGCGGCGCCGGCATCGACAGCTGGGAGCCATTCGCTGAGAACGTGAGCATCACGATCCCCGTCTATGACAGAGGACAGGAAGGCGTCCCGGATGTGACAAACAACTATTGGACCAAATGGGTGCAGGAGAACTTCGGCGACAAGTACAACATCACCGTGACGTACGCGCCGATCCCGCGTTCCGACGTTATGACGCAGTACGCGCTGCTTGCTTCCTCCGAGGATCTTCCGACGATCCTGATGGAGTATGACTATGACAAGGTCGCTACCTGGGCGACGGACGGCTATCTGACGGAGTACGATGTGGACGCTTTCGCGCAGATCGCCCCCACCTACTACGGCAAGATGGAGGAGCTGGGCCTGACCCAGTACATCGCGCTGGACGGCCAGAACGTGTTCGCGCTGTCCGAGAGGCCATACTATGACACCCCTTACACCTATGTAGAATGGGTGCGCATGGACTGGCTGAAAGAAGTGGGCTATGACCATATCCCGGCGACCCGCGCGGAGTATCTGGATGCGATGCAGAAGATCATGGACGCCGGCATCGCGGAGCATCCCGGCGGCGGCAGCATGATCCTGTCCGGCCAGGGCGCCGACCAGACGTATGCCTACCGTGAGTTCCCGCTGGATGAGGAAGAATGGGTGAAGTACGGCGACTATAACATCCCGTCCCTCGGCTATTCGGCGAACCGGAAACTCCTGCAGTTCCTCAACGAAGAGTACAACCTGGGCATCACCGATCCGGAGTATTATACCATCGACACCGAGACCGCGAAGGCCAATTTCATCAACGGCAAGACCTATAAATACGGCGGATACATTTCCGCAAGTATGGACTGGCTGGAATCCTTCTATGAGATCAATCCGGACGCCGAGCTGGCGGTCAACGTGCAGTCTCTGACCGAGGATACCGAGGCCGGCACGGTTCCCGCCTACCGCTCGGATAACCCGTTCGGCATGATCATCGGCTTCTCCTCCCAGGCGACGGAGGACGAGATCAAGGCCGCCCAGATGTACATGGAGTGGATGATCCAGCCGGAGAACCTCTTCACGATGCAGTGGGGCGTCGAGGGCGAGACCTACAACATGGTTGACGGCGTGCCGGAGTCCGTGCCTTACGGCGACCAGCCCGTCGAGTGCAAGCAGGGCTACAACAACAGCGTAGACTACTGGTGCGTGGTCGTGGCCTCCCGTGTCTACGGATCGGCCGAGGACAGCATCAGGACCACTTCTCCTCAGGGTCTGCCGGTGGATTTCTCCGACGCTCTGATCGAGAACTACCACAATAAGCAGGAAGCGGCCAAGAAGGGCTGGGCCGTGACCGACTGCATGTTCGGCGGCGCCGTCGAAGCCGTGAGCGAATACGGCACCGAGCTGCAGGCCAAATACGTCGAGTACCGCGACAAGCTGGTGCAGGCCGATCCGTCAGAGTTCGACGCCCTGTATGACCAGTATTCGCAGGAATATCTGGACGCCGGCTTCCAGGAAGTCATCGACGACCGGATGGAGCTGTACAACGAAGGCATGACGACGCATCTGGCGAAGTAATACGGCAGAAAATGTTTCCTCGGTACTCCGCTTCCGATCCGGAGATACAGGAAAAATGAACCGGTAAGAGATAGAACAGCCGGATACCGTTCTCGCAGTCGGTACCCGGCTGTTTTGGACTGTTTCTTTCTTTTCCTTTTTTCATTTTTGAAGTTGTAATTTCCCGCTCTTGCAATTATAATAGGAAAGGTTCCATGGCTCCGCCGCCGCTGCCGGACCGGCGGAAGGGGGCAGGGAGGGAGCCTGTCTGCGCGTAGAGGATTTACCTGCCGCGCGGCGTTTACAGGAGAACAGGCCAGGGAGAGCAGGAACATGAATTATTATGAGGAAGCATTGAAACTACACAGCGGACACAGAGGGAAAATTGAAGTTTCCAGCAAGGTAAGACTGGAGAACCGGGATGACCTGAGCACCGCCTATACTCCCGGCGTGGCGGAACCCTGCCGGGAGATCGCAAAAGACAGGAAGAATGTGTTCAAATATACCGCCAAGGGCAACCTGGTCGGCGTGGTAACCGACGGCACAGCCGTGCTGGGCCTGGGCGACATCGGCGCGGAGGCGGCCATCCCCGTGATGGAGGGCAAGGCCATCCTGTTCAAACGGTTTGGCGGGGTGGACGCATTTCCCATCTGCCTGGATACGAAGGATCCGGAGGAGATCATCCGGGCTGTGAAGCAGATCGCGCCTGTCTTCGGCGGCATCAACCTGGAAGACATCGCCGCGCCCAAATGTTTTGAGATCGAGCGCAGGCTGGAAGAGGAGCTGGACATCCCGGTCTTCCATGACGACCAGCACGGCACAGCTATCGTGGTGACGGCGGCCCTTCTCAACGCCCTGAAGGTGGTGGGAAAGGAGATCGGGGACATTCATGTGGCGCTCAGCGGCCCCGGTTCGGCGGGAACCGCCATCATACGGATGCTGGTGTCCATCGGGGTAAGGCATGTGATCGCCGTAGACAGGAACGGGATCCTTTACAGGGAGCGGCCCGTGGGGATCACGGGGCATAAGAAGATGCTCTGTGAGATTACCAACCCGGAAGACCGCCGGGGCGGCCTGGCGGAGGCTCTGGAAGGGGCGGACGTGTTCATCGGCGTGTCGGCCGCCGGCCTCCTGAAGCCGGAGATGATAACGGGGATGAATCCGGATCCGGTCGTCTTTGCGATGGCGAATCCGGTACCCGAGATCATGTATGACGAGGCGATGGCGGCCGGAGTGAAGGTCATGGGTACGGGGCGTTCCGATTTCCCCAATCAGATCAACAATGTGCTGGCTTTCCCGGGCATCTTCCGGGGTGCTCTGGACGCGGGGGCCAGAGAGATCAACAGCGAGATGAAGATGGCGGCGGCAAGGGCGATCGCCGAGCTGGTAGAGCCTGACGAGCTGTGTCCGGAATACGTGATCCCCTCGGCCCTTGACCCCCGGGTAGCTCCCCATGTGGCGGAGCGGGTAAGCGAGGCGGCCAGGCGTTCCGGAGCCGTCAGAGAGCAGGCCGGCTGATCCCCGGGGCGGCCATATGATTAGGAAAGGAGACAGAAGCGATGAAGAAGAAAGGGATATTTGCGGCGGCGCTGGCTATTCTGGCCCTGTCCGTGAGCATACCGGCTTTCGCCGGTTCCTGGCAGGAGGACGGATCCGGCTGGTGGTGGCGGGAAGATGACGGAAGCTATCCGGTAAGCGAGTGGAAATGGATCGACGGAGACGGGGACGGGACGGCGGAATGTTACTGCTTCAACAGCGCCGGATATCTGTATACGGACTGTATTACGCCGGATGGGTACCGGGTCAATGCCTCCGGAGCCTGGGAGGATGAAAACGGCGCGGTTCAGCTGCGGCAGGCGGATCCCGGACAGAACGAGGATGCGCAGGCTTCGCAGGCGGCGGTTTCGCTGGTTCCCGTGGATCAGCTAGCCAACCTGGCGAGCCTCAAGAAGAAATGTACCGATCAGGAATTTCAGGCGGCTTATGACGCCGCGGTCGCAATCGTCGCCCCGCTTGCCGGCCTCAGCAGAGAGGAACAGCTCTACGGGATTGCATCTTCCTTAAGGCGCATGTTTGACGGCGGACAGGTGCAGTATTCTACCAGCGACAATCATTACAACGATCCTTACGGATACTTAGTCCTGGGAGTTGCTTCCTGCGCGGGATGCACCAGGACGACGGGATTATGCCTGAATATGCTGGGAATCCCGTATGAGCATGTAAATGAGAACCAGTGGGAACACCAGTGGTGCCGCGTGGACATAGACGGAACCTACTGGATCTGCGACGCATACGGCTTGTACGTAGGGCCGGAACCCGCTCCGTACAGGCATCCTTATCTGTAATTTATCATTCTATCCGTTTACGCAAAAAGAACCAGCCGCCGAAGCGACTGATTCTTTTTCAGTAGCGGAAGGGAGATTTGAACTCTCGACACCACGGGTATGAACCGTGTGCTCTAGCCAACTGAGCTATTCCGCCATATCGTATTGGTATGGGGCCAACAGGGCTCGAACCTGTGACCCCCTGCTTGTAAGGCAGGTGCTCTCCCAGCTGAGCTATGACCCCAT
>CAYYHX010000166.1:0-2010 GCA_964471835.1 uncultured Hungatella sp.
GTCCCGTCGCCCAGTCCGAGCTTGTACTTCTCGCCGGTGTCCGGATTCAGCACGCTCACATTAAATTGATCATACCCGTACAGAATCAGGCAGGAACCGCTCTCCGTGTATGCCAGCACCGGGCAGCCGCGTCCGATGTAGTACAGCGTCTCCCGCAGCGTCAGCCCGCGCCCGTCCAGCAGCATCAGCCCGTCCGCCGCCGTACCCGTTCCGGCGCCTTCCAGACGCGCAGTCATTTCATACGCCAGGGACTGCGGATCGCTTAACGACCGCGCGCCGGGCCGGTTCACACGGTCCCACAGGATTCGCTGCTGTCCGTCGGTTACGATACCCATAAGCTCATAAACCGCCTGCACCGCCGGCGCCAGATCCGTATAGACCCCTTGCAGGCGTCCGCGGGCATACGCGTAAAACAGCGTTTCCTGTCTCTGTCCGTCGGAATGAAGCTCCAGCCGTTCCGACTGGTCGTAGGAAATATGGCTGGCCGTCGAGATCCGGACGCCGCGTGTCCGGCTTACTTCCTGATCCAGCTGGATAAAATAAATTTTCCTCCGCACCTCAGAAGCGTACCAGCCGATCCCCTCCATATAGGGGGCTTCCTCCGCCGTATTGCAGACGATCGTATCGCTGTCGCGGTATTCATACGTATCTTCCCCCGTTTTCACCATGCGGTCCAGATGAATCCGGTCTTCCTCAACCTCTACATTCGCGATATACATTCCGGCCGGGGTATAGCTTGACTGGTTCTTAAGCGTATCGTCCACAATCTCGATATCATACAGGGGCGCCTCCTCCGGCCTTCCGTTGCTCATCCACCCCGCGCCATCCTCCGCCATGCCGTAGACAAAATCCCCCTGTACAAAACCAAGGGTATACAGCACCGATCCCTGCGCGGCGGAAAGTTCCTGCTTGGCGCCGGTGTCCAGATTCAGCAGATAAATGGTTCCTGTCCCTTCCGGGGTCTGGCTCTCCTGCCAGGCAAACCGCTTTTGGTCCTCGCTCACCGCGTACGCGCCGTCCGCCAGGTTCTGGGCCACCACCATATACTCGCCGCTTGTCATGTCCACGGCGAATACGGCACGGTCAACGAACAGGTACAGCATATCCTGCCCGCTCAGATGGCACAGCTTCCGCACGTCCATCTGCAGTTCGTCGAAAGATTCCGCGGACGGGATGAAAAACTCCTCCTCAATTGCGCCTGAGCGGTCCGGATTGTAACGGCAGATGCTGAGTCCCTGGCTTCCCTCGTGAATTCCCCGGTTCATGTACCCGTACACCAGGAAATGAACCTCTCCGCTGTCTTTTACCGAAAGAATCTCGATATCGTGCCGGCCGTAACCGCTGCGCCCCGTATCGTCCGCGTCGGAACGGAAGGAGAATAATTTTACCGCCCGGCTGCCATCCTGATCATACAGCCACAGATCCCTGTTGAACACGAACGCCAGGTACCGGCCGTTCCCGCTCCGCTTCCGTTTCACCATCTCATCGGTGCCGATCCCCAATGTGATGCGTTTACCGGAGAAATCCTCCTCCCGTCCGGCGAACACCTGGTTCGCTGTCCGCTTCATATCCATGAGATAGATCCGCTTCTCGTCCCACCGCATCGTATAATAATCTTCGACATCATAGAGTTCCGTCCTGCCCTCCTCGGACTGGCGGCTCACCTGATAGGTCACGCTGACCTGTCCCATCGTGCCGCTCATCTCCCGAAGCGCCGCCTGCATCTCGCCCGCCGGCTCCATCGCAAGGCCCGCCCAGGTGATCTGGGAGAAACTGGATTTCAGCGTCACGTCTCCAAGCGATGAGTTGTCCGCCGTGTCCGTTGTTTCCATATAAGTAACCAGAGACGAAGCCTCTGTTTCATCTAACGATCTTGCGGAAAATTCTTTCGCCAGCGCCAGCATCTCCTGTCCGTGATCCTCCTCCGGCCACAGGATCCTGGTATAGTAATGGAGCTGCCCGTGAAGCTCTGTCTCCATCCGAATGTGCAGCAGATATTCCGTTCCCCGG
>CAYYHX010000166.1:2110-4443 GCA_964471835.1 uncultured Hungatella sp.
TCCACCAGCCGCTGGCCGTCCAGGCTGCGGATATCATAGCTGACAGACAGCGGGGCCGTCCCGTATTCCCGGATCGTAAGCGGAAGTTTCCGGTCTTCCGGCAGGATTACCAAGCTTTCCCTTGCCACAGAGCCATTCATTTCCTGCGTGAAACCGGCCAGCCGGTTCGCCTCCGACCCGTACATTTCCGCGTATACGACAGGCAGAGACGGCGCCTCCATCAAGGTGTACACCGTCTCCGATTCATCCGCCCTGTTCCATGATACGACAAGATAGATGCCAACCGCGGCCAGGAAGATTCCGGCCAGGATGGCGGCACGTTTCATTAATTTCATCTTACTGCTTTACTTGAACAATGGCTCCGGGTAGACGCCGTCCGCGATCAGCGCGCGCAGGGAATCCACCACCGTCTGCTTGTCTTCTTTATAAGTGACGCCGAACCATTTGTCAGGCGTCTCGATAACCCGCACCCGGGCCTTCCCGACGTTCACCAGCCGGTTGATGACCGAGGGGAGGAGGTATTCCGACTTGACATCGCCGTCCTTCAGCGATGCTAAAAATTCCGGGAACCCCGTTTCCAGTTCATCCAGGAACGCGGCCGGAAGCCCCCACATATTCATGGAAACATGGGAGCCGGAAGGGACGCGGACCGGCGCGCCGGACTCGTCTTTTGCCGTGATCCCGTCAGCCGTTTTCCGGATGTCATACGTCTCGACAACCGTTTCCAGATAGCCGCCGCCGCTCACCTGACAGACGCCGCGGGTGACGCCCCCATTTTCACTTAACGTATTTTCCAGCAGGAACCCGCCCATGCACATGTCATAGACGTCCCCGCCTTCCTCCATCCGGTTCACCATGAAGTCATGGAGGCACGGAAATCCCTCCCTGCCGTAATAATCGTCCGCATTGATCACCAGAAACGGTTCCCGGATCAGTCCCTTCGTACACAGAAGCGCCTGCCCCGTCCCCCACGGTTTTTTGCGGCCCTCCGGTACGGTAAAACCGGCCGGCAGGTCCTCAAGCTCCTGATAGGCATATTCCACGGGAACCACACGCTCGATGCGGCGGCCGATAATCTCCTTAAAATCCTGTTCCAGATCCCTGCGGATAATGAATACCACCTTATTAAATCCGGCCTTCAGGGCGTCATAGATCGAATAATCCATAATGATCTCGCCGCCGGGGCCGACCGGCTCCAGCTGCTTGATGCCGCAGCCGAATCGGCTGCCGATACCGGCAGCCATAATAACCAGCGTTGTGTCACGCATCATCAGTCTCCCTTCGCTTCCAGGCGGACGATGGCACGCTTCAGCGCCAGCTCCGCCCGCATCACATCCGTACCCGGATAGCGGTCTTTCAGTCGTCTCTCGGCGCGGAACCTGGCTTCCTCGGCACGCTTCACGTCGATATCCTCCGGCCACTCGGCCACCTCGGCCATAACGGTTATCTGATCCTGCAGGATCTCGATGAAACCAGCCATCAGCGCGGCCCTTTTCACCCCGCCCTCCTCGTGGATCCGCAGGATGCCCGGCGCTACGATCTCGGTCGCAGGAATATGGTTGGCGTAAACGCCGATATTGCCTTCGGTGGTAGTCAGCTCGACCATCGACGCGTCCCCGTCGTAGAAGACGCGGTCGGGCGTGATGACTCGCAGTCGAAATAAATCAGCCATTCTGAATCCTCCTGTGCGGCGTATGCACCGGCAGGGCCGCTCATCCCTTTACCTTCGCCAGCACGTCGTCGATGCTGCCGGCGTTCATGAAATATCCCTCCGGCACATCGTCATGCTTTCCTTCCAGGATCTCCTTAAAGCCCTGGATCGTCTCACCAAGCGGCACATAGCGCCCCTCCAGGCCGGTGAACTGGCCGGCCACGAAGAACGGCTGCGACATGAACCGCTGCACTTTTCTCGCACGGGACACGGTCAGCTTGTCTTCCTCGGAAAGCTCGTCCATTCCCAGCATAGCGATGATGTCCTGCAGCTCCTTATACTTCTGCAGCACCTGGATGACTCTCTGAGCCACCTCGTAATGTTCCTCGCCCACGACGCGCGGATCAAGGATACGGGAAGTGGACTCCAGCGGATCGACCGCCGGGTAGATGCCGAGCTCTACGATGGAGCGGCTTAAGACCGTGGTCGCGTCCAGATGGGCGAAAGTATTGGCAGGAGCCGGGTCCGTCAGGTCGTCGGCGGGTACATATACGGCCTGCACCGATGTGATGGAGCCGCTGCGCGTGGATGTAATGCGCTCCTGCAGGGCGCCCATCTCCGTCTGCAGCGTCGGCTGGTAGCCGACGGCGGAAGGCATACGGCCCAGAAGCGCGGACACCTC
>CAYYHX010000167.1:0-2250 GCA_964471835.1 uncultured Hungatella sp.
CATTGAGAAAATTTTGCTTGCAAATTCTCCCGCGATCTGGTAAGATACAACTGTTGTGGAACCGGGTACAGGGTTCTAATCGGTTATAAGGAGGTGTGATCATGGCGAAATGTGAGATCTGTGAAAGACCCGTTCTCTTCGGGAACGCGGTCAGCCATTCACATAGAAGATCCAACAAGATTTGGAAAACCAATGTGAAGTCCGTTCGGGTGAAGGTCAACGGCGGAACCAAGAAGATGTATGTGTGTACTTCCTGCCTGCGTTCCGGACGGGTCGAGAGGGCGTGACTGCGTTCCGGACGGATCGAAAGGGCATGAAGAACAGGGATTCGAAACTCCAGAAGCGATTCTGGGGTTTTTTGCTGCAGGGAGAACATTCTATGGATATCCAGTCCGTTATCACATCCAGCCTGGAGAAGATTTTTCCGGAACAGACCCCCGCGGCCTGCTCTGTTCCATTCTCAGTATATGCCGGAAATGAGACCGGCGCGTTTTCTGCACTATGCCAGTTCACAGAAGACAACTCTGGCAGCGCGCCCTCTGCGTTACGTCTGACTGCAGAAAATGCCGCCGCCGTTCTTTCTGCATCGCGTCCGGCTGCAGGTGACGCTACTGCCGCCGGCACGCCTTCTGCGTTTACGATGCTGAAGAAGGATACGTTCTCCTTCCAGCTGGCCCTGCGGCCGGCCGTCAACGCGGAAAAGGAAAACGAACCGATGAAGGAAGGGAAAGCGGAGGCGGACATCCAGATTACTGTGGAATCTCCCCTCCCCGCGCGGATCACGCTGCGGCGGGTCGTTCTGATGCCATCGGAACTTCCGGTAAACGATACCCGCGACGGGAATATCCTTTCCGCGCGGCCCGGTCTATACCCTGATCTGCTGGCGCCGCTTGCGGACGGGAAATGCTCGATCCCGTTCGGGGTCTGGACTGCATTCTGGGTGGAGATCGAAGCCGGCGGGGATACGCCGGCCGGGATCTATCCGGTCCGGCTGCGAGTCAGGGCCGGCCAGACGCCGCCCGCGAATTCCGCGGCCAGACAGACATCGCAGGATGATTCCGAAAAATCCTTCCTTCTGACCGTCGAAACACATCTCGAAGTCATCGACGCCGTCCTGCCGCCGCAGAAACTGATCGTCTCGGAATGGTTCCACGGGGACTGCATCGCCGATTATTACCATATCCCGGTTTTCTCCGACCTCCACTGGGAATATATGCGGCGCCAGATCCGGCTGGGCGTGCGGCGCGGACTGAGCATGATCCTCACGCCGCTCTTCACGCCTCCGCTGGACACCGAGGCCGGCGGGGAACGAACGACGATCCAGCTGGTTGACGTCAAAGTAACAGATGATACGTATTCGTTTGATTTCGCCAGGCTGCGGCGCTGGGTGGCCATGTGCCTGGACTGCGGCATACAGTATTTCGAGATGGTGCATCTCTATACCCAGTGGGGAGCCGCCCATTGCCCGAAGATCATGGTCACTAAGAACGGTAAGTTGGAGAAGCGTTTCGGATGGGAAAGCGATGCGCTCGGGGAGGACTACCGGCAGTTCCTGCTGGCTTTCCTGCCTGCCTTGACGGCGGAGCTCGACCGGCTGCATATCCGGGAGCGGACGGTTTTCCATATTTCCGACGAACCTGACGAATCTTGCATAACGCAGTACCGGGCGGCAAAGGAACAGACGGCCGCTTTCCTGAAAGGTTTCCCGGTAATGGACGCCATGAGTTACTATCCGTATTTTACCGAAGGGATCTGCGAAACGCCCGTCATAGCCACCGACGCGCTGGAGCCGTTTCTCGCGGGCGAATGCCCGAAAGACCTGTGGGTGTACTACTGCTGTGCGCAAAATTTCCGTGTTTCCAACCGTTTCTTCGGCATGCCCTCGGCCCGCAACCGGATCATCGGCCTGCAGCTGTACAAATACCGGGTAAAAGGATTCCTGCATTGGGGATTTAATTTCTATAATTCCCGTCTCTCGCGCCGCCATATCGATCCGTTTACCGTCACCGATGCGGACGGCGCGTTCCCGTCCGGCGACGCGTTCCTGGTCTATCCCGGCCCGGACGGCGAACCGCTCGAATCCATCCGTATGGCGGTTTTCTACGAAGCTCTCTGCGACCTGCGCGCCCTGCTTCTCTTAGAACAGCTGACCAGCCGCGAATACGTTTTGGAGCAAATGGAAGGCGGACTGGACATGCCGGTCACTTTCACGCAGTATCCCACGGACGCAGGCTATCTTCTGGCTCTGCG
>CAYYHX010000167.1:2350-4442 GCA_964471835.1 uncultured Hungatella sp.
GTTCCGCTCACCCGTCAACCTCCGAAAGCGCCTCATTCAGCAGTTCCGTCCCCGGCGCCACGAACCGCCCGTCCGCGATGACCGGCAGCTTCTCTCCCGCCGCCGTCACGCCGTAGATCTCTCCGATCTCCCGATAAGGAATCGTGATGTCCGTGTGGCAGTTGAAATACGCCTTCTCCGGCTCTGTATGGCGCAGGGCCGAACATTCATTCTCTTTCGCGACCACCTCTTTGCCGTCCGGGTTATGCATGGGCTTGTCCTCCATGCGTTCATAGCAGGTATCGCCGACCGCAAAATGCGGACCCATTTTCTCGACAATCAGGATCGGCAGACGGTCAAGGATGCCAAACCGCCGGGCCATCGCGTAAGCGGCGGTGTTGGTGCCGATCGCGAATTCCCCGATGGGAAGCATATCATGGTTCTGCAGGATCAGCTGCCGGATCAGTTTCCTGTTCTCCGCCGGATCGTCAAAATTCCGGCAGCTGTAATCCGTGATCCGCCCATCCGCAAATTCGATGTGCAGATCCTTCAGCCGGAACTCGCCGATATAGACGCTGCTGACCTCCAGCACACCTTCGGTGCCGGCAAGCACCGGGGAGGTAAACACCTCCCCCAGCGGGATATTCACATCCGCCACGCAGTTTTCGAACTTCGTCTGCGTCGCGGGATCGGCAAGCGGATGCAGCATCACCTTCATGCGGGTGTGATTGTCTCCCGCCCCGGCAACGATCACATACTCCGCACGATCCAGACGGTCGATGATATGCTGCTGGATCGCCTGGTAGCGCCCATTGTCCAGCGTATTGATGCGGATCGTCTCCGCAAAGATCTCCCTGAAATCGGGGCCGATGGAGGGACGGGGAAATGCGATAATCGTGAAACTGGTTTCTTCTTCCGGTATGTAGCGTTCCCGCAGCAGGGCGGCCGCACCGGTTTCCGCAAGCCGCAGTTTCTCCTGCTTTTCCGTAAGCGCCCATGCTTCCGGTTTATTGACCGGCTCAAATCCCGCTTCGCCAAAAGTATCGATCACGGCCGGCCCCGCATAATCGGCACACTGCCGTTTCCATGTCTCATAAGCCGTGTCCAGCACGGCCAGACGGCGGTCCGTATAAGCTTTCCGGTAATAGGCCGCCGCGTCATAGCGGTGGTCATAATCGTACTGCCGGTTGACGGAACTCCCGTGATACCCCGACTTCCGTCCGCCCCACCGGTCCATGGACCAGACACCGGTCCGGCGGAGAACCGCCTGCAGCCCCATGGCGCTGAAATTCGCAATCGCTTTCCGCACCATGCGCTCGAATCCGAGCTCATAGACAATTTCTACGGTTTTCTTCTTCGACAGGTCCACATTCATGACCGTAAAGCCGCGGCGGTACCCCTCCGTGAAGGTGTCCGCCATGCAGTCGATCGTCTCCTGCGGCAGGCTGTTCAGGAACCTGGCCGTCTGCAGCTCCTGCTCCGACACGTATTCCCCGTAGAAATAAAGATACCTCAGATCGGACAGATCCTCGTTCATTACGATATCTTTCGCAAATGAGAGCGCGGGATCAACCTGTTCGCGCAGACGGTATTCCGCCGTCAGCTCAGAATAATCGCCGGCAAACCAGCTTATGGCCTCCCGGATGCGTTTCGGATCAGGGAGCCCGTCCTCCTCGAACATATTGTAAATCTCGATAAAGAGCTCATTTAAGATGGTCATCTCCGTCAGACGGCATTCATGGGAAAATGCGATCTCCCCGCGAATCTCCGCGTACAGGAAACAGAGCAGCTTCCCGTAGTCTTCTCCCAGGCACGCCGCGGCGTAGGCCGGATTGGCATAGCTTTTCTCGTACTGCCCCGGAGTAAGGTCGGCATACAGCCCGGCGTTGATCTGCGCCAGCTTCCCGGCCGGAAGCGCACGGAAATGCCCGGTTTCGGATAACTCATACACCGCCGCCGCTTTGCCGATCAGCACCGCCGCCGACCGGAAATAACTCCGGTAGGGTTCCGGAACCGTCTCTTCCGTCGCCATCAGAGCGATGCGCTCCATGGAAAGCTCCCACCGCTCCCGCACCGATTCATTTTCCTCCTGCCAGAACTCCCGGTAATCCAT
>CAYYHX010000168.1:0-1552 GCA_964471835.1 uncultured Hungatella sp.
ATGTCCGTAAATCCCGGCAGGGACGCGGCCGCTTCGTTCACCTTGGGATTGTATTTCATGGTACAGGAACCGAGCGGGTAAAACCCGTTGTTCACGCCGTGCACCTGCCCGGCAAGTTCCGTGTAATGGCGGCTGATCTCATTTTCCGACACATGCGGCAGCCGCAGGGGCGCCGACCGTCCCGGCACGTCGAGGGAAAATTCCGGCACATCGCACTCCGGCAGGATCGTACAGCCCTGACCCTCCGTGCCGCGTTCAAATATCAGTTTCATCAGCCCGCCTCCTTCACGATTGCCGCGACCCGCTCGATCTCGGCCTTGGTGTTCTTCTCCGTCGCGCACCAGAGGATCTCATGGTCATTTAACGGCAGCCCGCCCAGGATTCCCTCGTCTTGAAGCGCCGCCAGCAGAACGTCCGACTTCTTCTCCGATACCGTCACAAACTCGTGGAAGAACGGCTGCGCGTATTTCGGACGCAGTCCCGCCTTCTTAAGCTCCTGCTGGAGATAATGCGCCTTGGAAATGCACAGGTTCGCCGCCTGTGTAAGCCCCTTTTCACCCATGGCCGTCAGGTAGACGCCGGCCGTCAGGGCGCAGAGCGCCTCGTTCGAACAGATGTTGCTGCCTGCCTTTTCCCTGCGGATATGCTGCTCCCTGGCCTGCAGGGTCAGGACAAATGCCCGCGCGCCCTCGCTGTCCACGGTCTCGCCGACGATCCGCCCCGGCAGTTTCCGCGCCATCTTCTCCTTCGCCGCCATAAAGCCCAGATACGGTCCGCCGAAGGAAAGCGGCATCCCCAGGGGCTGTCCATCGCCGACCGCGATATCCGCCCCGCACTCGGCGGGCGTCTGCAGCACAGCCAAAGCAATCGGGTTGCACCCCATGATGAATTTCGCCCCGGCCCCGTGGGCGATCTCCCCCAGACGCTTCGCGTCCTCGATATTGCCGTAATAGTTCGGATACTGCATATAGAAGCAGGCGCTTGTCTCATTCAAGCTCTGTTCCAATGCTTCCGCGTCGGTCACGCCGTCCTTCTCCGGAACGACCACCACTTCCGTGCCGCTCCCGTAACAGTAGGTCTTAATAACTTCCAGAACCTGCGGATGGACAGCGGCGGACACCAGCGCCGTCTGCCTCTTCCGCTCCCGGCACATCGCCGCCGCTTCCGCCGCCGCGGTCGCCCCGTCGTAGACGGAAGCATTGCTCACGTCCATTCCGGTCAGCTCGCAGATCATCGTCTGAAACTCAAAGATCGACTGCAGGATCCCCTGGCTGATCTCGGCCTGATAGGGCGTATAGGCCGTCACAAATTCTTCTTTCGAGACTACGCTCTTTACGATTGCCGGGATATAATGATTGTACGCTCCCGCGCCGCGGAAAATGTGGCGGAACCGTACGTTTTTCTCCGCAAGTTCCTCCATCCGGGCGAGCGCGTCCATCTCCGGCATTCCCTCCGGCAGATCCAGGTTCTTTACCTTCACGGCGTCCGGAATGTGCGCGAACAGCGCGTCAAAGCTGTCGTATCCGATCTCGTGGAGCATCTCCGCCTGTTC
>CAYYHX010000168.1:1652-4439 GCA_964471835.1 uncultured Hungatella sp.
CCACCTTGATCAGCCACGCCCCGTAAGGATCCTGGTTCATGTTCTCCGGCGCGTCAAGCAGCTCTTCATTGATCTCCGCCACCACGCCTGTGACCGGCGAAAAGACGTCGGAAACCGCCTTCACCGATTCCACATCCGCGAAAGCCTCCCCGGCCTCCACCTCGTCTCCCACGTCCGGAAGGTTCACAAAGACCAGATCTCCCAGCTCGTTCTGCGCGTAATCGGACAGGCCGACCAGCGCCGTCTCCTCATCAAGAAATTTCACCCATTCATGGGATTTGCTGTAAAACAGTTCGGTTGGATAATTCATACGATGATCCTCTCTTTCTTTTATTTTTTCCTTTTATTTCTTGTTCCTTTTATAAAATGGAAGCGCAGCAACCTCCGCCGCCACTTTTTTCCCTCTCACGTCCACTTCCACCGCCGTACCCGGCTCCGTGTATCCGGTATCCAGAAGCGCCATCGCGATCGGTGCTTTCAGATAGGGGGCAAATGTCCCCGACGTGGTGACGCCGATCTTCGTCCCGCCGGCAAAGACGTCGAGATGTTCCCTGACGATCCCCCTGCCGGTCACTTTCAGGCCCACACGCTTTCTGGTCAATGTCCCCTTCCGCTCCAGCGCCTGTTTGCCGATGAATTCTTCCTTTCCCATCTTGACGAACACGCCAAGTCCCGCCTCCAGAGGCGTGACCGCGTCGTCCATCTCATGGCCGTACAGCGGCATGGCCGCCTCCAGGCGCAGGGTATCCCTCGCGCCCAGTCCGCAGCAGATCAGCCCTTCTTCTTTGCCGGCCTCAAGCAGCAGTTCCCACATCTTGGCCGCGTCCGCGGAGGCCAGATAGAGTTCAAAACCGTCCTCTCCGGTGTAGCCGGTCCTGGAGATGATGCAGTCCATCCCGCCGACCGGACAATGGTACCTGCAGCTGTAATATTTGACCGGGATCTGATCTTCCGCGACCAGCTTCCGCAGGATCTCAGGCGCTTTCGGCCCCTGCAGCGCGATCTGGGCGACCTCGTCGGAGATATCCGTAAAAACGGCGTCCCCGAACGCGTGCTCCCGCATCCAGGCGTAGTCCTTGTCCTTGTTCGCCGCGTTCACCACGATAAAATAGTGGTCGTCCCGCACCTTGTAAACGATCAGGTCGTCCACCACGCCGCCCTCGTCGTTGCACATCGGGCTGTACCTGGCCTGGCCGTCGTACATGCCGTCGTACTGGTTCGTCAGCAGATGGTTCAGGTTCCGCAGCGCGTCCGTCCCGCTGCAGAGGATCTCGCCCATGTGCGACACATCGAACAGGCCGCAGGCCGTCCGCACGGCCATATGCTCGGCGATCACGCCCGCCCCGTACTGGACCGGCATCAGATAGCCCGCGAACGGAACCATCTTCCCTCCGTACTTTACATGCGTGTCATACAGTGGCGTCTTCTTTTCCATTTTCCCATTCCTCCTTATTCATAATTTCGGCAGTTTTCGCCGGACGGGACATCATTTCCCTGCGCCGCTTCAGAGCAAGAGCCGCCGCTATGCGTTCGCTGTACTTCTGCCGGATGAGCTTCCTTCCGCTGCCGCATCCCAACCTACGAAAACGCACAGCAACATACAACAGCGTGCGCTGTATGTCCTGTGCGTCTCTGTCTCTTTAGCCTGAAAGATTCTCCCGCAAGCGGTTTTACTTCTTCGGCGCGTCTTTGCTTTCCAGAGTGTCGTCCGAACCCGGTCCTTTTGCCTGAGAGTTTGCTGCCACTTCCCCTTCGGCGCCATCTCGTACAGATCCTGAGATCCTATACCCGATAGTCTCTCCCAGATTCTTCATCCGACGGATTCATTCTGCTTCTTACTGTAAATGTAATCTACGGCTCCGCTTTTGTCAAGAACATTTCGGATTTTCGACAGTTGCCTAAAGAAAAAATCGTAACAGTTCAGACACCCCCTAAATTTCAAAAATAAAAAGTGACGAAATTTTAAGCCGTATTTTTTCTCCTGCAAGGTTCAAATGTGGATAAATCCTCCCGCTTCGATATCGTTCCCCTGTATCCACCGTCATTTTGACGGAACCGTTCCTTGCGCCGATTCGCTTTTTTTCGTGAATTATGCTATAATTCCCTATAAGAAAGGCCACGGAAAGGAGGCATAGGCGGCGATGGGCGGCAACTATGAAAAGGGATTATACAACCAGCTGATGGATGTCATGGCTAAACTGGATGCCATGGAGACAGAGCATAAGCAGGACCGTCAGAAGATCAAAACCCTCACCGCCGAAGTTACAAGCCTCCAAAAAGAGAACCACGCTCTTCGGAAGAAAGTCAGCGTACTTCAGGAAGAGACTTCCTCCCTCCGGAAGAAAAATGCGGAGCTGGAAAAGGAAAACTCTGTCCTGCGGACGGACAATGAACGCATGAAGAGGATCTTGGGGAATGACAGTTCGAATTCCTCCATGCCGCCGTCTTCTGAGCCTCCATGGAAAGCGCCGAACACCTATAACGGGAGAAAGCCAACGAAAAGAAGCGCCGGAGCGCAGCCGGGCCATAAAGGGAACGGCCTTTCCAAATCGGAAGTGGAAGAGAAGATACGCAGCGGGGTGTTCCGTCACCGGATCGTGGATGTCGGTGATCCGTCCAGAGCTTATGTGACACGCTATGTGCTGGATATGGAGGTTCAGACTGTTGCCACGGAATACCGGATCCATGCGGATGAAACGGGGAAATATCCGATACCGGACCAACTCAGGGGGGATGTCTCCTATGGGGATAAAGTGAAGGCAATCGCTGCGTACCTGTATGGGGAAG
>CAYYHX010000169.1:0-4428 GCA_964471835.1 uncultured Hungatella sp.
GCTGAGAAGGTGCAGGAAACGGCAGGCACCGCGGCGACAGTCGGAGAGGCACGGGCGGCGGTAGACGCTGCGGCGAGGACTGAGAAGGTGCAGGAAACGGCAGACGCCGCGGCGACAGTCGGAGAGGCACGGGCGGCGGTAAATGCAACGGCGACGACCCGGACTGCGCGGGAAACGGCGTGCGCCACGGCGGATGCCGGAGAAACACGGGAGGCGGCAGATGCAACGGCGAAGACTCGGACGGCGGATGCAGCGGCGCCTGCGGCGGGTGGAATGGCAGAAGGAATGGCAGCTTCGGCATACACGGCTGCGGGCGGCGATGCAGCAGATGGGCGTGCGGTTGACAGGACGGCGGGCGCCGCGGCCCGGCCGGACGCGGACGCGGCTGCCGAACCGCAGACGAAGCCCGAAATTACCTACGATGATTTTGAGAAACTGCAGTTCGCCGTGGGCGAGATTATCTCCTGCGAGGAAGTGAAGAAGTCCAGGAAGCTTCTCTGCAGCCAGGTGAAGATCGGCGGAGAGATTCGTCAGATCTTAAGCGGCATCAAGGCCGGCTATACGCCGGAGCAGATGGTCGGCAAGAAGGTTATGGTACTGGTGAATCTGGCGCCGAGGAAGATGGCCGGGCTGGAGTCTCAGGGCATGCTCCTGTGCGCCGAGGACGCCGACGGCAATCTGGCTCTGATGACGCCGGAGAAGGATATGCCGGCGGGGGCGGAGATCCGCTGAAAGAAGGGCTGTTCAGGTTATCAGGGCGCGGAGGGATGGGGATGGAAACAGTCAGTATCGGCCATCAGGATTTCGAGCAGGTGATCAGCAATCATTATTTTTATGTGGATAAGACGGATTTTATCCGCCAATGGTGGGAGTACGGTGATCCTGTCACGTTAATTACCAGGCCGCGAAGGTTCGGGAAAACCCTGACGATGAGTATGCTGGAAAAATTTTTTTCCGTTTCCTGTGCGGACCGCGGCGGGCTGTTTGAGGGACTTTCCGTCTGGCGCGATGAACGGTTCCGGAAGCTTCAGGGGAGTTATCCGGTGATCTCCCTAAGCTTCGCGGGCGTGAAGGAGGTTTCCTTTGCGGACGCGAGGAAAAAGATATGCCAGATGATAACGGAACTTTTCAATCAATATTATTTCCTGCTGGATCAGGATTTCCTGACTGAGCAGGAGCGCGCATTCTTCCGCAGGGTTTCGCCGGAAATGGAAGATTATGTGGCGTCGCTGTCGCTTCGGACGATGTCGGGTTTTCTGTGCCGCCTGTACGGAAAGAAGGTTATCATCCTTTTGGACGAGTACGATACGCCTCTGCAGGAAGCCTATATGCAGGGGTATCTGGATGAGGTGATAGCATTTATCCGCAATCTGTTCAATTCAACCTTCAAGACCAATCCCTATATGGAGCGGGCGATTATGACCGGGATCACCAGGATCAGCAAAGATTCCATCTTCTCGGATCTGAATAATCTGGAGGTAGTTACATCATCTTCCCGAAAATACGCGGACGCGTTCGGGTTCACGCAGCCGGAGGTTTCCGCCGCGCTGCGGGAGTATGGGATGGAGCGCTTTGAACCGCAGGTGCGCGAGTGGTATGACGGATTCCGGTTCGGCGATAAAACGCACATCTACAATCCATGGTCGATCCTGAATTTCCTCTCATCCGGGATATTCGCGGCATACTGGGCCAATACCAGTTCCAACGGGATGGCGAACCGGCTGATCAAAGGCGGCAGCCGGGAGATTAAGATGGTTATGGAAGATCTGCTGCAGGGGAAAACATTTCACACAGTGCTGGATGAGCAGATCGTCTTGAGCCAGCTGGATCACCGAGTGAGCGCGACCTGGAGCCTGCTTCTGGCCAGCGGTTATCTGACAATCGTGGCATACGAGAGAAACCCTTCGACCGGATTAACGGAATTTGATCTCAAACTGACGAACAAAGAAGTCTGGCTGATGTTCCGGCAGATGGTAGAGGAATGGTTCGCCGATTATACATCGGATTACAATGATTTCATACGGGCGCTCCTGCGCAATGATCTTCCGTCCATGAACGCCTATATGAATCAGGTGGCTCTTGCCACGTTCAGTTTCTTCGATACGGGCGCAGGAACGTCGGGCCATACGGAGCCGGAACGGTTTTACCATGGCTTCGTCCTTGGTCTGATCGTGGATCTGGCGGATCAATATGTGATCACTTCAAACAGGGAGAGCGGGTTCGGGCGCTATGATGTGATGCTGGCGCCGCGGAACAACAGCCGCGACGGAATCATTATCGAGTTTAAGGTGCGGGACGCGCAGTCCGAAAGTTCGCTGGAAGAGACGGCACAGGCCGCGCTGCGGCAGATTGAGGCGCGGCGGTATGAGGAAACGCTTCTGGAAGAGGGAGTAGCGAAAGAACGCATCCGAATGTACGGGTTTGCGTTCGAGGGGAAGACCGTGCTGATCGCCGGACGGTAAATGAATGGGCTGAGACAGATTCGGAGGGATGGGGATGGAGACGGAGATGGCGCCGGTTCCGGCGGCGGAGAATGCGGAGCCGCAGCCGCAGACGCAGACACAGACACAGGTGTCCCCGTCCGGGCGCAAGAGATATCAGATCCTGAGCGGGAACGCATTGAAAATGATCGCGCTGATCACCATGATCATCGATCATATAGGGGCGGCGCTTCTGGAGATGGGCGTCATAGAAGGATACAATACCGGAGTGCTGGACATTTCCTACGATACGGCCCTTTTCTGGTGGAACGTGGACAGCGTGCTGCGCGCGATCGGACGGATCGCGTTCCCGATCTACTGTTTTTTGATCGCGGAAGGATTTGTCCACACGCATGATCCGAAGAAATATGCCCTCCGGCTGGGCCTGTTCGCCCTGATTTCGGAGATACCGTTTGATCTGGCGTTCTTTCACTCCTGGATGCACCCAGAGGACCAGAACGTATTCTTCACGCTGCTTCTGGGCCTGCTGGCGATCATGGCGCTGGATTATTTTGAAAAAAAGGGAAACAGCCGATGGGTCGGTCTGGCGGCGGCAGCCGGTTTCGTGGTGCTTGGAGATGTGCTTCATACGGATTACGGCGCGTTCGGTGTCTTCTACATCGTGATGCTGTACGCGTTCCGCAACTGCGGCTGGTTCCGGATGGTGATCGGCTGCATCCTGATCGCCTGGGAAACCACGGCGCCGCTGGCATTTATTCCGATTCTCATGTATAACGGGGAGAAGGGGAAAATGCGCCTGAAATATTTCTTCTATGCGGCATATCCGGTACATCTGGTGATTCTGTATGTGATTTGCATGACACTGCTGCGGTGAGGAGACAAAATGCTGTTCGACACACATGCGCATTACGATGATGAAGCATTTGAGGAAGACCGGGACGAACTGCTGTCCGGCCTGCGGGCGGCCGGCATCGGCACGGTGGTGAATGTCGGCTCCGGCATCGCATCCACGAAGACGACGCTTACGCTGGCGGAGAGATACCCGTTCATCTATGCTTCCGTGGGCGTGCATCCCGGCGATTCGGCGGAGTTAGACGAAGAGTCGGTGCGATGGCTTGAGGAAATGTGTACGCATCCGAAGGTGGTGGCCGTGGGTGAGATCGGCTTGGATTACCATTGGGATGAGCCGGAACGGGAGCTGCAGAAGTACTGGTTCCGGCAGCAGATCCGGCTGGCCCGGCGGACAGGGCTGCCGATCATCGTCCACAGCCGCGATGCCGCGAAGGATACGCTGGATATCATAAAGGAAGAGAACGCCGCGGAGACGGGCGGCGTGATCCACTGTTTCTCTTACGGAGTGGAGATCGCCAGGGAATACCTGGAGATGGGCTTCTATCTGGGCGTCGGCGGCGTGCTGACATTTAAGAATGCGAAAAAGCTGAAAGAGGTCGTGGCGTATATGCCGATGGACCGGCTGCTTCTGGAGACGGACTGCCCCTACATGGCGCCGGTTCCCCACCGCGGGGAGCGGAATTCGTCGCTGTATCTGCCGTTTGTGGCGCGGGCTGTCAGCGAGGTGAAGGGAATCCCGGAGGCGGAGGTCATCGCGGTGACGGAGGCGAACGCGCGGCGGATGTACCGGCTGGGGTGAGGTCCCGCGGCGGAGCGGCCGGCCGGAAGGAGCGGCGCGGCGGCCGAGTTGCGTAGTCATGCCGCACCGGAGCGGCCGGCCGAAAGGAGTTGTGTGGCAGTCGGCTGCGTGGTCATGTTGCACCGGCGCGGCGGATCCAAAGGAGTTGTGCGGCAGCTGGGCCGCGGTTAGACTATGCCGTGGTTGTACCGTGCCAGAGAGACAGACCCCAAGAAGCTGCAGGCGGCCTACGTCGAAGCGGCAGCCGGGCCGCGTCAACTGCGTAAGCCGAAAGGAGCCGTGAGGCAGCCGGGCTCGCGCCGGCCGCGGCGGAAGGAAAGGAACGTACTGCGAATG
>CAYYHX010000170.1:0-1308 GCA_964471835.1 uncultured Hungatella sp.
TCCTTTATCTTCACCGGCTGTCCGCTGGCGATCGAGTGGTTCGCCGCGATTCCGGTCAGGATCGACATCGCGCCGTCGATGTGGGACGCCGCCCTGTGGAAGCGGTCCGGCTCCGGCGTGCCGAAGATATCGTTCAGCATCACCGAATCCCCGCCGCCGTGTCCGCCGATGCCTTCCTCCGTCGTCACCTCGTAAGACTCGCCGAACATCGGATAGACGACGATGCTCTTCTGGTTCTGGGACCCTTCCTTCGCCCGGTCGCCCGCGCCGTTAATATAGGAGTTCTCCCGCACCTGGTACTCGATGCGCCCCTTGGAACCGTTGAAGGAGACGATATACCCTTCCCACGGCATATACGAATTCAGCGAATACGACAGCTGCGCGCCGTTCCTGTATTCCACAAGGACGCTCATGGTATCCTCGATGCTGATGTCGTCCCCGAAGACGCTGCGGTCGCGGAGATAGCCGCTGTCAGCCTCCGCCTTCAGGTACAGCTCGCGGAACAGTTCATTCGATTCCAAGTCGATGGCAAACGGGTCGTCCTTGGCCGCATCGCTGCCGTGGCAGCGGTAGTAGAAATTCTTCACGCCCCGCTTTTCCGCGTTCTCCTTGCCGTAGAAATTCCGCTTGCCGAAGGCAAAGACCGTCTCCGGCTGCGTCCCCAGCCAGAAGTTCACCAGATCGAAGTGATGGGTGGACTTATGCACCAGCAGGCCGCCGCTGTTGGCCTTGTTGCGGTGCCACCTGCGGTAATAGTCCGCGCCGTGCTTCGTATTCAGGAGCCACTCGAAATGAACCGAGAACACCTGGCCTATCGTGTCGTCCATGATCAGTTCGCGGATCTTCGTGTTGGTCGGCGCATAACGGTAGTTGAAGGTCACGCGCAGGTTCTTTCCGGTCCGCTCCTGCGTATCCAGAATCTGCTGTGCCTTCTTCTCGTCAATCGTCATCGGCTTTTCGGTGATCACATCGCAGCCGAGTTCCATGGCCCGCGTGATATATTCATGGTGCGTCCGGTCGATGGAAGTGACGATCACCACGTCCGGCTTCGTCTCCGCGATCATTTTATCAAAATCCGTGTAATCATACATGGGAACCGGCCCCATCCCGAACTTCTCCGCGATCCTGCGGTTCGTGTACTCCATCCGCGTCCGGCTCAGGTCGCAGATTCCCACCAGCTCGCTGCTTTCCTGAAATGTCCCGCAGATCGCTTCATAGTACATCCTGGCGCGGCTTCCCGTCCCCACCTGCGCATAACGTTTCTTTTGTTTCTTTTCCATAATCCTCTCTCCGATCCGCCGCCATCCA
>CAYYHX010000170.1:1408-4420 GCA_964471835.1 uncultured Hungatella sp.
ATAACGTTTCTTTTGTTTCTTTTCCATAATCCTCTCTCCGATCCGCCGCCATCCACCGGGCGGCATAAAATTAACTTGCAAAATAAATTTCCCAGAAATAAGTTTCTCAAACTAAATCCACCAGACTAAAAATTCCAAACTGATTTTCTCAAAAAACGCACCCATACCGGCTAAGCATGGGTGCGCGTAAGTCAGTCCATTCTTCTGTTGTCCCGCATCAGCCGTCCGGCATCAGCCCTTCACGGCGCCGACCATAACGCCCTTGGTGAAGTATTTCTGAAGGAACGGATACAGGCACAGGATCGGTGCGGTGGAAACGACGATAACCGCGTACTTGATCGTCTCCGAAAGCATTTCCGCATCGCTCCCGACCGACATATCTGACATATCGTTGATGATCAGGATCTGGCGCAGAACAAGCTGCAGCGGTTCCTTGGTCTTGTCCTCCAAGTAAATCATGGAGTTGAACCACTGGTTCCAATGGGCCACACCGTAGTACAGAACCAGGACGGCGATCGTCGCTTTGGTCAGCGGAACGACGACCTTAAACAGAATCGTCCAGTGTCCGGCGCCGTCGATCATGGCCGACTCCTCCAGAGACGCATCCAGGGAAACCATCGCGGTCCGCATGATGATCAGGTTAAAGGTGTTGACCAGGCCCGGCAGCAGGATCGCAGCACGGGTATTGTAAAGGTGCAGATCCTGAATGTTCAAGAACGCCGGGATCATGCCGCCGGAGAAATACATGGTGAACATGATCGCCATCGTGATGAAGCGTTTGCCCGGCAGGTCACGCCTGGAGATGCAGTACGCGGCCAGAAGCGTGAAGAAGATGTTCAGGGCAGTACCGACGACGACGTAGAAGATCGTGTTAGCGTAGCCTCTCCAGATCGAGGATGTCCTGAACACCTGCTTGTAAGCTGCCAGGCTGAAGCCCTGCGGCGTCCACATCATCCCGGAATGTCCCATCAGCAGCATCGAGTTGCTGACGGAACCGCAGATGACGTACCAGAACGGGTACAGGCAGATGATCATAAGAATGATCATGAGAATCACATTGCATACATCGAAGATCCGCTCGCCGGTGCTGATGCGCACCTTTGGGCCGCTCTCCATCATATCCAGGTCTTTCTTCTTTGCCATATCACGCACCCCCTCTTACCACAGGCTGGTCTCGGAGAACCGCCTGCTCACGGCATTCGCGGTAACAACGAGAACAAAGTTCACCACTGAGTTAAACAGGCCGACCGCGGCGGAATAGGAGTACTGCCGGCTGACAAGACCCATGCGGTAGACGTAGGTGGAAATGATGTCAGCGGTGTCCAGAATACCGTCGTTATACAGAAGCAGCGTCTTCTCATAGCCGATACTCATGATCTGGCCGACACGCATGATCAGCATCGTGATGACCGTCGGGATCAGGCAGGGGATCGTAACGTTCAGAATCTGCTGCCACTTGTTGGCGCCGTCCACGCGAGCCGCGTCATAGAGCTGCGTGTCGATTCCGGTCAGGGCTGCCAGATAGACGATGGAGCCCCAGCCAACGCCCTGCCAGATATCGGTCAGAACATACATCGGTACCCAGAAGCCGGCTACGGAAAGCATGTTCCTGCCGTCGTATCCGAAGAATTTCACCATCAGTTCCGTGATGAAACCGGTGGAGCCAAGGAACTCGCGGATCATGGCGCAGAATACAACCATGGAGATAAAGTGCGGCATGTAGGTGACGGTCTGCACGACCCTGGAGAACTTCCGGTTCTTCAGCTCATTGATCAGCAGGGCCAGAATGATCGGGGCCGGGAACCCGAAGATCAGAGAAGCGAAGCTGATCTTCAATGTATTCCTCATCAGACGCCCGAAGTAGTACCCGCCGAAGAAATCTTTGAAGTTCTGAAGTCCTACCCACGGACTTCCGGAGATTCCCCGTCTCGGGTTGTAATCCATGAACGAAATGATAAGTCCGTACATGGGTTTGTAGTGGAACAGGATATAGTAGACGACAATTGGAATCAGCATGACGTAAATCGTACGGTTTTTCCACAGCTTCTTCTTCATGACTTCCCAGCTCGTCTTATTGTTCACCGGGACGGCCGCCGCGGGAGCTGCGGATGCTGCCTTTTTGCTCATGTTGACCTATTCCCCCTCTCAAAATTATTTTGGAAATAACTGCAAACGCAAGATGAAAGGGGTTCCCGCCGGTTGGAGGGCGGGAACCCGAACCGGTCAGGATTTAGCGGGCATTGTAGCGGTCAAGCGCTGCCTGCTGGAGCTCGATCATACGGTCAAGACCCTGGCCCTTCAGCTGCTCGATATAGGCATCCCACTCGTCATCGATATTGGTCTCCATGGTGAACCACTTCGCGCGGTATTCCTTCATGGTCGTATCGATGTCGCCGGAAAGTCTCGCGTACTCGTTCGCCTCATCCGAGGTCATGGTGATCGGCGGAATCAGCGTCTTCTGGCTGTCCGTGCCGTCATTCCAGATATGAAGGGCATCCTTCTGCGCATCCTCCGCATAGTAGCCGAAGATGTAGGACGGATCCTGCACAAACGCACCGCTCATGTTGGCGCGGCCATGGTAAGCCATCGCGACGGCGGGAGACAGCCCGTTCGGATTCGACATGATCTCATCGGTGTACTCGGGGCCGTCCGCGCCCATCGTGTAGGCGACGCCCTCTTCGCCGAAGTTGATCTCATAGTGACCCTTCTGGCTGTAGCAGAAGTTCAGGAAAGCGGCCGCGATCTCCGGATACTGGCAGTCAGCCGTAATCGCCGCAGAAGCCTTGGAGGTCGTCGCATAGTCATAGGAAGCGCCGCCATACTGAACCGTCGTGCCGGATTCCAGTACCGGGAACGGAGCAGCGGCCAGAGCAAAGTCCGCACCGTAGGTGTCGGGCTCCTTCTTGGCTGTCGCCAGGAAAGTACCCATGTAGCCGCCGCCGGCGCCGTAGCACATGCCGCCCACGCCGGTCAGGATATAAGTCTCCATCGTGGAACGGTCGCAGGTAAGGA
>CAYYHX010000171.1:0-2192 GCA_964471835.1 uncultured Hungatella sp.
GACAAACGGGTTTTGACAATACAGGATATTTCCTGCGTCGGGCAGTGTTCCCTGACTGTGGCGCTGCCGATCATCTCGGCCTGCGGCATCGAGACGGCGATCCTGCCGTCGGCTGTGCTTTCCACGCACACCGGTGGGTTTTCCGGGTACACATTCCGCGATCTGAGCGGCGATATGCTGGCGATCGGCAGCCACTGGCAGAAGGAAGGGATTCATTTTGACGCGGTCTATACCGGCTATCTGGGAAGCATCGACCAGATCGGATATGTGCAGACGATCATGGATCAGACATTAGCTCCCGGGGAACTGCGGATCGTCGATCCGGCCATGGCGGATAACGGGAAGCTGTATCACGGGTTCACGGAAGAATTCGCACGGAAGATGGGCGGCTTGTGCGGCATCGCGGACATTACCCTGCCCAATATCACCGAAGCCTGCCTTATGACCGGCACGCCCTATACCGACGGGCCGAAAGACGAAGCGTATATCGAATCGCTGCTGGATCGTGTCTCGGCGCTGGGAGCCGGCTGCGTGGTGATGAAAGGCATCAGCTATGAACCGGGCAGACTTGGCGTGGCGGTCCGGCAGGACGGGAAGACGCGGTATTATTTCCACGAAAAGCTGGAAAAGAGTTCGCACGGCACCGGCGACATCTACGCTTCCGCGTTCGTCGGCGCGCTGATGCAGGGCTATGCGGTTTATGACGCGGCCTGCATCAGCGCGGATTTCACCGTGGAGAGTATGAAAAAGACCATCGGCGACGAGAGCCACTGGTACGGCGTGAAATTCGAGAAGGCGCTTCCCGGACTAGCGGCAAAGGTGAACCGCGGATAGGAAGCGAGAATCCTTTTTACAGGAATTTATCCAGTTCCCGTTCCACCTCTTTCATCTTCTTCACCTTCGGCTCTTCGATCAGGCGGCCCCGGGTGACGACGGCCGCGATGGTGCGCAGGGCGGTCAGATCCTCTAAGGGATTGTCCTTTGTGACCACCAGATCGGCGGTCTTGCCGGCCGCAAGCGACCCCACGTGGTTGTCGATGTGCGCGATTCTGGCGTTGCCCAGCGTCGCGCTGTAAAGGGCAAATGCCGGCGTCACGCCACAGTAGCGGCTGAAATAGACCAGTTCGCGCCACATATCATAGTGGGTGATGTAGGGACAGCCGGTATCGGTGCCGAGTCCCACGGGGATGTCCCGTTCCAGGCAGGCTTTGCAGCAGGCGACGATGCCGTCGAAGACGATCTTGCCGTTGTACTGGGTCATCTCGGAGCAGTGGCTGACGGAACGGTCGAACAGGGCATAGGGCAGTGCCGGGGAGAGGGTGGTAACGACGGCCGCTCCCCGCTCTTTGAAAAGCCGCAGGATTTCTTCGTCCGGCTGCGCACCGTGCTCGATGGTGTCCACGCCGTTTTCCAGGGCCACGCGGACGCCTTCCGGACTCTCCACATGGGCGGCCACGGGCAGGCCGAGGCGGTGCGCCTCATCGCAGGCGGCTTTCACATATTCCGGCGGCATACGCAGCACGCCGGGTTCGCCCATTTCCGTGGCGTCCAGGACGCCGCCGGTGATCATCAGCTTGATCAGGTCCGGCTTGTCTTCCGCGATCCTGCGGACAAATGCGGCGGCCTCCTCAGCCGAGGTGGCCTCGTAGGCCAGCGAACCGGCCATATGCCCGCCCGGGACGGACACGGCCATATTGCCGGCGAGGATCGTAGGACCCACGGCGCGGCCGGCGGCGATCTCGTCGCGCAGCCAGGTGTCGTAGGATTCCACGCCGCCCACGGTGCGGATGGTGGTCACGCCGCTGAACAGCTCGTCCCTCGTGTAGCTGCGGTACATGGATTCCAGAACCTTGCGGGTCAGGCGGTTCCGTGTGACCAGCTTCACGGTCTTCTTCGGATCCATCGGTTTCTTCTTCGGCTTGCCGTTGGCGGGGATGTGGACGTGCATATTGATGAGGCCCGGCATCAGGTATTTGCCGTCAAGATCGATAATGCGGCACCGGGCGGGCAGCGGCGCGTCCGCGGGCTGGATGGCGGCGATCTTCGGCCCGTCAGTGACCAGCGTCATGCCGGCAATAGGGGCCATGTCCTTCTCGCCGGAGAGCAGGATGCCGTTCGTGTAGGCGGTATGGCGGGGAATCGTTTGCTTCCCCTTTTTGGAAATGTCCATGGTTGTGATTCCTTTCTTCCTA
>CAYYHX010000171.1:2292-4418 GCA_964471835.1 uncultured Hungatella sp.
CGGGTGTAGCCGCAGGGATTTACGCGGGTGTAGCCGCAGGGGTTTCCGTGGGTGTTGCTGCGGGGGTTTCCTGCGAGCGTTGCCATAGGAGTTCCCGTGGACGTTGCCATAGGTGCTTCCGCAGGCGCAGCCATAGTGCTTCCCGCCCTGCTGTCAGTTGTCATAGGGATTCCTGCCTTCCTGTTATCTTGTGTTTTCATAAATGTGCAGGCAGGGCATGGCTTCCAATCAGCAATTAGCCCCCGTCGGACACTGTGCCTCTTCGAGCGTGACGATCCGCGCCACGGTGCGGCCCCAGGCTTCCGGCTCTTCCTTGATGGGGGAATGGCCGGAATGTTCGAACCAGATCCATTCCTTGCGCGGCGCCTTTAAGCCTGCGAACCACCCTTCGGCGATGGAAGGCGGCGTGTTCTGGTCGTGGCGGCCCTCGGTCAGGTAGACAGGCATCGCGAGCTCCGGAACCATTTCCTTAAGATTGCAGTCCACGATCTCGTCCCACAGGGCCTCCAGGCTGAAGAAAGCACCCTTGTAATAGCGCAGCAGGTCGAGGACGCCGTATTCCGGCGATTTCAGAATCGGCATGACCACCGACTTGATGATATCCTCGCTCTTGCCGTGCTCCTCGCCGCCGTATTTGGACATCAGGTTGCGCTGCACCATCATGTCGTCCATGCTGCCGTAATGTCCCTTCTTCGGCCAGCCGATCCGTTCCAGATCCGCGAGAGCCTTCGTGTCGTTCCTTTTCTTCGCCTCGTCGAGAACAAACTGATAGGAAAGGGTCTCATTCTCATCCCCGTCAACAAACTGGCCCATGCCGATGTAGGCGGCCACGTCATCCGGGTAACGCTTCGCGGTCAGAACGCCCAGAAGGGAGCCCCAGGAATGGCCGACGACGTAGATTTTCTTCTTGTGGAAACGCCGCTTCAGGCGGAGAAGCACTTCGTGGGCGTCCTCGATCATCCGGTCGAGCGTCATCTCCTCCGCCGTCTGCCTGGGATAATAGCTGAGCCCCGCGCCGCGCTGGTCCCAGCAGACCATGGTCATAAGCTGCGCCAGGGAGGACTGTTCTTTCAGGACCCAGTGCCGGTCACAGACACCGGGTCCGCCGTGGAGGAAGAGAATCACCGGAAGCCCTTCGTCGGTGGTGCGGATCCGCAGGTTCTGGCCGCACCCGCCGATGGATACATAGCCTTTTTCGTCAATTACGTAATGCATAAATGTCCCTCCTTCAGATTTACCGTTTTTCTGCCATTCATTATAGAGATTCCGGCCGGGGATGTCAAATGATTCGCGGATTTATAAAGGGAAAAATCGGGAAAACCGTAACAGTTCAGACGGCACATCTTCTTGTGCGGCCGGTGGCCGCGCAAGAAGCATCGGATGTTTATCCGATGTGAGAACCGGTGCCAAAACATGCTTATAAGCAAGTTTAACGCCTGTTTTGGCACCGGTTCTCCCGCCGTCTGAACTGTTACACAAAATGCTGCGGGGAAGTGAGTTTGCGCGGAGGAAACGGTTGACAAACACCGCGTCGCACCCTATAATGACTTTAATTTCATGACGAAAAGCGATGATTAGAACAAGGAACGGCATCTGGCTAAGTATGTTGTGACGGGTTGGTACACACGTTACCGTGCCAGGGTACGACCGGCGGATCGGAGATCGGCGCAGGCGATATGGTTTCCTTGCGTAAGCGCCGTCACGCCGTGCGGAGGGGCATACGGAACCGCTGCGGTGTCGCCGGCAGTACCCGAAGAGGCGGAGAAATGTGAGTTTCTCTGTAAATGTCAGGTGGTACCGCGAGGTTTACGCCCCGTCCTATGATTGTATAGGGCGGGGTTTCTTCTGTATGACGGTATGACGGACATGCCCGTATCCCGGGAGGGCGCCTGCTTCTACTTTCCACATTGCTGGCGGAATGAAGCGGATCCTTTGCATTACGTCATCGCCTTTTCCGCTATCCTGGTGAAATGCGTCAGTTCCGTCGCAAGGATGCCGTCATGAAGGAACGGAAGAGAATACATTTAACCACATTACAGAAAAAGGAGATTCAGCGATGCAATGCTACGAAGAACTGGTCGCCCGCGGCCTGATCGCCCAGGTGACTGACGAGAATGAGATCCGGA
>CAYYHX010000172.1:0-4413 GCA_964471835.1 uncultured Hungatella sp.
CCGACACCATTCTCTCAGACGGCCCCTCATAAACCGTACAAAGCGATCTCTTTACAATTCCATACCTCATATACGGATCCCCGCCTTCTATGCACCGTTTCCGCCGCAAATTACATCCGCCAGAGCTGATACGGCTCCGCCGGTCCCCACATCTCCTCAGATATCAAATTTTCCAACCGGATCCTCTTCCTCAAAATATTCCCGGTATTCCACATCGATCTGATAACGCATCCTCTTCATGCTGTAATACAGATGATCCTTCAGCACTGTCTCCATCCCCGCAATATCCTTCTGCTCCAGGCGGCCCACCAGATCCTCATGCTCATGGATAATCCGCGTAAAATCCGTCTCCGTCACGAAGTCCAGCATCCGGAAGCGCGTGTAATGCAGCTGCTGCTCCTGCAGGAGCGCCCACAGTTTGCTTTTCTTCGTGGCGTCAAACCAGCAGGCATGCATCTCCGCATCCAGCCGGTAGAACTGCTCCGGCTTAAAATCCCCTGTCTGTACAAGCGCTTTCTGTTTGCGGATCAGATAATAGATATCTTCCATGAGAAGAGGCGTGGCGATTCTGGAAAAATCACGCATGACCATGGTTTCCACGGCCACCCGCATATAGATCATCTGCTTGATATTGCTAAGACTGAGCAATGTTACAAAGATACCCCGATAAGGAACCGTGACGACAAAACCCTGCTGCTGAAGAAGGCGGAGGGCGTCGCGGACGGGAGTTCTGGAAACCGAAAACCGCTCACAAATCTCATTTTCCTTAATCATCTGTCCCGGTTTGAGTTTCAGATCCAGAATCTCCTGTTTCAGAACCTGGTATACCATGTCTTCCCGGTTCCTGTACAACGCGTCGCCCATACCGCCCTCGCTTTGCTGCTTCTCTTTCTGTCGCGCTCCGGCGCCCTGCTTTCACTCCCGGCGCTTTACTTCAGTTCCGTATTCTTCAGATTATCCATATCGTCGAACGCCAGGTTCTCGCCGCCCATCGCCCAGATGAACGTATAATTGGATGTCCCGGCGCCCGCATGGATGCTCCACGACGGACTGATGACCGCTTCCTCATTCTTCATAACAATATGGCGCGTCTCGGACGGCTCCCCCATCATGTGGAACACCACATTATCTTCGGGTACTTCAAAATACATATAGATTTCCATGCGGCGCTCATGCGTGTGGCAGGGCATCGTGTTCCAAATGCTGCCCTCCTCCAGCACGGTCATGCCCATCGACAGCTGGCAGGTCTGCAGCACATCCGGATGGATAAACTGATTGATTGTCCGCTTATTGCAGGTGGCCTGGCTTCCAAGCGGCCTTTTCGCCGCGTCCGCGATCGAGATAAATGTCGTCTTGTAAGCCGTGTGGGCCGGTGCGCTCACCATATAGAATTTCGCCGGGTTTGCCGGGTCGTCGCTGGAGAACAGCACGGTCTTCGTCTCTTTGGTGACATACAGGCAATCCTTATATCCCATGGAAAATGTCTCATCGTCCGCCACGATCTTTCCGGGTCCTCCGATATTGAAGACGCCCAGCTCACGGCGCTCAAGGAAATACCCGGTGCCAAAATTCTTCCAGCAGTCGATGCCCTTGTCGATCGGAACCTGTTCCGTCGTCGGCATACAGCCCATCGTCACCATGCGGTCCACATGGGAGTAGACGGCATGCACCTCGTTCGGAGCATACAGACCGGTGATCAGAAACTCTTTCCTCAGTTCCTCGGTGGTATAGCGTTTTACATCCTTCTGGTTGGCTGAATAACGGATATCCATTCTTTTACCTCCTGAAATAAATTTGTATTATTTGTATACAAAATTGATTTCCTTCATTATACGCTTTTCCCATCCATCCCGCAAGCCCTATTTTCACACCGGGAACCCGCCCATCCTTGAATAATGTAACAGCAACGGAAAAAGCCCTGGGATCCTTCCCGGGGCCTTACGTGCGCGAGAGGATTCGAACCCCCGACACCTTGGTCCGTAGCCAAGTGCTCTGTCCAGCTGAGCTACGCGCACACACCCTATCGCCTTGCTGTCTCGGCAACGATTTGTATTCTACCCTATCTCTCCAGGTTTGTCAAGTCATTTTGATGAGATTACCGCCGCTTGATTACCGCTTGGCTGCCGCCGCTTCCGCGGTTTCAGGCAGCCGTTTGAACTGCTGCATCTCTCCTGCGATGATCAATGAATGGCAGACGGGAACTTCTGCGCCGCCCCGGCAGCCTGCCCGCCCAACCCTGCAAAGAGTGGACAGGCGCCGGTGCTATGCAGTATCGGAAGTTTTACTGATTGTCAATCTGAATGATGCCGGACTTTCCATCCGATGGTATGATTGTAGCGAAAAGAAGATCCGTTTTCCATGTCTGTAATTTCCAGTTTCTTGCACCTTTTTATTGTAATTGCAGAACCAGCCCGCACTTGCTTCCATCGATTGTATGCCATTACTTCGATTTATATGATATTTCTTTCCGGTACTCCGTCGGGGAACAGCCGTACCGTGCCTTGAAGGTCCTGCTTAAGTGGGATGCGTCGAAGAATCCGGTACGGTCCGCGATCTCCTGAACGCTTATATCCCGTCCGCCCATCAGTTCCCGGGCGGCCTCCAGACGTATCTCCTGCAGATAGGTACTGAAATTCTGCCCCACTTCCTTCTTAAACAGCATGGACAGATACGCCCGGCTCAGATGAACATAAGCCGCCACCTCATCCAGCGTGATTTTCCGCCCGTAATTTTCACGCATATACTGAACGGAAAGCCGCACCGCCGCCGTGTAAGACATACTTCTGCTTTTCCGCCGCAGAATCTCATCCAGAAACGCCGCCACACGAAGAAGTGCGTCACTCATCTCGCGCAGATCCGACACAGACCAGCCCAGCCACAGTTCAATGCCGTTGACGTTCCTCCTCTCATCCGCATCCAGCGGGTAACGCCGCACTTCCTGAAGATAGGCGCTCAGAATACGGTTGCCGAGCGCACGCACATAGGCTGTATGAAAAGTAACAGCACCCCGTATGGCCGTGAGAAAGTCCTGCAATTCTTCCAGAGCGCTTCCGTAACGTCTCTCGTCCAGAAGTGTCACGATCCTCTCGACGCTGCGGCCAAAATTCATACGGCCCGGCGTGCCTGCCGCCCCGTCAGCAGCAGTCGTTTTCTCCGCGCCTGAAGCATCTTTTTCTTCCGATGAAGCGCTAAGCAGCAGCTGGCCGTAGCAGATACATCCCGGTATTCCAAAAAAACGTCTGTTTTCGCGCGCGGCGGCAGCTTGCCGGTACAGTACAGCCATGGTACGGGATGATTCTTTCCCCGCTTCCCCGGCCATGCTGACTCCCAGATAAACCGGAACTCCAAGATGCGTCTGAAGGACGGACTGCAGCCGGTTCAGGTCATCCAGTATCCGATCTTCTTTACTCTGGCTGTATAACATGGAAAATTCCTGAGAATTATTCTGAAAGCAATCGCCTGACCGCCCCTCCTGCTCCAGATACAGATTCAAAAATTCCATCACAGCCTCCCGCCGGACCTCATTTCCAAAATACAAATTTGCCACCAGAAGCCTCCGCGCATCCAGTTTTCTCTCCGCGGCATACAAGCGAAATGCTCCTTCCTCATCATTCCCCTCTGCCATCCGCCTCAGGTCCTGTTCCAGCTTCTGATGTTCTCCGGGATCCGCTTCCGAGTGGGGCGGTACCTTCCGCTCCTCCCGGCAATTTCTGACAAGCCAGTCCTCCGCTTCCAGGAGGATTTTCCTGAGACACTCCCCTGATATTTCCGCTTTGGGCAGGAACTCATGCGCCCCCAGTTTGATTGCCAGCCTTGCATAATCGAAGCAATCATACGCGCTGAAAATCACTTTATACACCGGCAGACCGCCCTGCAGCGAACGCAGCAGTTCCATACCGTCCATTACCGGCATTCGGATATCGGTAAACACCACATCCGCCCCATATTCCCGGATATATTCCAGCGTTCGGGAGCCGTCTGCAAATGTATCCGCCACCAGGCAATTCATCCCCAGTTCCTCAATCTTCTTTTTCAGCCATTGTCTGGTGATCGCATCGTCTTCCGCGATCACGATTTTCATACTTGTTTCCCTGGTTCCTGTCATTATACCTCCCTGCTTTTATCCTCTTTTATCCAGTTTCTCACACTCTGTTTCTTTTACACCTCCTCATTTTCTGTGTTTTCTTCATACAGCGGGTATCCGGCCGGTGTTGTTCTGTACCATCCATGTCCCATATGCCCGTTTTCCCCGGCTTCCTCCGAACCGGACCGCTCAAATATATAATACCCATATTTCCGGCCGGGAACAATCCGGCTCTTCCATCCATCTGTTCCAGTCCCTTCCAGATCGCAGGCGCAGACTTCCCGCGCCCCGTTGCGCACCGCCTGATGCGTCACCCGGAGCAGAAGCCG
>CAYYHX010000173.1:0-1872 GCA_964471835.1 uncultured Hungatella sp.
CTTTTCATCCCGCTGCTCTCAAGCTGGAAGATGCCTTCGTCCCGGCCGCTTCCGATCAGATCCATCACGGCCTTATCGTTATAGTCCAGATTATGGAGATCCAGATGCACTCCGTGATTTTTCTCGATCTGCCGGACCGCGTCCTGGATAACGGTCAGGGTCCGGAGGCCGAGGAAATCCATTTTCAAAAGCCCGAGCTCCTCCAGCGTCGTCATCGTGAACTGAGTCGTCAGAGAGCCGTCGGCGGCACGGGAGAGCGGCACGTAATTATCTACGGAAGTCCGGCTGATGACGACGCCGGCGGCGTGCATCGAGGAATGTCTCGGCAGACCCTCGAGGCGCATGGACATGTCGATCAGATATTTCACCTGCTCGTCCTCGTTGTAAGCCTTGCGCAGATCGGGACTCATTTTCAGCGCCTTCTCAAGCGTGATCCCCAGATCCTTAGGAACCATCTTGGCGATGGCGTCGCATTTGTTAAAAGGAATGTCCAGAGTGCGCCCCACATCGCGGATCACGCCGCGGGCGGCCAGCGTGCCGAAGGTAATGATCTGCACCACCTGGTCTTTGCCGTATTTGCGGACCACATAGTCGATCACTTCCTGGCGGCGCTCATAGCAGAAATCGATGTCGATATCCGGCATCGTGACGCGCTCCGGGTTCAGGAAACGCTCAAACAGCAGGTTATAGCGGATCGGATCGATGTCCGTGATCTCCAGGCAGTAGGAGACGATCGAACCCGCCGCCGAACCGCGCCCGGGGCCGACGCTGATGCCATTGGATTTGGCATAATGGATAAAATCCCAGACGATCAGGAAATAATCCACATAGCCCATATTGCGGATCACGCCGAGCTCATAGTCCAGACGCTCCCGCAGCGACCCGTCCGGATCTTCGGGATAGCGTTTCGCAAGTCCCTCGCTGCAGAGATGGTTCAGATAAGTCCAGGAATCGTAGCCCTCCGGCACCTGGAAAAGAGGGAGTTTCGTGACGCCGAACTCGATCTCCACGTTGCAGCGTCTGGCGATCTCCCAGGTGTTGTCGAGCGCCTCCTGCGCATAGGGGAACAGCGCCCGCATCTCCGCCTCGGACTTGCAGTAATACTGGCCGCCCTCGTACCGCATACGGTTCTCGTCCGTGACTTTCTTGTTCGTCTGGATGCACAGGAGGATATCATGCGCGGCCGCGTCTTCCGCATTGATATAATGAATGTCATTCGTCGCCACAAGGGGAATGCCGGTCTCCTTGCTGAGTTTCAGAAGCGCCTGGTTCACGATCTTCTGGGCCGGCAGGCCGTGGTCCTGGAGTTCCAGAAAATAATTCCCTTCCCCGAAGATATCCAGGTACCTGAGCGCCGCCTCCTTCCCCTGCTGGTACTGGCCGCGTTCCAGGAAACGCTGCACCTCGCCCGCCAGGCAGGCGCTCAGGCAGATGATCCCCTCATGGTATTCGCGCAATATCTCATAATCCACCCGCGGTTTGTAATAGAAGCCGTCCACGAATCCCTTGGAAACGATCTTCATCAGGTTCTGGTAGCCTTTGTTGTTCTCCGCCAGAAGGACCAGATGGTAGTACCGGTCCTCGCCGCGCACATTTTCCCGGTCGAAACGGGAGCCGGGCGCCACATAGACCTCGCTCCCCAGGATCGGCTTGATCCCCGCGGCGCGCGCCGCCTTGTAGAAATCGATCACGCCGTACATCGCGCCATGGTCCGTGATCGCCATGCTGTCCATGCCCAGCTCTTTCGCCTTCGCGACAAGCTCGCCGATCTTGCAGGAGCCGTCCAGAAGGCTGTATTCTGTGTGGACGTGAAGATGTGTGAATGACATTGCGGCCGCCTCGTTTCTTTGTCGCGTCAGTTTTTGCTTATTC
>CAYYHX010000173.1:1972-4413 GCA_964471835.1 uncultured Hungatella sp.
GACTGGGCTTTCATACGAAAAATCTTGCAGTTCAGTCTCCCCTTCCGATTCCAAACTGCAAGATTCTGTATGCTTCCGGTTTTTGCGGAGACTCCTCAGCACCCTGTGAGATACTTCTCGATCCCGGCGAGGGCGTCTTCTTCATCGGAGCCGTCGGCGGTTATCGTGACCTGCTCGCCGGGCAGCAGGCTCAGGGTCATCATGCCCATGATGCTCTTGGCGTTCACCCTCTTGGATCCGCACTCCACATAGATGCTGGATACATACTGGCTGGCCACCTGTACCAGCATGGCCACGGGACGCGACTCCGCGTCCTGGCCCATCTCGATTGTAACAGACTTTTTTTGCATAATTCTTCCTCCTCGATTCCCGGATACTCCGGACTGTCATTCGGTTCCGCATTTCTCCCGCAGTTCTTCCGCCAGGCTGCTGAGTTTCCGCAGGCGGTGGTTCACCCCCGATTTGCCCACCGGAGGATCCAGGGATGCGCCCAGTTCCGTCAGAGTCGCTTCCGGCTTCTCCAGCCTCAGCCTGGCCGTCTGGGCAAGCCCCTCCGGCAGTTCATCGAACCCTAAGACATCCCGGATATACCGGATGTCCTCGATCTGCTTTACCGACGCGGATACGGTTTTTTGAATGTTCGCGGTCTCACAGTTGACCTTCCGGTTGACGCTCCCCCGCATCTCCCTCAGGATCCGGATATTCTCAAACTCCATCAGCGCCCTGGGCGCTTCCATCACGTTCAGAAGATCCGCGATCTGGTCGCCTTCCTTGACATAAACCACGAAATATTTCTTCCGCGCCACGATCCGCGCCTCGATGCCGAACGCGGCGATCACCTTGCGTATCTGTTCCGCCTTCTCCGCGGCCGGACACGCGATCTCAAAATGATAGAACCGCTCCGGATCGCTTATGGAACCCGCCGCCAGAAAGACGCCCCGCAGGAAGGCCCTCTTGCAGCAGGTATTCTGGATCACCAGATTCTTCACCGTGCCGGGATTCCCGCCCGCCTGCCCGTCCCAGTCCGTCAGCTTCGCGGCGAGAAGAACCCTTCTGGACGGCGCACCCTCCGGAACCGTGACCGTATAGACCTGCCCCCTGCGCAGATGCGTGTTCTGCCGGACAGCGATGTCTGTCTTTATATTAAATGTTTTTTCCAGCAATGTAAAGCACTTTCTCGCGACTGCTTCATTTTCCGTCGCAATCGTGACGCGGACGCGGCCTTCCTCACAAAACGGAACCTGTCCGCAGAGGCTTAAGATCGCGGCGGTCTCAGCGATCCGGCAATGCCTGGCCGGACTGATCTGTTCCGACAGCTCTTCCTTCACCTCCGATGAAAAGGACATGTTATCACCTCATCCTTCGGTTCCGGCCTCCGTCTCCAGCAGGTTCCGCTCCATATCCCGGTGTTCCAGCTTAAGCCCCACGGACCGGATCAGCCGCATGTGGCGGTAGATGGCGTCCGCGATGGTGACGGAACGGTGCCGGCCGCCGGTACACCCGATGGCGATGACCAGCCGGTTCTTCCCCTCCTGCACATAGTTGGGGATCAGGAAATCAACCATATCGTACAGCTTCTCCAGGAAACGCTCCGCCGTCCCTCCCTGCATCACATATTCGCGTACCGGGCCATCCTCGCCGGTCCGTTTCTTCAGGTCTTCCACATAGAACGGATTCGGCAGGAACCGGACGTCAAACACCAGGTCGGCGTCGGCAGGGATCCCGTACTTGAAGCCGAAAGACAGAACCGTGATGAACAGGTTATCATAGCTGCTCTTTTCTACGAACAGCTTCTCCAGTTCATGGCGCAGCTCTTTCGTCAGCAGCTTGCTGGTATCGAAGATATAGTCCGCCTCGTCTTTCAGGAAAGCCAGCTTTTCCCGTTCCCGCACGATCCCCTGGTCGATGCGCCCCGTACCGGCGAGCGGATGGCTGCGCCTGGTCTCCTTGTAGCGCTTGATCAGAACCTCGTCGCTGCAGTCCAGAAACAGCACCTTACAGGATACATGCTCCTGCCTCCAGTCATTTAAGATGCCGTTAAACAGCGGCAGCTCCTGCCCGCTGCGAATATCGATCCCCAGAGCCACCTTGCCGGAGGCCCGCTCCGGATTGCCCGCCAGGAGCGAAACGAATTCTTTCATCAGCGGAATCGGGAGATTGTCCACGCAATAGAATCCCATATCTTCCAGCATCTTCAGCGCCACCGTCTTGCCCGCTCCCGACATGCCCGTTACTACAACCAGTTCCACCCGGCCGCACCTCCTGCCTGATTCCGACCGGATTCCGGCCGGATTCCAAAGCCACAAATCACAAATGATACATTACTGATCCACCGCTGTCCGGACACAAGACATGTCAATGCGTCTGCCTCCTGCCTTGCGTGCGTCCCCGAATGATCTGCTCCGAAACCACTCAAATTTCTGTCTCAGAACCATTCAAAA
>CAYYHX010000174.1:0-4408 GCA_964471835.1 uncultured Hungatella sp.
TGCTTGATCACGCTGCTGGCCACGGCGAAGTTGATCATATCCATCGGTTTGTATCCGTGGATCATGGCGTAGATCAGGCCGCTGGCGAAGGCGTCGCCTCCGCCGACGCGGTCGAGGATATTGAAGGTGTACATCCTGCTTTCAAAAGTATGCCCCTCGTACCACATGAACGCCTTCAGACTGTTCTCGCTTCCGCTGTGGGCGTAGCGGACATGGCGGGCGATGCAGCGCAGGTTCGGGTAACGCTCTACAAATGCCATGAAAACCTCATCCTGCTGCTCGTAGCTGGGACGGAAGGGGACGTCGTCCTTGAAGTCGCCTTTGGAATGATCCGTCTCATCCTTCCAGAGATGGTAAGGCTCGATGCCCAGAAGCACGTCCACGTAAGGAAGGCATTCGGTGCAGAAATCCCGGGCGTCCTCCCAGCTCCACAGCGTGCTGCGGAAGTTGCCGTCGAAGCTGACGGTCAGGCCGTGGGCCTTGGCGATCCGCAGGCAGTCCATGATCAGCCTCCGGCAGTTGGGCGCGAGCGCCGGGGTGATGCCGCTTAAGTGCAGCCAGGTGAAATCCTTGAGCAGTTCGTCCAGATCGACGCTGCTGAAATCGTATTCCGTGATGGCGCTGTTCTTCCGGTCATAGATTACTTTGCTGGAGCGGATCCCGAAGCCGGTTTCCAGATAGTAGGTTCCCAGACGGTGGGTCGGCGTCTGCTCCGGCGTGCTTAGGATCACCGGCGTGCAGTGGACGTCGTTGCTGCGCAGCATACGGACGGCGCTCTTGCCGAGACTGTTGTTCGGAACGACCGTGAAAAAGGTGCTGTCAACGCCCAGATTCGCCAGCGCGAGCGCGATGTTGGCCTCGCTGCCGCCATAGCTTGCCTCGAAGCTGGTGGTCATCCGGATCTTCTCGTAGTTGGGCGGCGTCAGGCGGAGCATGATCTCGCCGATGGTGATGAAGCGGGCGGATGTGCCGTCCTGCGCGGCCAGTGGATTGGAATGCTGCATGTGCCATACCTCCTTTGGTGCGAATATTTCCTTTTTTCTCATTATACATGGTTTATCGGAAGATTCCAAGTAAGAAGGCGCTAAGATTGCAAATTTTATTTACCGAAGCGGATTTCTATGCTATACTTAATTCCGGTGTGCAGGAAAATGTACCGGCCCGGTACGGCGGGATTTCTTTCGTGTCTGTCAGACGCGGGCGGGAGGCGGATACATTTTCCTGTAAAAAGGGGAGGAGCGATTATGGCGAAGAATGTTCCAAGGGAACGCAGGACCGCGATGTACGAGGCGATTCTTCGGCTGAAGGATCTGGAGGAATGCTGCAATTTCTTCGAGGACATCTGCGCGATGACCGAGCTGCGGGCGATGGAACAGCGGTTCGAGGTGGCGCGGATGCTTCATAATGATAAAGTTTATACCGAGATCAAGCAGGAGACGAACGCGAGTTCCGCGACGATCAGCCGCGTGAACCGGATGCTGAATTACGGGACCGGCTGCCTGGGGGAAGTGCTGGACCGGCTGGAGCGCGAAGAAGAGAAGGAAGATTAGGCGCGGAACCGGCCATGGCGCGGCGCGGTCCGACACGGATTGAACTTAAACAGATTCAACATTTATGATAGAAGAAAGGATACCTTACATGAAAGAGCTGATGTTAGGCAACAAGGCCCTGGCCCGCGGGCTCTATGAGGCCGGGTGCGGCGTGGCGTCCAGCTATCCGGGGACGCCGAGCACGGAAGTCACCGAGGAAGCCGCGAAGTATGACGAGATCTATTGCGAATGGGCTCCGAACGAGAAAGTCGCTCTGGAGGTCGCTTTCGGCGCGTCGCTGGCCGGAACACGCAGCTTCTGCGGCATGAAGCATGTCGGGTTAAATGTAGCCGCGGATCCGTTGTTTACCTGCTCCTATACCGGCGTCAACGCGGGGCTTGTGATCTGCGTCGCCGATGATGCGGGGATGCATTCGTCCCAGAACGAACAGGATTCCCGCCATCACGCGATCGCGGCGAAGGTGCCGATGCTGGAACCGGCCGACTCCGCCGAGGCGCTTCTCTTCGCAAAGCGGGCCTACGAGCTGTCGGAACGTTTTGACACGCCGGTTATCATCAAGATGTGTACGCGCATCGCCCATTCCCAGAGCGTGGTGGAGACGGCAGAGCGCGTGGAACCGGCGCCGAAGCCGTATGAGAAGAATATCGCCAAGTATGTCATGATGCCCGGCAACGCGATCCGCCGCCATCCCGTCGTGGAGGAGCGGATGCGGCGTCTGGCCGAGTACGCGGAGGACTGCGAGTTCAACCGCGTGGAGATGGGCGGGACGGCACTGGGCATCATTACCTCTTCCACCAGCTATCAGTACGCAAAGGAAGTCTTCGGCGACAGCGCCAGCATCTTAAAGCTGGGCATGATCAATCCGCTGCCTGTGAAGCTGATCCGGGATTTCGCCGCGAAGGTGGAGAAACTGGTCGTGATCGAGGAACTGGATCCGATTATCGAGGATCATTGCCGCCGGCTGGGACTGACAGTCACCGGCAAAGACGTGCTGCCGGTCTGCGGCGAGTTCTTCCCGAACCTGATCGCGGAGAAGCTGGGCGCTCCCGTTCCCCCCTTCCGGTCGCTGGACGAGGCGCTCCCGAACCGCCCGCCGGTCATGTGCGCCGGCTGCCCGCACCGGGGATTGTTCTATACGTTATCGAAGAATAAATGCACCGTGCTGGGCGACATCGGCTGCTACACGCTGGGAGCGGCGGCCCCGCTGAACGCGATGGAGATGACACTCTGCATGGGCGCGTCGGTCAGCGCGATCCATGGATTTAACAAGGCGTCGGGCGCGGAGAGTGAGAAGAAGACGGTGGCTGTCATCGGCGATTCCACCTTCATGCACTCCGGCATGACCGGCCTGGCGAATATCGCCTACAACCAGAGCAATTCCACGGTGATCATTCTGGACAATTCCATCACCGGCATGACCGGACACCAGCAGAATCCGACCACCGGTTACAATATCAAAGGCGATCCGGCGGGGAAGATCGATCTGGAGAGCCTGTGCCGCGCCATGGGCTTCCGACGGGTCGTGGTCGTCGATCCGTATGATTTGGCGGCCTGCGACAAGGCGGTGAAGGAGGAGCTGGCCGCGGAGGAGCCGTCGGTTATCATCAGCCGCCGTCCCTGCGCGCTGCTGAAGTATGTCAAACACAATCCGCCTTACCATGTGGACACGGACCGGTGCGTCGGCTGCAAATCCTGTATGCGGCTGGGCTGCCCGGCCATCCGCATGAAAGACGGGAAGGCGTCGGTTGACGCGACCCAGTGCGTGGGATGCGGGGTGTGCGCGCAGCTGTGCCGGGTTGACGCGCTGCAGGCATGAAGAAAGGAAATTGTGCGGGCGCGGGACGCTGCGGGAGTGAATCCCGGTTAGACTTAAAGGAAATGCGATTGCATGGGAAGGTTCTGACGAAGGCGGAGCCGGACAGGATGAGATGACTGGGCGGAACGGGGGCGGACGGGACGAGGATAGCTCGACGGAACAGAGGCAGACAGGACGAGGTTGGCTGGGCGGAACGGAACTGGACGGGGCGAGGTTGACTCGGCGGAACGGATCTGGACGGGGCGAGGTTGGCTGGGAGGAACGAGACCGTGCAGAGCAAGGTTGACTCGGTGGAACAGGGCCGGACAGCGAGAGGTTGGCTGGGCGGAACGATGCCGTGCAGAGCGAGGTTGACTCGTCGGAACGGAACTGGACAGGATGAGTTGACTCGTCGGAACGATGCCATGCAGAGCGAAGTTGATTCGTCGGAACGAGGCCAGACAGGACGAACGAAGCAGTTTCATGGAAGATGAGGTATAAATTGTATGACAAAGAATATTATGATCGTGGGCGTCGGCGGCCAGGGGTCACTGCTTGCCAGCAAACTGCTGGGCCATCTGCTGCTGACAGAGGGCTATGACGTAAAGGTATCCGAAGTTCACGGGATGAGCCAGCGCGGCGGAAGCGTCGTCACCTATGTGCGCTTCGGCGAGAAGGTGTATTCGCCGGTTATCGATAAGGGACAGGCGGATTTCATCGTTTCTTTCGAGGAGCTGGAGGCGGCCCGCTATATCGAGTATCTGAAAGTGGGCGGCCGTATCGTGGTCAACACCCAGCAGATCGACCCGATGCCGGTCATCACCGGCGCGGCGTCCTATCCGGAGAACCTGATCGCGAAGATGGAGGCTGCCGGGGCCGTTGTGGACGCGATGGACTGCCTGACGCTGGCCGCGCAGGCCGGTTCCTCGAAGGCTGTCAATATCGTACTCATGGGCCGGCTGTCGAGGTATTTTGATATTCCGGCGGAGAAGTGGCAGCAGGCCATCCGCGAGTGCGTGCCGCCGAAGACCGTGGATGTGAATCTGAGGGCGTTCGCGCTGGG
>CAYYHX010000175.1:0-4373 GCA_964471835.1 uncultured Hungatella sp.
AGAAAGAACCTTTCAGCTGGAAGCGGGAAATCCTGAGCTGGATCGAAATTCTTGCAATCGCGGCCGTTGCCGCGTTTTTGCTGGATACATTTATCATCGCCAACAGCCGCATCCCAAGCGGCTCCATGGAGAAGACGATCATGACCGGCGACCGTGTCATCGGCTCCCGCTTAAGCTATACGTTCGGAAAGCCAGACCGGGGCGATATCGCGATCTTCGTCTTCGGTTATACCTGCCGCGAGTGCGGCGCCGAATACCAGAAGACGCCGGATGGCGTCTGCCCCTCCTGCGGCAGAAAAGACATCCTCAATAAAACCATCTACTATGTGAAGCGCGTCATCGGTGAGCCGGGCGATACGGTGGACATCCATGACGGCCGCGTCTATCTGAACGGCTCCGAAACCCCGATGGAGGAACCCTATCTCCCCGAAGCGATGGAGACTCCGCAGGCGATGCATTTTGAAGTGCCAGAGGAGCATTATCTGATGCTGGGCGACAACCGGAACTATTCTCTGGACGCCCGTTACTGGCGTTACACCTACATCGATGAAGATCAGATGGTCGCTAAGGTGCTGTTCCGGTATTTCCCGAAGATCGGCCTTCTGAAATGATATTCCGCAGCCGTTCCGGCGGCGGAGAACAGAGAACCGTTACGGCACTCTACGGCATTCCTGCCGCTCACCTCTCCATCAGATACTGATAAATGTCCCGGCGGCTTAAGCCACGGTCCCTGGCCGCCTGACGCATGGCTTCCTTGCGCGAGAGTCCCTGCGCCTCGTAGGAAGCCACATGTTCTTCAACCGTCAGCCCTTCCCAGACTCTGGCCTGTTCTTCTTTCACGGATGCCGCGGTGCGGCCTTCCAGAATGACGACATATTCGCCCCGCGGTTCTTCCTGCGCGAAGCGGGCCAGCGCGCCGTCGATGGTAGTCCGCCAGGTTTCCTCGTATCTCTTGGTCAGTTCCCGGCAGAGCGCCATCGGGCGGCCGCCCCCCAGGGTTTCCTTCAGATCCGCGAGAGTCGCCGTCAGATGGTGGGGAGCCTCGTAGAGAATGATCGTGCGCGTCTCATTTCTCAGTTCATTCAGAATCCGCTGGCGTTCCTTCTTCTCCGCAGGAAGAAACGCCTCGAAACAGAACCGTCTGGCGGGCAGGCCGGACAGGGTGAGTGCCGTGACGCAGGCGGACGGCCCGGGCAGCGAAGTGACCGGCACGCCGGCCTCCCGGCACTGGCGCACCAGTTCTTCTCCGGGATCGGAGATTGCGGGAGTACCTGCATCGGTAATCAAAGCGATATTCCGGCCCTCCAGCATCTGCGCAACGAGCGTTCGCGCTTTCTCTGTCTTGTTATATTCGTGGTAACTTGTCATCGGGGTATGGATGTCGTAATGATTCAGAAGTTTGATGCTATGGCGGGTGTCCTCGGCCGCGATCAGGTCCACCTGTTTCAGCGTATTCAGCACCCGCAGGGTAATATCCTCCAGATTGCCAATCGGAGTGGCACAGATGTAGAGGATTCCGGGAACGGACGGATTCATGGCTGCGGTATCCGGCATGGGAGGGACTCCTTTCTCTCTTTCGAATCTTGCGGATTTCTGTATGCGGTTCCGCCGCGCCGGCTTCAATGTCCGTATATCCTGCGGATCTCGTCGCTGTAAACCCCGGGCGCCTTGAATACGATGACAGGCGCCTCGGCTTTCATAAGCGGGCGGCCCCCGCGGACAGACTCAATCAGCACAAGATTGGCGGCGCGGTCCGCAAACGGGTGAACCATTCTCATACGCTTCGGCTCCAGACCGTACGCGCGCATGGTGACGATCAGTTCCGGCAGGCGCCGCGGACGGTGAACCAGATAGAAGCGGCCTCCCGGCTTTAAGAGGCGTGATGCCTCGCGGGCCACATCGTCAAACGTACACAGGATTTCGTGACGGGCAATCGCTTTTGCCCCGTCCGGATTCTTAAGGCCCGCCCCGCCGGCGATATAGGGCGGATTCGATGTGACTACATCAAAAGAAGCCGGGCCAAACAGGCTGCCGGCCTTTCGGATATCCCCTTCCACAATATCGATCTTATCCTGCAGACCGTTGAGCGCTGCGCTGCGGGTGGCCATACCGGCCATCTCCGGCTGGATCTCCAGCCCCGTAAAATGTTCCCCCTCCGTCTTCGCTTCCAGAAGGATCGGGATTACACCGGAACCGGTACCCAGATCAATGACCCGCTCGCCGCGACGGATACGCGCAAACGCGGAGAGCAGGACCGCATCCATGCCGAAACAGAAGAAAGAAGGATTCTGGATGATGCGGTAGCCGCCGCACTCGAGATCGTCAATGCGCTCATTCTCATTTTTCATTCAGTTTCGATTTCCCTTCCGACTTCTCAAGCGCCTCCAGCTTCTTCAGCTCTGCGTCCTGCACCTGACCCTTTTCCTTCCTGCGGCGCGGCTTGAAACGCAGCTGGTCAACCCTGTATTCCTGAATCTCGATATCGTCCTTGTCCACGACTACCCGAACCTTCACGGTCTGCCGCAGGACATTGACGCTCTGTACCTCGCCCTTCTGGCCGTCGTCTGTGGTAACGGTTTCGCCCACGCCCGGCATCTTGCTGTTCAGATATTCGTAAGTCTCCTCCTCGTTCTTAAGGCAGCACATCAGGCGGCCGCAGACGCCGGAGATCTTCGTCGGATTTAAGGACAGATTCTGCTCCTTGGCCATCTTGATCGATACCGGGATGAATTCGGACAGATAGGTATGGCAGCACAGCGGGCGGCCGCAGATCCCTACGCCGCCGACAATCTTCGTCTCGTCCCGCACGCCTACCTGCCGCAGCTCGATTCTCGTGCGGAAAACCGACGCCAGATCCTTCACCAGTTCACGGAAATCGATGCGTCCGTCGGCGGTGAAATAGAACAGGATCTTATTATTGTCAAATGTGTACTCCACATCGATCAGCTTCATCTCCAGGCCGTGTTTGCGGATCTTCTCCTGGCAGATCCGGAAGGCATCCTTCTCCTTCGCCTTGTTCTCCGCTACCATCCGGTCGTCGTCCTCATTGGCCATACGGATCACGGTCCTCAGCGGCTGGATCACCTTGCCGTCGTCCACATCGCGATTGCCCAGAACCACATAGCCGTATTCCGTACCGCGGGCCGTTTCCACGATCACATGCTGCCCGGCTTTTATCTGCTGCTGTCCGGGAGAAAAATAATAGATCTTCCCCGCGTTGCGAAATCTTACTCCGATTATCGTTGTCATGCCTCATTCTCCTTCATTACCAGAAGCATCAGCTCTATGGCGAGCTCTTTATTCACATTCGCCTGAAGACGCACGCGCGCCTTATCAATCGCCTGTAAAATATTTTCAAATCCATCATAACCGATCCGCCGGGCCATATCCCCGATCGTCTCATACTCTTCCCGGAAAATCAGCAAATCGATATCCTTGGTTACTTTATACATCAGCGCATCGCGATACCAGACCTGCATGAAATCCAGGCACTCAAAGAGATCCATATGCCCGTCTTCCCAGCCCTTGATGCAGGACAGCACATCGGTGATCGTCATTTCTTTTATGTGCTTCAGCACATAGAGCACTTCGTCGTACAGATGCCGGAACTCGTCGGAACCGGCCAGGCGGATGGCTTTGCCCAGGTTGCCCCTCGCGAAAGCGGCGCAAAGACGGGCGTCGCCTTCTTCTATCCGCAATACATTCTCCAGGTACTCCTCGACCACGGAATCCTGCAGGGGCTTAAGTTTCAGCTGGACACACCGCGAAAGGATCGTCGGCAGGAATCCTTCCGGATTCGTGGTAATCAGGATAATCACCGCATAGGACGGGGGCTCCTCGATGGTCTTAAGGAGCGCATTCTGGGCCTGGACCGTCATCTTCTCTGCCTCGTCGATGATGTATATCTTATACCGGCCGCTGTAAGGACGGATCTGGATGGTGTCCGTTACCTGTTCGCGGATATCATCGACACCGATCGACGCCGGCTTCTCATGCGTCACATGGATCAGGTCGGGATGGCTGTCCGAAAGCACCTGCTTACAGGCGTGGCACTCCATGCAGGGCTGGCTGCCACCCTTCTCGCACAGAAGCGTCAAGGCAAACGCGTGAGCCAGCGACTTGCGCCCCATCCCGGCCTCGCCCGCCAGGATATAGGCGTGGGAAACCTTATTCGCTTCGATTGCTTTCTGAAAATGCTGTTTAATGGCCTCGTGGCCTATTATGTCATGGAAGCCAGGCATGGCTGCGGCGTCCTCCCTCCCGGATTGTCCGAAAACTGTTCCGTTGCGGCCTCAAATCCCCACTTTTGTCCTATTAGAGCTTCAATATCCTGCTGCTTCTCCACTTTCGCATTAAAATTTGGCATTTCCCTT
>CAYYHX010000176.1:0-4357 GCA_964471835.1 uncultured Hungatella sp.
ACCGTGGACTGGCTGATCGCCGCCATGTCGATGCTGGTGGTCTGCATGATCTCCGTGGACGCCTGCAGCAGAATTCTCCGAAGGAAAAGCTGCAGCGGCTCCTTGCTCTTGTCGCTGATATACAGCATGGCGTTAAAGAACTCATTGTACCTCGCCACCGCGTAATAGAGGGTCAGCACCGCCAGCGTGGGCTTGATGAGCGGCACCGCGATCCGTCCCATGATATAGAAATCATTGGCGCCCTCCAGCGATGCCTCCTCGAAAAGCTCCTCCGACACCGATTCGAACGCGGAGCGGCAGATCATCACGTTGTAGGCGCTGAGCAGGACGGGCAGGATCACGGAAAGCCGGCTGTTGTACAGTCCCAGGCCCGTGACCACGATGTAGCTCGGGATCAGCCCGCCGGAAAAATACATGGTAAACGCCAGCAGGAAATTCATCTGCCTGCGAAGGAAGAACTTGTGTCTCGACAGCGGATACGCGGCCAGGCAGGTAAAGATAATATTCAGCACAGTACCCACCACCGTGTAGAAGAGCGTGTTCCCGTAAGCCGTCCAGAGCTGCGAATAATTGAGTACGGTTTTCATTGCGTCAAAATTCAGATCCACGGGGAACAGGACGACCTGCCCTTTATTGACCGCGGTTCCGGAGCTGATGGAAACGCTCAGCACATAGATAAACGGATACACGCAGACCACGACGGCCACCGTCAGAAATATTCCGATTAACAGATCGAACAGGACATCGCCGAACGACCTGCTTTTGATTCTCTTGCTCATTTCTCCCTCACCTTCCGCCGCAGTGCGGCATTTTTATCCTTAACCCGCGCCCGTCACCAGATCGCTGTATCCGAAACCTTGCGGCTCACCCGGTTGGCAATAAATACGATCGTGAAGTTGATGACCGAGTTGAACAGTCCTACCGCGGCTGCGTAGCTGTAATTGTTGCTCGTGATACCCTGCCGGTACACATACGTCTGGATGACGTCCGCCGTCTCGTAGACCGCCGGGTTATACAGAAGATAAACCTTCTCGAAGCCTACGCTCATCATGTTGCCGAGGGTCATGATCAGAAGCAGGATGATCGTCGGGCGGATGCTCGGCAGGATCAGGTACCAGATCTCCTGCCGCCTGTTCGCGCCGTCCACCTCGATCGCATCATACAGATCCGGCGAGATCCCCATGATGGCGGCCACAAAGATGATTGAGTTGAATCCGAATGTCTGCCAGGAACCGGATATCACATAGATGGGGCGGAACCATTCGGGCAGGCTCATGAAATTGATGCTCTCGATGCCTATCTTGTTCAGCAGCTGGTTGACGATGCCGCTGGAGGGAGATAAGAAGTTATTAATCATACCGCAGACCACAACGGTCGATATGAAATAAGGAAGATAGGTACTCACCTGGATCGACTTCTGCAGGACCTTGTTCTTGACCTGCGTCACGGCCACCGCAAAGAGGATGGGAATGGGGAAGCCGAAGATCAGGGAATAGAAGGAAAGCAGGAACGTGTTCCGCACAAGCCGTCCGAAATACACGGAGCTGAAGAACTGGCGGAACCATTTCAATCCTACGAATTCACTGAAATAAAGCCCTTTCAGGCCCGACCCGATCTTGTAATTCGTGAATGCCATCCAGAGGCCGGTCATCGGGAAATAGCAAAATACGAGCAGGAATATGACCACCGGAAGCAGCATCAGCAGCAGGTATTTGTCACGTTTCAGGCTTTTCTTCCAGTTCGTGTTTTTAGCTAATCCGGTCCCGCCGCCGGAATCCGCGCCTGTCGTGCCTGTCTTTGTCGTCTTAGACTTCATTCTTTTCCGAACCCTTTCCGTTCCTTTTTCATTTCCACATGGTTTCTTTTCCGCCAAACGCTTCGCCATTTTTTCTTTATCCGCAACGCGCGGCGCTTTCGCTATCGGCCATGGCGCAGCATGCCACAGAACAGCGCACGTTTCGCCGCTTTTTCTTCGCAGTTCTCATTTTCGCTCTGCCATGCGCGGCGCTTTCGTTTCCCCCATGTGTCCTGCCGGAACATTTCTACTATATAGCATACACCCCGTCTCTGTATAGTTTCAAAATTGCTCCCGCGAAAAAAGGCGGTAAAAAATGATGCCCGCAGCGGCAGGCATCATTTTTTTCAGGCATCATTTTTTTCAGGCATCGTTTTTCGACCGGTCTCTCAGCGGAATTTCTCCTGATAATCGCTCGGGTTCTCCCCGATGATGCTCTTGAAATTCCGGCGGAATGTCAGCTGGTTGGTATACCCGCACATGGCGCTGACTTCCGTCAGGGAGTAGCGTTCCTCCCTCAGAAGCCGCGCGGCCTTATCGATGCGCTTCGTCTGGATATACTGCAGATAGGTGACGCCAAAGCGCTCTTTGCACAGAATACTCAGATATTTGTTGCTCACATTGAACTTGTCCTTCAAGCTCTGCAGGGACAAATCCGGATCGCAGTAATGCTCGTCAATATAGCGGACGATATCCTCCTCCACCAGACTGTCCGCCTTCGCCTGTTCCTCATGCTCGTCCAGCGCGTCGATCGCCGAGATGAGCGCGGCGTCATAGTAGTCAAAAATATCCTGAAGCGTGGCCAGCCCCTTGAATTTTTCGATATTCACGTGTACGGTGTTCAGCTCCGTGATCTCGCGCAGGGTCTTGATCACGGCCAGATGCAGCTCATCGATAAGGGCGCGGTACATTTCCGGAGTCCCGTCCATGTCCAGATTCGTCTTATAGACGTCGAACAGAATCTCATGGATCTCCTCCTTGTCCTTCTTCAGAAGGCACCGCTTCAGCTTCTCCCTGAAATTCGCCGGAAAATAGTAATTATTGGTCCTTCCCCCCATGTCGTCCCGGAAATAAACCGCGTCCCTGCCGTTCGTCAGGATGCCGTCCAGCGCGCTCATCGCCCCTTCACACGCCTGCTTCAGCTCCCCGATGTCCTCCCGGAGAAGATCGACTCCCATCGTCACGTAACAGGTTCCCGTATCGGTCAGCGTGCGGATCTGCCTGTGGATGCGGAAAAAGAGGTCGTCCTGTTCCTGCTCCGTCTCAAAGTTCAGGATCAGGAACACGTCGAAGATATCCTTAAAATAGTAAACGATCTGCATTTCGTCCGTCGAAAATGTTTCCGCCACCGTCTCGAACGTCTTCTTCATCTTCTGCTTATACTCTTCCTCCGAGAGCGGGGGCTTTCCGTCGTAGGCGAAATTCACCACGGAAACGATGAAATAAGGCCGGATCAGATCCAGATAATTTTCATCCAGCAGCATACTGACCTTATCCGCCTCCATGCTGCCGATGATCATGGAATGGAGCATCCCCGTCTTGGCATACGGCGAGATCGTCAGCATCTTCTCCCGGTAGCTGTTCTTCTCACCGATCAGGTTCTGAATCTCATGGGTGATCTTCTCCATCTCATCCTGAGAAGAATTCGTCTCCATCGAAACCATCTGTTCCAGATGGCTGATCGGCATATAGTAGCGCCTGCTCTCCCAGTAGGCCACAATCACGAACAGAACCGTAATCGCCAGGATCGCCAGCATGATAAAAAGGAAATACCGGTTAGCGACGGCTGACACGGCGGGCGTGGCATAGATCTCATAGATCGTGCCGGGCATCCGGAGCGATTCCTCCCGGTACACGGTTCCGGTTCCTTCACCAATGGACACAAGCAGCTGGTCCTGGTAAAGGATGCGGACGCCGTACCCGTCCTCCAGGATGGCGCCCACCTTATCCTCAATATCCTTGACGTCAAACAGGATGCAGACCGTCCCCGCGTTGCTGCCGTTCTGATAGGTATAAATGTCGCAGTACAGAAGGAAATCCTTATTGAACGCGTACCTTTGCGAGATATTCAGCCGGAACGTATCATTCACCGTTCCGAGCGTCAGGCACGGCAACTCCCGGCTCAGCGGCTGGTAGCCGTCCGGCAGGGTGATGACTCCCACGCTGGAATACGCCTTGCTGCTCCCGTCTACAAAGAGGATCGTCTGGTAAATGGACAGATCCCCGGACGCCATGGTATTCCGCAGCTCGCTCTGGATCGAGGAGAGCGTATAGGGATCCAGTACCGCCCCCGTCCTCGTACTCATGTAAAGCTGCTTCATGGCCGCCGAATAACTGAAATTCGACACGATATTCTGCGCGTTCAGGATGCGCTGTTCCAAGATACCGGCCACTTCCTCCAGCTGGATCTCACCCTTCCGCTCCGCCTGCATCTTCCCGATTTCACGGTTCTCAAAGATTAGAAAGGACGTATATACCACCATGCAGGAAAAGATGACCATAATATAGGTAAAAAATAATCTGCGGAACAACCTGCTCTGGAACATATATCCCTCCCGTGAA
>CAYYHX010000177.1:0-3042 GCA_964471835.1 uncultured Hungatella sp.
GTTGTCTGCACCACTTCGCAGAAGGACAGGGCTTTGAACATTGTGGAGCTGGTTCATTATCCGGAGCGGGTTTATCCGGTGGGGAGACTGGACAAAGACTCGGAGGGACTCATTTTCATGACCAATCAGGGGGATCTGGTCAACCGCATCATGCGGGGCAGCAGCGGGCATGAGAAGGAATATGTCGTGGTTGTAAATAAGCCGCTGACCGAAGCGTTTATCCGGAAGATGAGGGCCGGTGTCTGGCTGGAGGATCTGGAAGAACGGACGAAACCGTGCAAAGCCTGGATCACGGGCAAGAGGGAATTTCATATCGTGCTGACACAGGGACTGAACCGGCAGATCCGCCGTATGTGCGGCGCGCTGGGATACCAGGTGCAGTCGATTCAGCGCATCCGCATTATGAATATACGGCTCGGCAACCTGAAAAGCGGTACGTTCCGCAAGGTTACGGAAGCGGAGTACAAAGGGCTTCTGGAGATGTTGGAGCCGTGAGCAAGGGGTACGAGACGAAGTGTGGAAATCTTTTGTGGAGCGGGGGCATAAGCAAGGTTACAGAAACGGGGGAAGAAAACAGGAAACCTTATGCGTAGCCTAGGGTCACGGGTAAGATTATGGAAGCGGCAGGCAGGAAACCCTTCACGAAGCAGGGCTCTTGGAAAGGTTACGGAGACGAAGAGCAGAACCTTATATGGAGTCGGGATCACGGGTAAGGTTGCGAAAGCGGGATAACAGGAATCCTTTTGCGGAGCCGGAGCCGTGAACAGAACCCTTTTGCGGAGCAGGGATTATGCACAAGGTTACGGAAGCGCGAAGAACGAGGGAGACTGTCCGAAAATCCAAACGCAGAATTGGCAAGTGGAGAATGGCATTAAAGATACGACACTCGATAGCACAAAAGTGGAGATACAAACGGATAGCAGCTCTCAATTAGAACAGAAAGTGATGGCTAATTCTTGCTGAGGAACAGTTTTCGGACAGTCTGGAGGGGGGAAAATTCCGGCGGCTCCGGGATCATGAGCAGGGATATGGGCGGCGGCGAATGAGTACGATGAGGTGATCATAGGCCATGCAGGACAGAATGCAGAGAATGAAAGAGCTGGTCGCTGAGCTCTCCGAGGCTGCGAAGGCTTACTATCAGGAGAGCCGGGAGATCATGAGCAATTATGAATACGACAGGCTCTATGATGAACTGGCGAAGCTGGAGGAGGAGACCGGCGTCGTGCTGGCGGGGAGTCCGACCCGACGGGTCGGTTACGAGGTGCTAAGCGAACTGCCGAAGGAGCGCCATCCTTCGCCGATGCTGTCTCTGGATAAGACCAAGGACGTGGGTGCGCTGCAGGAATGGCTGGGGCGGCAGGAGGGCGTACTCTCTTGGAAGCTGGACGGCCTGACCGTGGTGCTGACGTACGAGGACGGGGAACTTAGGAAGGCCGTCACCCGCGGCAACGGGGAGATCGGCGAGGTGATCACGAACAACGCGCGGGTATTTGAGAATATCCCGCTGCGGATCGCTTACAGGGGCCGGCTGATCCTGCGGGGCGAGGCGGTCATCCGCTATTCGGATTTTGAGAAAATGAATGCGGAGATCGCGGATGTGGATGCGAAATACAAGAACCCTCGCAACCTGTGTTCCGGTTCCGTAAGGCAGCTGAACAGTGAGGTTACAGCGGGACGCCATGTGAACTGCATCCTGTTTGCGCTGGTGCAGGCGGAGGACGGGACGGGAAAGCCGCCGTGGGAAGCGGAAGCGGACGATGATGCTGACGCGGAAACGGAAAGCGAAAGCATTGCGAAGGGGGCAATGGAGGCCGTCCCTTCCGATACCGTGAGCCGCCGCTTCGCCTGGCTGAAGGAGCAGGGGTTCGAGGTGGTCGAGCATACACGGGTTACGGCGGAGACGCTTCCGGAGGCGGTGGCGCATTTCGCCCGGGCCATCGTGGATTATGACATCCCTTCCGACGGCTTGGTGCTGACGTATGAGGATGTCGCTTACGGCGAATCCCTTGGCCGCACGGCCAAATTCCCGCGCAATTCCATCGCGTTCAAATGGGCGGATGAGACGGCGGAGACGACGCTTTCCTATATCGAATGGAGCGCGTCGCGCACGGGGCTGATCAATCCGGTGGCGGTGTTTGAGCCGGTGGAGCTGGAGGGGACCAGGGTCAGCCGGGCCAGCGTCCATAATATCAGTATTATGGAAGGGCTGGAGCTGGGCGCGGGGGACAGGATTACGGTTTACAAGGCCAATATGATCATCCCGCAGATCGCCGACAACCTGACGCGCAGCGGTGTGAGGGACATTCCGAAGGTCTGTCCGGTCTGCGGGGGCGCCGCCGTGATCCGGCAGGAGAATGACGTGAAGTCCCTTTACTGCACGAATCCGGACTGCCAGGCGAAGCGGATTAAGAGTTTTACGCTTTTCGTCAGCCGCGACGCCCTGAACATCGACGGTCTCTCGGAAATGACGCTGGAGAAGTTCATCGGCGCGGGGTTTATCCGCGAATACGCGGACATTTTCCATCTGAACCGGCACAGGGAGGCGATCGTGGAAATGGAAGGATTCGGGCAGAAGTCCTATGAGAATCTGGTTCAGGCTGCCGAGAGGGCTTCCCACACGACGCTGGTGCGTGTGATCTACGGGCTGGGCGTGGCCGGGATCGGTCTGGCGAACACGAAAGTGCTGTGCAGGAAGTTCCATTATGATTTTGAGAAAATGCGGCATGCGACGGCGGAGGAACTGATGGAGGCGGACGGTATCGGCGAGGTGCTGGCCGACGCCTGGTGCGTGTATTTCGCGTCGGAAAAGAGGAATGCCGTCGTAGACCGGCTGCTGGCGGAACTGGATATCGAAAAACCGCCGGAGGAGGAGACGGAGGGCGGACAGCCGTTTGCGGGCATGACATTTGTCATCACCGGGACGGTACGGCATTTCGCCAACCGCAAGGAGCTGCAGGAGCTGATCGAGGCGAATGGCGGCCGGGCGACCGGTACGGTTACGGCGAAGACTACCTATCTGATCAATAATGACGTGAATTCTAC
>CAYYHX010000177.1:3142-4355 GCA_964471835.1 uncultured Hungatella sp.
AATGCAGGAAACCTGCCGGCGTCGGCAGGACGTACACGGGAAGGAACGGGAGGATGCGGATATGCCTATTAAGATACAGAAGGACCTGCCGGCCAGGGCGATCCTGGAATCGGAGAATATTTTCGTCATGGACGAGGAGCGGGCCACGAGCCAGCACATCCGTCCGCTGGAGATCCTGATCCTGAACCTAATGCCGGTGAAAGAGGAGACGGAACTGCAGCTTTTGCGGGCATTTTCCAATACGCCCCTGCAGATCAACTGTACTTTCCTGATGCTTGCGTCCCATGTGTCTAAGAACACGTCGTCGAGCCATATGGAGCAGTTTTACCGGACATTCCGTGAGATTCACCGCAAGCGGTATGACGGCATGATCATCACGGGGGCGCCGGTGGAAATGATGGAATACGAGGAAGTCAATTACTGGACGGAACTTTGCGGGATGATGGAGTGGAGCAAGACTCATGTGACGTCTACGCTGCATATCTGCTGGGGGGCGCAGGCCGGCCTTTACTACCATTACGGCATCCCCAAGTATATGCGGGAGGAAAAGCTGAGCGGCATCTACCGCCATAAGGTTCTCCATCACAGCCTGCCGCTGACGAGGAATATGGACGACTATATCATGGCCCCGCATTCCCGCTATACGGAGATACGCAGGTCTGATGTGGAGAAGCATCCGGAGCTGCTGATCCTGGCGGAGTCGGACGAGGCGGGAATCTTCCTGATCATGAAGAGGGACGGCAGCCAGATCTTTATCCAGGGGCATCCGGAATATGACCGGATGACGCTGAACAATGAGTACCAGCGCGACATGGCCCGGGGCCTGAATCCCCGTATCCCGATCAATTATTACGAAAATGACGACCCGCTGTCCAGGCCGGTCTTAAGCTGGAGGGGGACGGCGAATACGCTTTACAGCAACTGGCTGAACTACTATGTGTATCAGGAGACGCCGTATGTGCTGGACGAGGATCCGGAGATGGAGTGACAGCGGGGGGAAGGTATGGGGGAGCAGAGTAATCGGGGTATATTAACAAATTCCGTATGAAATGTGCGGGAATCCTTCGTATGAACGCGAGGGAATCCGTGTATGAAACGTGCGGTATTTTAAAAATGTGACAGGTTCCGACGGTGATCCGGATGGACGCGAAGGCAGGCGTGGGAACGTGTGAACAGTGGTCACGTAAGAAGATGGACTGTCTGAACTGATACG
>CAYYHX010000178.1:0-1392 GCA_964471835.1 uncultured Hungatella sp.
TGAGGGAAATGTATGGCTTTTGAGAGTTTGTCGGATAAATTGCAGAGAGTGTTTAAGAATCTCCGGGGCAAGGGCCGCCTGACGGAAGCGGATGTAAAAGCCGCCCTGCGCGAAGTGAAGATGGCCCTGCTGGAAGCCGACGTGAGTTTCAAGGTCGTGAAGCAGTTCATCGCCTCTGTGCAGGAGCGGGCTGTGGGCGAGGATGTGCTGGGAAGCCTGACGCCGGCCCAGATGGTGATCAAGATCGTCCACGAGGAGCTGATTGCCTTGATGGGCAGCGAGACGACAGAACTCACATTAAGGCCCGGCAATGAGGTCACGGTGATTCTGATGGAAGGTCTGCAGGGTTCGGGCAAGACGACGACGGCGGCCAAAATTGCCGGGAAGCTGAAGGCCAGGGGCCGCACCCCTCTGCTGGCGGCCTGCGACGTCTACCGGCCGGCGGCAGTCGAGCAGCTGAAGGTCAACGGCGCGAAGCTGGGGGTACCCGTATTCGCCATGGAAGATTCCAAAAATCCGGTGGAGATCGCCAGGGCGGCCCTGGAGTATGCGAAGAAGAATGGGTTTAACGTCCTCATCATCGATACCGCCGGACGGCTGCACATCGACGAGGAGATGATGCAGGAGCTTCGGGACATCCGCGAGGCGGTGGAGGTAGATCAGGCGATCCTGGTTGTGGACGCCATGACCGGCCAGGACGCGGTGAATGTAGCCGAGAGTTTCCAGAATAAGGCGGGCATCGACGGGGTGATCCTGACGAAGCTGGACGGCGACACCAGGGGCGGCGCAGCGCTTTCGATCAGGGCCGTGACCGGCCGGCCGATTCTCTATGTCGGCATGGGCGAGAAGCTCTCGGATCTGGAGCAGTTCTACCCGGACCGCATGGCTTCGCGTATCCTGGGGATGGGCGATATCCTGTCCTTGATCGAGAAGGCGGAGCAGGAGGTCGATGAGGCGAAGGCCAGGGAGATGGGCCAGAAGCTCCGCAAGGCGGAGTTTGATTTCAATGATTTCTTAGATCAGATGCGCCAGATTAAGAAGATGGGCGGTATGAACAGCCTTCTGGGCATGATGCCGGGGATGAACCAGATGAAGGGCGTCACGGAGATCGATGAGTCGGCGATGGACCGCGTGGAGGCCATCATTCTCTCGATGACGAAGGAGGAACGGGCCAATCCCTCGATCCTGAACTCGTCCCGCAAGCAGCGCATCGCGAAAGGCGCGGGTGTGAACATCAGCGAGGTGAACCGGATCGTCAAGCAGTTTGACCAGATGAAGAAGATGATGAAGCAGCTTCCGGGCATGATGGGCGGCAGGAAGCGCCGCGGCGGGATGTTCGGCGGGCTGGGGAATCTGTTCGGAAGAACGTCATTTTGAGAGGGGACGAGTCGG
>CAYYHX010000178.1:1492-4350 GCA_964471835.1 uncultured Hungatella sp.
CGGCGGGCTGGGGAATCTGTTCGGAAGAACGTCATTTTGAGAGGGGACGAGTCGGGAGCGGAGCGCGGCATCCCTGACGGGGGAGGGTTTGAGAAGATTTGATTTTAGGAACGAGTTGCGGTTCGGTTGGGAGCGGAGCGTGGCATCTCAGACGCGGGAGGGTTTGAGAAGATTCGGTTTTAGGAACGAGTTGCGGTTCGGTCGGGAGCGGATTGTGGCATCCCTGACGCGGGAGGGCTTGAGAAGATTCGATTTTAGGAACGAGTTGCGGTTCGGTTGGGAGCGGAGCGCGGCATTCCTGACGCGGGAGGGCTTGAGAAGATTCGATTTTAGGAATACGCAGCGGTTTCGTTGGAACCGGATCGCAGCATCTCTGCCTCGTGAGAGGCATGGGGAAGATAGCGCAAGGCACATTGCGGTGCAGGAAAAGCGTGCCGGGCAGATCCAAGATCTGCTTTTGCATAGATAAAAGCCGTTTCTGCCGGGACTTTTCGGCGGCGGCGAAGACATTTTCGAAGATAAGGAGGTGAAAAACTGACATGGCGGTTAAGATGAGACTGAAAAGAATGGGCCAGAAGAAGGCGCCTTTCTATAGAGTGGTCGTCGCGGATTCCAGATCCCCGAGAGACGGAAGGTTTATCGAGGAAGTGGGATTTTACGATCCGAACAAGGACCCGAGTGAGATCAGGTTCAACGAGGAAGCAGCGAAGAAATGGTTAGCTAACGGCGCTCAGCCTACGGACAGAGTCGCCAAGCTCCTTAAGCTGGCGGGCATCCAGTAATTGAGGTGAAGGAAATGAAAGAATTAGTTGAAGTCATGGCAAAAGCTCTGGTGGAACACCCGGAGGAAGTGACCGTCACCGAAACCGAAAAGGACGGAGAGACCATCGTTGAACTGAAAGTGGCTCCTTCCGATATGGGCAAAGTTATTGGCAAGCAGGGCAGAATCGCGAAGGCCATTCGTTCCGTTGTGAAGGCGGCAGCCTCAAAAGACGATAAGAAAGTGGTTGTCGAGATCGAATGATAGGTTAGTGAAAATAGCAGGTACGGCCTGCTATTTTCGATTGGCGCCGACGGGAGTCGGTTGGCGCCGACAGCTTTTGATTGGAGGCGGCAGGCGGCGCACACAGGGAACGGAAGGGATTGTGATGGAACAGACACTCAGGGTTGGCGTGATCACTTCGACGCACGGACTCCGCGGGGAGGTGAAGGTGTTCCCGACGACGGACGATGCGGGGAGGTTCCGGAGGCTGAAGGACGTTCTACTGGACACCGGCCGGGAGTTAAGGCCGATGGAGGTGGAGCATGTAAAATTCTTCAAGAATATGGTGATCGTGAAGTTTAAGGGCCTTGACAGTATCAATGACGTCGAGGGCTTTAAGGGAAAGGATCTGCTGGTGACCCGTGAGAACGCGGTGGAGCTGGGGCCGGATGAGAATTTCATCGCCGATCTGATCGGGCTTGAGGTTGTCACGGATGAGGGGGAGCGGCTGGGGACGCTGACGGACATCATGCAGACCGGCGCCAACGACGTCTATGTGGTAAAGACGGATGCAGGAAAGGAAGTGCTGCTGCCGGCGATCCGGCAGTGTGTTCTGGATGTGGACCTGGACGCAGGGAGGATCACGGTCCATGTGATGGATGGTCTGCTCGATCTGTAGGCTCGTCTGGGCGCGCCGCGGTGTGTTCATGAATTCCGTAGCATGTTCATGGATTACATGGTGAGATCATGGATTATGTGGCGTGATCATGAGGATTCCGCAGTGTTATTATGGATTCTGTATATTGATCATGGATTCTGCAGTGTTATTATCCATGGATTCTGTGTATTGTTCATGGATTCCGGGGTGTGTTCATGAATTCCGCAGCATGTTCATGATTACATGTCGTGATCATGGATTCCGCGGCGGCTGCATGGGCCTGTCTAAGGATACAGCGATGCAGGTGCCGCGGTGCGGTATTTCGTGGATGGGACCGGATCCGGAAGGAGAGGCGAATGCATTTTTACATCATGACATTGTTCCCGGACATGGTGATGGACGGGCTGGGGACCAGCATCACCGGCCGCGCGATGGAGAAGGGCGCGATCTCGGTGGAAGCGCTGAACATCCGTGATTTTGCGATCAATAAGCATGGCCAGGTGGATGACGCTCCTTACGGCGGCGGAGCAGGGCAGGTCATGCAGCCGGCGCCGATCTGCGACTGCTATGAGGCACTTTGCGCGCGCCTCGGCAGACGCCCGCGGGTGCTTTATATGACGCCGCAGGGACGGGTCTTTAATCAGATGATCGCGCGGGAACTGTCGGCGGAGGAGAATCTGGTCTTTCTCTGCGGTCATTATGAGGGCGTCGATGAGCGCGCACTGGAGCTTTTGAGAACGGAGAACCTGTCTATCGGTGATTACGTCCTGACCGGCGGCGAGCTGCCGGCGATGGTGATGATTGACTGCATCTCGCGGCTGGTGCCGGGAGTCCTCCATAATGATGCCTCTGCTGAGATCGAATCTTTTCATGACAACCTGCTGGAATATCCGCAGTACACGAGGCCGGAGGAATATAGGGGAATGAAGACGCCGGAGGTGCTGCTGACGGGCCATCATAAGAATATCGAGACCTGGCGGCGGATGCAGTCCGTAAAGCGCACCTTTGAGCGCCGGCCGGATCTTCTGGAAAGCGCGAATCTCACGCAGAAAGAGAGGGAATATCTGGCGGAGCTGCGCGCGGAGGCGTTGGCAGGAGAGGCCGCGGAAGAAGCGTCTGTGGATGTGTAACAGTTCAGAACTGTTACATGGATGCTGCCGCGGGCGTTACTATTCACAGCTGATTTTTTGCATAACAAATAGAGCGGATACATAAATC
>CAYYHX010000179.1:0-4323 GCA_964471835.1 uncultured Hungatella sp.
ATAGGCGGGAGCGAGTATCTGCAATGGAAATCAAACGGACAGCGGAACAGGACATCAACATGAAAATCAGACGGGCAGCGGAACAGGACATCGAAGGCATCAACTGCCTCCTCTATCAGGTATGCCGCGTCCACCATGACGGCCGGCCGGATCTGTTCCGGGACGGAGGCAAAAAATACGGCGACGAGGAACTGAAAACGATCATCCATGACGAGGAAAGGCCGATTTTCGTGGGCGTGGATGAGGAGAACCGCGTCCTCGGCTACGCCTTCTGCATCTTCGAGCGGTACGACGGCCAGGGAGCGCAGACAAAACATTCTACGCTTTACATCGACGATCTCTGCGTGGACGAGCAGATCCGCGGGCGGCACATCGGAACCCGGATCTACGACGCGGTCATCGCATTCGCGCGCGCAAGCGGCTGCTATAACGTGACGCTCAACGTCTGGTGCTGCAACCCCGCCGCGATGAAATTCTACGAGGCGCGGGGCTTGAAGCCGTTAAAGTTCGGTATGGAAACGATCCTCTGATGAGCGGATGCATTCCAGGAAGCGCTCCCCGTATTTTCCGAACTTAAACTCCCCGACCCCCGTCACCCGGAGCATTTCCTCCTTTGTCGAGGGTCTTACCATACACATGTGCGTTAGGGTTTTGTCGGAAAAGACGATGTACGGCGGCACCTTCTCTTCTCTTGCGATCTCCGTCCGCAGGGCGCGCAGCTTCTCAAACAGCGCCGTCTGATTTTCCGCGCCGCCTGATTCGCATCCGGATCTGGCGGCTTCGGCAGCTGCCTTGCTTCGGTTCTGCGTCGTTGCTCCGCCGACCCCGGCAGCTGCCTTGCTTCGGTTCTGCGTCGTTGCTCCGCCGACCCCGGCAGCTGCCTTGCTTCGGTTCTGCGTCGTTGCTCCGCCGGCCCCGGCAGCTGCCTTGCTTTGGCTCCGCTTCCCCGCTCCTCCGCCAATTTCGCCGGACTCAGCAAAATCTTCGCTCCAACTCCGCGTCGCGGCTCCGACGCCCGTTCTATGCCCGTCCTTCCTTCCGGTTCTCCCGCCGGCCCCGGCAGCTGCCCTCGGCGCGCGTTCCTGCTCCTTCGCCCATTTCATCGTCACCTTCTGCCCTTCCTCGAGGATCTCGCGCGACCGCCCCGTCAGTTTCACGACGGCATATTCATCAGCAGTCACAGCCAGGTATCCCTGCATCTGCAGATACTGGAGAACCTGCCGGAGCCGCCAGACCGGAACATTGCGCAGACTCCCGTAGTACGGGTTTTGATCCATCCGGTACTGCCGGATCTTGGCCGTGTCCGCGCCGTGTACCGTGTCGATCACGACCGTCGTGCCATAGCGCTGGCGGCTGGAGCGCACACATCCCAGCAGAGCAACGGCAATCTCCGTCACGTCCACCGTCTCGAACTGCGTCAGGCAGTTCTTGCAGTTCCCGCAGTACAGTTCCCCGTATTCCCCGAAATACCGCAGAATATAGTCCCGCAGGCATTCATTTGTAAAGCAGTAAAATGTCATCTTCCTCAGGCGTTCCCGGTCGCGCTCCCGCACCAGGGCGCGCAGATCCTCGCCCAGCTCCTGATTCTCCCGGTTGTTGTCGATAAACAGCTGGTTGGTAATCACGTCCTGGCTGTTGTAATACAGGATACATTCCGCCGGTTCGCCGTCTCTCCCGGCGCGGCCCGCCTCCTGATAATAGGACTCGATATTCTTCGGCATTCCGTAATGAAGCACGAAACGAACGTTGGATTTGTCGATCCCCATGCCGAACGCGTTGGTCGCCACCATGACCGGCGACCGGTCATAGATAAAATCATCCTGGTTCCGGCGCCGCTCCTCTTCGCTCAGACCTGCGTGGTAACGGGTCGCGCAAAACCCATCGCGGATCAGCCTGCCGCACACATCTTCCACCGTCTTCCTTGTCAGGCAGTAAATGATTCCGCTCTCTCCCGGATGGAGCCAGAGGTAATTCTTCACGGCAGTGTAGCGGTCCCGGGGCATTTCCACGCCGAAATACAGATTCTTCCGGTTAAATCCGGTAGTCAGCACAAACGGATCGCGCAGCCCGAGCAGGCCGATGATGTCGTCCCGCACCTGGGCCGTCGCCGTCGCCGTAAAAGCGCTGACCACCGGGCGCGCGGGCAGACGGTCGATAAACTCCGGAATGCGCAGGTATCCCGGCCGGAAATCCTGCCCCCACTGGGAGACACAGTGCGCCTCGTCCACCGCTGTCATCGCGATCTTCGTCCCGCAGGCGAACGCAAGGAAATCTTCATTGAAAAGCCGTTCCGGCGCAACGTAAATGATGGAATAGCGGCCCTGCGAGGCGAGGCTCAGAGCCTTCCTGTACTGCCCCGGCGTGAGCGAGCTGTTGAGAAACGCGGCGTGGATTCCCGCCTGGTTGAGCGCCTCCACCTGATCTTTCATCAGGGAGATCAGCGGGGAGACGACCAGCGTGATTCCTTCAAAAATCAGCGCGGGGATCTGATAGCAGATGGATTTCCCCGCGCCGGTCGGCATGATTCCCAGGGTATCGCGGCCCGCCAGGATGCTGTCGATCAGCTCCTCCTGGCCTTCCCGGAACCCGTCGTAGCCAAAATATTTTTTCAGATAAATGTACTTCATACTCTCCATATTCCCACCGGTCCCAGAAGTCCTGACGCGATCCGTGCGTGTTCCAGATGGTTGGCCATGGTATTGGCCGTCTCCACCCGCAGGGTATTGACGCCTGTGCGGACAAAGGAAGTAATATCGAACCGGTAGGGCGCCCACATCCGGACCCCGCAGGCGCGGCCGTTGACCGTCACCCAGGCCAGCTCGTGTACCTCGCCCAAATCGAGAATCAGCGTATCGTCACTCTGTCTCTCGGTCAGTTCAAACTCCGTCTCACAGGCGATCTTTCCGGTGAAATGTTCCATCCCCGGCCATTCCGTCCAGGACCGCAGGCCGTCCGCCCGCAGCACCGCCGGCGGATGGGCGCTGCCAACGGCGGGACGCCCGACCGTCACCCGGCTTACCAGACTCACCTTCCAGTCTCCCGTCAGGGCGATCCGCTCGCCTTGTCTCTCCGGATCGGCGAGATGAAGATATCGTGCCATCCCGCACGGTTCCTGCCCGGCCTCATTTACCGGAGCGGGAACCGGCCGATTCTGCACTGTGTCATTCGATTCTCTCTGTTCCTCATCTTCCAGATTCGCGATTCGGCGACTTTTCTCCTTATCATCCGCTTGCAAATCTGCTTCCTTTGCCGGATTGCTGCCCTGCAGAAGTCCCGCTGCTTCGTCTATTTCCTGCAGCTCCTCATTTACACAGTCAGCGGTTCGCATATATTCCGCCGCATCGTCTGTTTCCTGCAGCTCCTCACTTACCCAATCAGCGGTTCGCATATTTCCTGCCACATCATCTGTCTTCTGTTCCCCATAAGAGTTCAGATCGGCGGCATACAGGCTCTCCGTCAGGTCGTTCTCCGTTGTATTACACTTGAAACGAATACACAGGATTCTGCTTTCCCGCCTGGGCAGAACCAGTTCCGTTGAGAAACGGTCGGAAGCCGCGGCTATGCACGTTTTCGGCGTCTGCGGTGTATCTGTATTCGTTTCAGAGTCTTCCGGGCTTTGCGCCGCATCTGTATTTGTTCTGCACTCTCCCTGGGTCTGATCTGCATCTGTATTTGCATTTGTTCTGCACTCTCTCAGCGTATGCGCTATATCCGCATCGATTCCGCACTTTCCCTGCGTCTGCGCCGCATCCGCATCGATTCCGCACCCTCCCAACGTCAGCGCTGCATCCGCATCGCACAACGTCTGCGCCGCATTCGCACCGTTCTTTCCCTGCCCCTGCGTCCGCACACGACGCTCTGACGCCGGAATCATTTCCCCGCTCCATGCATCCCACCACTCCGCTTCCACCTCTTCCGGCGCAAACGGAACGGAAAATGTCCCGCGTATGGTTTCCTCCTCCTCGTTCACCAAAAGATAGAAATGCAGAGAATCTGCCTCTGACGTTTTCCCATGTATGTTATCTGAGGGAACGCCATCCTTCACCACATGGCTGACGCGAAGTCCGGCCGCGGCCGGCGAGATCCGCGCATCCCCTCCTTTCTCTCTCCATCCGGCCACAAAGCCGTCAAGCTGATCCATTTTCACGATCTGCCCGCCGCCGTCCGCAAAGCCGCGCAGTTTCTCCGCGAGCTCTCCCGTCAACAGTGACCCGTCTTCCACCAGAAGATACCGGTACCTCTGCCTTTCAATCACCAGAGATCCGTTATCGATCCGGCAGCGGCCGTCCAGAATCAGCGCTTCCTCCAGATAGTTAAACTCGA
>CAYYHX010000180.1:0-4321 GCA_964471835.1 uncultured Hungatella sp.
CTTATAGCAGGCGATGCCGTACTTCAGCACTTTCTCCACCCCATCGTCCAGCAGTACCTCCTCATAACGCCTCGTTTCGATCTGCCCCAGCGCCTGCCGCACCCCTTTCTCCAGATCGCCGTCCTCGGCATATTTCACCTCGATGACAAATCCCAGCCGTCCGTCCTCCGACTCCACCAGAATGTCCCCGTAGCCGTCCCCCGTCTCCCGGTTGCTGGTCACGATCCAGTCCGCCTTGTACGCCAGGATCCCCATCAGGATACCGTGGTAGAAATTCTCCTTGCGCGTCTTCCGCACCGATGTGTCGCGGATGCTGATCGCCCGCCGCAGGTAGCCGCCGAATGCCTTCTCCACCCCGGCCGCATCCCCGGCCGCCAGTGCGCCGCACAGCCTCTCAAGGGATTCCCCGTCCTTCTTCGTCTCCTCCTGAAACAGCGTCATGATCTGATCCGTATAGATCCCACGGATCTCGCGGTTTGGGATCACCAGCGGCGTCCCGTTCTCGTCCGCCTGACCCGAACTGGTCAGGTAGCCGGTCATGTAGAGCAGGCTCCACAGGTTCTCGATGGAATGATACATCTCCCGGTACGTCAGTTCCGGGCGGAGTCTCTTGACAACCGTCCCCCCGTCCACCAGCACCTGCAGCTCCTGACGGGCCGAGCCGGCGTCCATCTTCCGCACAAACTCCTGCACCGCGTCATTGCCGCTCGAATTCGCCCAGAAATTCTCCGGAACCGCACGGGGATTCCTCTGAAGGCGTCTCGCATAAAGAACCACATCCCACGGGCAGTAGATTTCCGCGCTGCCGAACCGGTAGCCGTCATACCAGTCCCGCACCGCTTCATAGTGTTCCTCCAGTCCGTAACAGGACAGAAGTTCCTTCACCTCGCCGTCCGTAAAACCGAAACGATCCGAAAATTCCTCATCCGCCACCGTCATCACACAAAGATTATTCATCCCGGTAAAGATACTTTCTTTGGAAACACGCAGGCATCCGGTCAGAACCGCCCGCTCCAGGCTGTCGTTGGTCTTCAGCGCATTCGCGAAGATGCCGCGGATCATCTGCACCATCTCATCGTAATACCCGGCATAGAATGCCTCCTGCAGCGGCACGTCATACTCGTCGATCAGAAGGATCGCCTTACGGCCGTAGTGCTTCTCCAGAAGCTGTGTAAGCACCCGCAGGCAATCGACGATCTCCGATTCATCCATATTCCGATCCATCAGCTTACGAAATTCATTTTTGTCTTCTTCGTCAAGACGCTCACTCTCCAACAGGAACCGCTGCCGTTTCGCCGCACCCGCCATCACTCTCGACATCCGTTCTCTGGCTCTGGCAAAATTGGCCTCATCCACGCTTTTCAGCGACAGGAACACCACCGGATACTTCCCCATATACCGCTCGCACAGATCCTTCTCCTCCGCGATCGCCAACCCGTCAAACAAAGATGGATCACCCCCGATCTCGAAGAAGCACTTCAGCATCGTCATGGCCAGCGTCTTGCCAAACCGGCGCGGACGCGTGAACAGGGTTACATCCGCAGGACTTCGCAACAGTTCCGCAATCAGCCCGGTCTTGTCCACATAATAGTAATCATTCTTCCGAAGTTTATCAAAGAATTCCGTCCCGATTGGGAGGTATTTCTTTCCCCGCTTCTTTTCCCCTTCTTCTCTTGGCATACCGTCTCCTCCATTCCGCTTCCGAAACCATCCGCCGGTACCGGTCAGTCACATTTCATTACCGGATATCACGGTACCAGTATAACATAGAATGCAGGGAACAGAAAGGAAAATCTCGTCAGTCACGCCCTGAAACGGTCGGATAACAACAGAACCTCTCCTGTTCAATCTCATAGTACGGTACAAAACGCAAATCGGGCTGCCCTTCAACGGTAAAATGCAGCTTCCCGCCTTCCTCCGGCACGAGTCTGGACGGAAGCTTGCCGGCGGAGCATTGTATCTCCGGAATATCATCGCTTCCGAGATTCCCCGTGACGGCCATCAGGATCGGCCCGTACATCAGCGCGTAACGATCGTGGCCGTTCGGCGCGGCATCGCGCCCCTCGTACTTCACGGCCTTAAGTTCCATCCGGTGGGTAAATGTGACGGTATCGCCGCTCTCCCACTCGCGCTCCAGCTCCATATACGCGCCGGGAGCGCCGCTACCCGCAGGCTTTCCGTTTACAAAGACTTCCGTATCGCCTGCCGCCCATGACGGGATCCTGATGCGGATGCGCTCCCTGCCGTCCGCTTCCTTCACACGCAGGGACACATCGCAGCCGTCCGGAAATCCCGTTTCCATCTCAAGGTTCAGTTTATCGGTCTGAATCTCGGACGGGACGAACAGGTTCCCCCACACCCCCTTCTCATCTTCCAGGTAAATGTATTTCGGAAGTTCCGATATCAGCATGGTAGTAGATACCTCGCAGCAGGTATTTACGCAGGTGCCTTTGTCCTTGATTTTCTGCAGCCGGGTGTGGTATCTGGTATTCCCTACCGAATCACGGCAGGAAAGGATCGCGTTAAACAATGTCTGCTCGATCTCGAACGCATACTTCTCCTCCGAAGGGTACAGCTGCATCAGGCGGCTGTTGACCCATATCCAGAACACGCTCCCGCAGGTCTCGCCGGTGTGACCCGTCGTGATGTAGTAAGATTTGTACGGGTACGGCCCGTCGGCTTCGCAGATGGCCGTGACTCCGCCCAGGTGCAGATACCCGTCACGGTAGATATCCCACGCGCCGAGCAGGGCGTCCAGGTAGCGCCGTTCTCCGGTTGCGCGGTATTCGTCGGCCAGCGCTTCCGGTTCAAGCAGCTCGTAACACTGGGGCCGGCCGGGGAAATAGCCGAACGCCTCCGGCTCACGCCGGATAAACTGGTCCATCCGGTAATCCAGATCCATGTAGCGCTGGTTGGTAATGATATCTTCCGGCTTCCCCAGTTCCGTATGGTACATGAGCGGGCCGCCCGGAAACGCGTTCATGGAGTTCATTCCGCGCAGAATAAACGGCAGGTACTGTTCGGAAGCATTGAACCAGTCGTACATGGCCCGCAGAATCGGCAGCGCGTCCTTATTCCCGCAGTTCGCGGCCGCTGTCATGCCTCGGGTCCACATCACGCGGTCATAATTTTTCCGCTCGGTGATGAGCGTATTGACGCGGAACATACTGCCCGGTTCTGACGGTTCAGCGATACTGGTATACGTCTCTTTCTCCGGATAATAGTTGAAATATCCATCATCCCTGACCCGGCCTTTGATCCGGGAGACGATTTCATCCACAATTTCGCGGAGCTGTTCGCTAATCCGTCTGTCCCCGCACCACATAAGCGAGTTTGCCGCGCCCGCGAGCATCCGGGCGTCATTCGAAGCCGGCAGCCACCTGCCCCACATCATGCGGCTTTTTTCGCAGTATCCTTCCATTTGGTAGCAGCGCAGGATATACCGGATATTTTTATCAAACAGTTCCTTTATGACCCCGTCATGCAGCACGACGCCGGTTTTCGGCATATCCGCCGCGTATCCGACCGGTTTCCAGCTTGCGGGATCGCTGCCGCTCTTTTTCCCTTCTTGGATCAGCTTATAGTCTCCGTAGCTCGTGGCAACGTAAAGCCCTTTTGGCGTAGCGACCAGCGGGCACGTGGACGGATCCGGGGCACAGCCCGCGACATACCATGCCTCCCTGTTATTTATCCTGTCAAACGGTGTTCTCCAGGTCAGGCCGAAGCTGGCGGTACCAGGGAACGCGAAATAACCGGGGAGGTTCGCGGCGGCGATAAAGACCTCGACGACCGTATGGTACAGGGGAGAGCCATCGTCCTTCCCGGTTTCGGCGGTCTTCATGACCGCCTGCGTGATCTGACAGGAAGAAGCGGGACCCGCAAAGGTCGCACCTTCGGAATCCAACCCGGTGGCATAGACGCCGACAACATTGTTTACGAGGTTCACCTGAAAATAAGATGCGTTATAATCCCACCCGGACCCACCGCCGCAGACGGCGTAAACGTCGTGGCAGGCGTCGCAGGCCAGATAGAGGCCGTCAGTGGTCATGGCGCCATAGAACGTAACGCCTTTACCGGAACCGTCTCCGTCCGGGAACCGCAGAGTTGCCAGCCCTTCCCAGTCGGACAGATCACCGTCCACCTTGAACCTGGAACCGCTGTCCACCGTGAATCGGGAACCTCCGTCCACCGTGAACCGGGAACCGTCGATCCGACCGTCGGAATGTTCTTCGTTCGAATATTCTTCGTCCGAATGCTCTCTTTTTATTTGTTAGTGTAAAATTTTAATTGGCAAAATAAAAGAAAGAGGCCGAAGCCTCTT
>CAYYHX010000181.1:0-4303 GCA_964471835.1 uncultured Hungatella sp.
TTCCCCGCCGTCTTTCACGATTTTAGCATAGTGCGGATCGATGTGGTCGTAATCCTGCGTATCATATTTGTGATTGGACGGCGAGACGAAGAGCGGATTAAAATAAATCGCGTCCACGCCTAAGCCTTTGATGTAATCCAGCTTGTCCCGCACGCCCTGCAGGTCCCCGCCGTAGAAACGGCCCACATCCGAAACCTCCGGATACGCGTACCAGTCTTCCACATGCCGCACGGGTCCGCCCACGTAAATGTACTCGCCGTCAACGACGTCATTGCTCTCGTCGCCCTGGCAGAACCGGTCCACGAAGATCTGGTACATGACCGCGCCTTTGGCCCACTCCGGCGTGAAGAAACCGGGTATCAGGCAGAAATCAAACTGTCTGTGGTCATCCTGACCGGCGCCCAGGCGGTTATAAAGGCAAACCTCGTCGTCCTTCACCGCCAGAAAATAATAGTTCACCGGGTAATCCGCTACGGTCATCTGATATTCATAATAATCAAACAGCGCGTCCGAATCCACGCGCCGCATACGCTTCGGCTCCCCGTCCCGTTCCGCGAAATACACTTCATCCACGTCGTTTTTCGCAGTCCGGAAGCGGAACGTCACCTGCTGTCCCGCATCGGCCTCCGCAGGCGTCCGGAAATTTTTTGTCTCGTCCGTAAAAAGGGCTTCTCGATTCATAAAGCTGTACTCCTTGCTGTACCGTCGGTGCCGCCGCAGCCCAATTCCGCGATTCGAGCATCAATGGGGATTTCTGTAATCATTCTATGAGATATCCGGTCAGCCCGGAATATCCGGACAGCGAAAGAACCGGTGGGGTAACCGGTTCTTTCAGGAGAAGGTATTTCGTTTCTTATGGGGTGTAGCAAAAAACTAAAATGTATTGGGGGGTACGTCAATTATATTATCATACAACCCCGACTTTGAAAAGGGATACGATTCACAAAATTCACAAAACAGCCCTTCATTTTTTGTGCAACCTATCCATGCCCCTTCAAAATCCCATCCAAGTAAGTCCCTCATGACGCCATGACGCCAAACCTAATCATGCAATTCTACACGGTTCCTCCCGAACGGCGTCTCGAATCCGGCTCTTCGTGAGCAACTCCCCGCAGCCGGCTCCTCCCGAACCGCATCTTGCATCCGGCTCTTCGCGAGCGGCACTCCTCAGCCGCCCCTACGTGAACAGCGCCTCGAATTCCTCCTGTCCGATCTTCTCTTTTTCCATCAGAAGTTCCGTACATTTGTGGAGTACGTCCACATGCGCCTCGATAATGCCCTTCGCCTTGGCGTAGCATTCGTCGATGATCCGCTTCACTTCGCTGTCGATGACGGACGTCACCTGCTCGCCGTAATTCTTGGCGTGTCCCAGTTCCCGGCCGATGAAAACCTCCTCGCTGTCCGTCTCGTAATTGATAGTTCCCACCTTCTCGGACATTCCGTAGCGCACGACCATCGAGCGGGCGATGGACGTGGCCTGCTTGATATCCTGGGAAGCACCGGTGGTGATGTCGTCAAAAATCAATTCCTCGGCGATACGTCCGCCCAGAGCCACCATGATATTCTGCAGCATCTTGCCTCTGGTGTTGAACATCTCATCCTTCTCCGGCAGCGGCATCGTGTATCCGGCCGCCCCCTGGCCGGTCGGGATGATGGAAATGGTATGCACCGGGCCGACGTCCGGCAGCAGGTGGAAAAGGATCGCATGGCCCGTCTCGTGGTAAGCGGTGATCCGTTTCTCCTTCTCCGAGATCACCCGGCTGTGCTTCTCCGCGCCGATGCCTACCTTGATGAAGGAGCGGTCAATATCGCTCTGGGTAATGAATTTGCGGTTCTCGCGCGCCGCCAGGATCGCCGATTCATTCAGCAGGCTCTCCAGATCCGCGCCCGTGAATCCGGCCGTGGTACGCGCCACGCGCTCCAGATCCACGTCGTCGCCCAGCGGTTTGTCCTGCGCGTGTACCTTCAAAATGTCTTCGCGCCCGCGCACGTCGGGCCGGCCTACCACGATCTTGCGGTCGAAACGTCCCGGACGGAGGATCGCCGGATCAAGGATATCCACACGGTTCGTCGCCGCCATCACGATGATCCCCTCGTTGATGCCGAAGCCGTCCATCTCCACCAGCAGCTGGTTCAGCGTCTGCTCCCTTTCGTCATGACCTCCGCCCAGGCCGGTGCCTCTCTGGCGCGCCACGGCGTCGATCTCGTCGATAAAGACGATGCAGGGCGCGTTCTTCTTCGCATTCTCAAACAAGTCGCGGACACGGGACGCGCCCACGCCCACGAACATTTCCACAAAATCCGATCCGGAAATACTGAAAAACGGCACCCCGGATTCGCCGGCCACGGCCTTGGCAAGCAGCGTCTTGCCGGTTCCGGGCGGGCCAACGAGCAGCACGCCCTTAGGAATCCGGGCGCCCACGGAAGTGTATTTCTGGGGATTCTTCAGGAAATCGACCAGCTCCTCCAGATCTTCCTTCTCCTCGCGCAGCCCGGCCACATTCTTGAAACTGAACTTGCCGGCGTCCTCGCAGAGTTTGGCGCGGCTCTTGCCAAAATTCATCATCTTGGCGTTCGCCGCCCCTCCGCCCGCGGCAGCCCTGCCATTCATGATCATGAACAGAACCACCAGAACGATACCCGATACAGCCACAGGCACGATCAGGGAGAGAAGATAATTCTCGTGCGGTACGTCCTGCCGGGAGAATACGACATCATGCTCCAGCAGGTATGCCTCCTCCGCCTTCACATCCGAAACATAGAGAGAATAGACCGTGCCGTCTTTCGTGGTCAGAAGGAGCTGTCCGGTCGGCGTCTCCTTGTTCTGAACCACCGTCACGAACGTCACGTTGCCCGATTCCACCTGGCGCATATACCCCTGCTGGGTCAGCTCTTCCGTATAATTACGCCGGGTGAACAGACTCGCCACGAAAAGAACGATCAAAATAAGCAGGACAAGGCCCAATCCGTTGCCCATCATCTGTCGCTGTTTCAAATCCAACTGCCTCCTTAGAACTCTATTACCCCGATATACGGGAGGTTCCGGTATTTCTGGTCGTAGTCCAGGCCGTAACCGACCACGAACTCATCCGGAATCGTAAAACAGGTGTAATCCACCTGCACCTGTTTCTTCACACGCCGCTCCGGCTTGTCCAGCAGGGTACACAGACGGATGCTCGCCGGCCCCCGCTGTTTCAAAATCTCGATCAGATAGGAAAGAGTCCGGCCGGAATCGATAATATCCTCGACGATCAGGACGTCCCTGCCCGCCAGCGGTTCATCCAGATCCTTCACGATACGAACCACGCCGCTCGACTCGGTTCCTCCGCCGTAACTGGATACCGACATGAAATCCAGCGACGCCGGAACCGTCAGCCTCTTGGCCAGCTCGCAGGTGAAGAACGCGCCGCCTTTCAGAACACAGATCAGATGGACGGTTCTGCCCGCGTAGTCACGACTGACTTCCGCCGCCACCTCGCTGATCCGCTTATTCACATCCTCTTCCGGAATCAGTACCCGTATCTTCTCCGCCATATTCCTTTCCTCCGCGCACCCGCGCCCGCAGAATCTCTTTCGTATCTTCCGTTACCTTATAATATTCGCTGATCCGGTATCCGACAATCCAGAGTACATGGCTCCCTTCCGCAAGAAGCAGGATGCGGTCCCGCTCCCGTCGGGGGATCTTCTCATCGATCATGTACGACTTCACGCTCTTGCGGTGGCCGCCCTTTATGGTGATATAATCGCCGGGCTGCCGGGTCCTTACCGATAGCGTATCTGTTATTCTATCATAATCAAACCATTTCGTATACTGATTTTCTGGAATTTTCCCGTTTTTTTCATAGGGGAAACGGGAAAATGTGATACCGCGGGCAGCGGACCGGCCGGGGACGCCGGCTTCCTCCGCCGCAGGGAAATTTTCCTGCTGCACCCAGATCATCTCATAATCCCGCACGGCGCACAGGCCGCCGGGGAGACTGACGCTTTTTCCGGTCCGGCGGTCAGCCAGTCCGCGGATCTGCTCCGCGTGGACCGCCGTAATATCCTTCAGCGAACCGGACTGCAGCGCTATCATCTTCCTCGCCAGGTATCCGGCGAGAATCTCCGGCGCTCCGCCAAGAACCGCCGCGGGGATCCCGCACCGTCCCCTCTGGATCACGCAGGATTCCGACCAGATCCTTGCCGCCTCCCCTTCCAGATACGCGTCCGCCTGAGCGATCCGCTCTCCGGCCGCCAGGATATGGTCCACGGCACGTTCATTGACGTCCCGGCAGATCAGCGGCAGAAGCTGCCGGATCCGGTT
>CAYYHX010000182.1:0-4291 GCA_964471835.1 uncultured Hungatella sp.
AGTACCGGAACCCGTTCATGGAAAAAACGATGCCTACAAAGGGACGGGCAGACTTCTTGTCCATCGTATAAAAAGAAAAATTCATTTTCCCGCTCCATTGAAAATCGAAGGGGCAGGATCGCGCGACCCCGCCCTTTCTTTTTTTGCTCCCACTCATGGTAGGGTACACCGCTTTTTTAACTCCCACTCATGGTAGGGTACACCGCTTTTTTAATTCCCACTTATGGTAGGGTACACCGCTTTTTGAGTATCTCAACTCCTGATCACTATTATAGAAATGGCTTTCGAAAATGTCAACCGTTTCGAGAAAATATACAGACCGCGCGGCTCACCCCATCTGCTGTATGGTCCTGTTTATGACCATCCGCTTCAGATCGTCCGGCAGGCGGCAGAAGTACTCCGAATACCCGCCCACGCGCACGACGAGGTTCCGGTGCTGCTCCGGGTTCTCATACGCCTCCCGCAGCGTCTCCGCGGAGGTGCAGGTGATCTGCATCTGGATCCCGCCCATTTCCATATACCCGAGGATCAGGGCTTTCAGAACCGCGTTATCAAACTGCGGGTTGATGTTGAAGTTCAGGACCGGCACTCCCAGCACGCGCTTCAGGTTGAGGGAGGCCACGCTCTTCAAAAGCGCGGTGGGGCCTTCCGTGTCCTTCCCAAAGATCGCCCCCAGCGAATCGCAGAGGGGCGCGCCCGCTTCCCTTCCGTCCGGCGTCGCGCCGATCCCTCTCCCCGCGGCCGCCTGGCTGTTGAACTGGATCGACGCCGGCAGGAAGGCGCCCCCGAGATACGGCGTCTTCCCGTCCAGCATGGAATAGATATCCGTGGAAACCCTCTCCGCCATGGAATCCGCGTCCTTATCGTCTTTCCCGAAACTGGCTCCGTGCTTCCTCAACTGCGCCAGGAACGCGGTGTCGTTCGCGCGCAGGCGCCCCAGGAACTCTTCCGCGCCCATGCGCTTTTCCTCAAAAATGTAATCCCTTATGACCAGCAGGGAATCGATCACATTGATCATCCCCGCAAAGTTGATGATGCTCCACCTGTACCTCGCCCCGCCGTTATTGTATTCCGTGCCGTTGTCGATGCAGTCGTCGATCAGCAGCGTCCTCATGGGAACCGGGTTGTATTTCGCACGGTTCTCCTGGGAACGGGAGATTTCCGCAGTGACCGTATCCACGGCGTCCCGCACGGCAGACCGGTAGCATCCGTAGAACTCTTCGAAGGAACCCGCCCCGGGGAGGGATTCATACATGGTCTTCTCCAGGATCAGCAGCAGGTTGATCCCCGCGTCCAGCGACCCGACATTCGACAGGCCCGCCAGCATGGATTCCGTACACCCGCCCCCGCAGAACTTCTTTAAGTCTTCGTCCCGGATCTCCCCGATCCGCTCCTTAAGGCCGGGGAACAGGACCCGTTCATTATAAAATGCGGGCTGGCCGTTCCCCGTCCTTACCACTTCAAAAGCCTTGTCCCACACGGCGTCCGGCGTGTCCTCATTCACAAAGAGCTCGATCATCGGCCGCCGTTTCCCTTTGGAAGCCTCCAGACACTGCAAGGTAAGCGGCGTGTAATCCGTACCTAGGGCCATGGAATATCCGTTGTTGGCATCCAGATTGTCGTACAGGTTTTCCAGAAGTGCGGTCACGTCCTCGCCGTGCCAGTAGGGCTGCAGCCCCGCCGCGACACAGCCCAGGTTGTCACAGCCGTCCAGGTAGAGGATGAAGTTCCAGTCCACGATTGCCTCATAGATTGTCTCCGCCGGCTCGAAGGGGACTTTCCGCAGGGCAAGGACCAGCTTTTCCTCCGCATGGACCGATTCCAGATAAGCGATGCAGCGGTCCCGGTAACACCGGATTCCTTCCAGGACGTGGAGCAGCCCTTCCCGCATGTCGGCGTCCCGTATCTTCTCAATCCGGGGAACATAGGAATCCAATCCTTCCTGTAAAATGCGCTCGTAATTCGGCATGGAGTGGTTGGACATCGAACCCGCTACCGTATGCTCCCTTGGGACCGTGGAATGGTAACGGCCGAAATCGCGGCGGAACACGTCCGCCAGCTCCGCGTCACGTTCCCGCATGGATTTTTCGTCCATACTCAGCCCCCAATAATAATTCGGTTTGACATTCATTTCATCCGGCTGATACTGATACCCGGAAGGGTACAGCGCCTCGCCCCGGTATTCGGCAAGCCTGCAGTTTTCATAAAAGCGGCGCAGGCCGAGTGATTTCCGGTAGAATAAGCTCCTGTCCGGCTCCTCATACATGCCGGCCGCGGCGTACTCGCCCATCTCCAAAAACCGCTCACTGATTTCGGTCTTCATAATTTCTTTCTTCATAACTTATTCTTCTCCTGCAATATATTTAGGGTCACAAACCCCGTTACTGCGTTACAATTACCCACCTCATCGTCTCACGCCTTTCCCTTTGGCTTCGCCAACTCACGCCTTCTCCAGGCTTCGTGGCCTCATGCCTTCTTCACGGGTACATCCGTACGGCTCCGTATCTCCTCCATCCACCGGCCGACCCGCTCCGGCTCCGGCACTTCCGTATCCCGCATGGAATCCTTCCGGCCCAGCATCGCATATTTATAGCCCCCGAGCGTATGGTAAGGCTCAATTTCAATCCGCAGGATATTCTTCAGCGAATTCGCCAGCTCCGCGATCCCCGCAAAATGCCCCTCCGTGTCATTGACACGCGGGATAACGGGGCAGCGCAGGACGGTTTTCACGCCCATCCCGTCGATTATTTCCAGGTTATGCCTTACCGGCCCGTTGCTCACGCCCGTGTACTTCCTGTGCAGCGCGTCGTCCGTCAGCTTCCAGTCATAAAGGAAAAGATCCGTATATTCCGCGATTCTGCGTACCGTCCCCTCCGGGGCATACCCGCAGGTTTCGACGCAGGTATGCAGGCCGCCCCGCTTCGCCTCTTTCAGCAGCCCGCGGGCGAAAGCAGGCTGCGACAGGGGCTCCCCGCCTGAAAGGGTCAGCCCGCCGCCGGACTTGTCATAGAATACCCGGTCCTTCAGCACTTCTTCCAGCACTTCATCGACAGAGGCATTCCTTCCCGCCGCTTCCAGTGCGCCTCCGGGGCATACCTTTACGCACGCCCCGCAGTTCACGCAGTTTTCCCTGCGGAAATGATGCAGCCCGTCCTCAAAGCCATGCGCATGGTTCGCGCAAGCCCGCGCACATGCCCCGCAGCCGACGCATTTTTCGGCACAGTAGAGGATCTCCGGCCCGGCGGCCTGCGACTCCGGGTTATGGCACCAGGCACAGCGCAGCGGGCAGCCCTTCAGGAACACCACCGTGCGGATTCCGGGGCCGTCGTTCACGCAGTATCTTTGGATCTTGAAAATAATTCCCTGTTCCATCGTATGACCCGTTTCCTCTCCCATCCCGCAAAATCCGGCCGGTCCCGCATTCCTTCCCTGCCGGCAGTCAGTCATACGGAAAAAAGCCTACTCTCTGCCTCTGACAGATACCACTTGGCATACTCCTTCAAATCCCTAAATGATAAGGTTCACCCGCTCCGGCGCATCGTACCGGTTCTCCCCGGGCAAAAGCATCTGCGGGTCATCCCGGTGCAGCCACTACCACTCCGCGAGTGCTGCCCTGCACAGCTTCTTACAGCTACTCCGTCAGTGCGGCTCCTCAACGCTTCTTACAACTTCTCCGCCAGTCCGACCCTGCACCGCTTCTTGTAGCAAGCAATTCCATACTTCAGCACTTTCTCCACACCGTCGTCCAACAGCGCCTCCTCATAGCGCCTCGTCTCGACCTGCACCAGCGCCTGCCGCACCCCTTTCTCCAGATCGCCGTCCTCGGCGTATTTCACCTCGATCACGATCCCGAGGCTGCCGTCCACAGCTTTCACCAGAATGTCCCCGTAGCCGTCCCCCGTCTCCCGGTTGCTGGTCACGATCCAGTCCTCTTTGTATGCCAGGATTCCCATCAGGATGCCGTGGTAGAAGTTTTCCTTGCGCACCTTCCGCACCGATGTGTCGCGGATACTGATCGCTCGCCGCAGGTAACTGCCGAACGCTTTCTCCACCCCGGCCGCGTCACCGGCTGCCAGCGCGCCGCACAACTTCCGGAGCGACTCCCCGTCCTTCTTCGTCTCCTCCCGAAACAGCTCCATGATCTGATCCGTATAGATCCCACGGATCTCGCGGTTCGGGATCACCAGCGGCGTCCCGTTCTCGTCCGGACGTCCGGATTCCGTCAAGTAGCCGGTCATGTAGAGCAGGCTCCACAGGTTCTCGATGGAATGATACATCTCCCGGTACGTCA
>CAYYHX010000183.1:0-2443 GCA_964471835.1 uncultured Hungatella sp.
CGCAGGTATTCCTCCAGCGCCGCCTCCCGCGCCTGCGGGAATGTCAGTCCCTGTTTCAGTCCTTCCGTCAGTTGTTGCCGGTATCCTTCCGGTTCCTCACACAGAATCTCCGCGATCTCCATAAGCGGCTCTGTCCGCCCGCATTCGCTGCCGAAACAGAGTACGTCCGTCACGCCCAACCGGTCCAGGATTGCCACGCCGCAGGCGGCGAAATCCTCCGCGCTGCCCGTGGCAAAGAGCGGCGGGATCTCCAGAACGAGGTCCGCACCCGACAAAAGCGCCATGCGGGCGCGGGTATATTTGTCAAAAACAGCCGGCGCCCCCCGCTGAACGAAATCTCCGCTCATGGCTGCGACACAGTAATCCGCGCCGGCAAGCTCCTTAGCCCGGCGGATCTGGTAAGCATGGCCGTTGTGAAACGGGTTATATTCGGCGATGATCCCGACGACTTTCATGTGGTTCCCCATCCTTTCCAGTTAGATATCCTGCTTTTATTCTGATGGCTCCTGCGGAAAATGTCAAGGGGAAACCGGATACCGCAGCCGCAAATTTTATAAAAATCTCACAAATCCATCTGGATTTTTTGGCAGATAATTGCTACAATGTAAATGTTTCATCCGCTTTGAAGGATATGCAGTCTATCGAAAAAAAGAATCATTGATCATGAGAGAAAGGAAAGGTGGTTACACATGGCTGGGAACAGACTGGTCGGCGAATATCCGGTGATCGGGATCCGCCCGACGATTGACGGACGGAGAGGGGCGCTGGATGTCCGCGGGGATCTGGAGGACCAGACGATGAACATGGCCAGGTCGGCCGCGAAACTGTTCGAGGAGAATCTGCGGTACAGCAACGGCGAACCGGTGAAAGTCGTGATTGCGGATACGACGATCGGGCGCGTGGGCGAGGCGGCGGCCTGCCAGGCGAAATTTGAGAAAGAGGGCGTGGCGATCACCCTGACCGTGACCCCGTGCTGGTGCTACGGCGCGGAGACGATGGATATGGACCGCAGCACGATCAAGGCGGTCTGGGGTTTCAACGGCACGGAGCGCCCGGGTGCGGTCTATCTGGCGTCGGTGCTGGCGACCCACGCGCAGAAGGGGCTTCCGGCATTCGGCATCTACGGCCATGAGGTCTGCGACGCGGACGACACTTCGATCCCGGAAGATGTGAAAGAGAAGCTGCTGCGGTTCGGGCGCACGGCGGTGGCCGTGGCGACGATGCGCGGGAAATCCTATCTGCAGATCGGGTCGATCTGCATGGGCATCGGCGGTTCGATCATCGACAGCGATTTCATTGAGTCCTGGCTGGGGATGCGCGTGGAGTCCGTGGATGAGGTGGAGATCATCCGCCGCATGACCGAGGGCATCTACGACCATGACGAGTATGAGCGCGCCCTGGCCTGGACGAAGGCGAACTGCAAGGAAGGATTCGACAAGAACCCGGAATTCATCCGCAGGTCTCCGGAGCAGAAGGAGAAGGACTGGGAGTTTGTGGTGAAAATGATGGTTATCATCAAGGAGCTGATGGGCGGCTGCGACAAGCTCGATCCGAAGTTCTCCGAGGAAGCCATCGGCCACAACGCGATCGCGGCCGGTTTCCAGGGCCAGCGCCAGTGGACCGATTTCTATCCCAACGCAGACTTCGCGGAGTCGCTTTTGAACACTTCTTTCGACTGGGACGGGGCGAGGGAGCCGTATATCCTGGCGACCGAGAACGACGTGCTGAACGGTCTGGGGATGCTCTTTATGAAGCTTTTGACGAACCGCGCACAGATCTTCGCCGACGTGCGCACCTTCTGGAGCCCGGAGGCCGTGAAGCGCGCCACGGGGTATGAGCTGGAAGGCGCGGCGAAAGAGAACGGCGGCCTGATCCATCTGATCAATTCCGGCGCGGCCTGCCTGGACGCCTGCGGCGAGGCGAAAGACGCGGATGGCAACTGCGTCATGAAGGAATGGTGGAATGTAACCGAAGAAGACCAGAAGGCGATTCTGGCGGCGACCACCTGGAACGCGGCGGACAATGGCTATTTCCGCGGCGGCGGATTCTCCTCCCGTTTCCTGACAAGAGCCGTGATGCCGGCGACCATGATCCGGCTGAATCTGGTTCGCGGCCTGGGGCCGATGCTGCAGATCGCCGAAGGCTGGACCGTGAACCTGCCCGACGAGGTGTCGGATGTGCTCTGGAAACGGACTGATTACACCTGGCCCTGCACCTGGTTCACGCCCCGCTGTGACGGCAGGACCGGAAGCCCGTTTGCGACAGCCTATGATGTGATGAACCATTGGGGCGCGAACCACGGCGCGATCAGCTACGGCCATATCGGCGCGGATCTGATTACGATGTGCTCGATGCTGCGGATCCCGGTGGCGATGCACAATGTGCCGGTGGAGAAGATCTTCCGCCCGGCGTCCTGGAACGCGTTCGGGATGGATCCGGAGGG
>CAYYHX010000183.1:2543-4288 GCA_964471835.1 uncultured Hungatella sp.
GTTGAGACAAGCGCGCGTCACATTCATCTGACCCAGGCTGACCTGGACGCCCTGTTCGGCGAAGGCTATCAGCTGACCAAGAAGAAAGACCTGTCCCAGCCCGGACAGTTTGCCTGCGAGGAGAGGGTTACCATCGTGGGCAGCAAGAAAGAGCTGAAAGGCGTATCGATCCTCGGCCCGCTGAGGAAGGCCACCCAGGTCGAGCTGTCCCTGACAGACGCCCGTTCCATCGGCGTGACGGCTCCGGTTCGCGAGTCCGGCGACGTCGCCGGCAGCGGCGCCTGCAAGATCATCGGCCCGAAGGGCGAGATCGAGATTTCCGAGGGCGTGATCGCGGCGAAGCGCCACATTCATGCGACCGTGGCGGATGCGAAAGAGCTGGGCGTGGAGAACGGCGATATCGTGAGCGTCAAGGTTGATACCGACGGCAGGAGCCTGATCTTCGGCGATGTCGTCGTCCGCGTGAGCGACAGCTATGCGCTGGCGATGCACATTGACACCGACGAATCCAACGCGGCGGGCTGCGCGGGCGTCGTGATGGGCGAGATCGTGAAGTAGAATCCCTGACAGGCATGAAGGAAACGTGCCATTTGTCTTTGGCACGATTCCTGCGTACGAACAAAACGAGGAGAGTAGATCGAGATGAAAATATTAGTCGTAAACTGCGGAAGTTCCTCCCTGAAATACCAGCTGATCGATATGGACAATGAAGGCGTTATCGCCAAGGGTCTCTGCGAGCGCATCGGCATCGAGGGTTCCATGCTGACCCACCAGCCGACAGGCAGGGACAAATACATTGTCGAGAAGCCCATGCCGGATCACAATGTTGCCATCGAGCTGGTGCTGGAGGCGCTGCAGGATAAGGAACACGGCGTGATTGAGAGCACCGACGAGATCGCCGCCATCGGCCACCGCGTGCTTCACGGAGGTACGAAGTACAGCGATTCCTGTCTGGTCACGGAGAACGTAAAAGAAGTGATCCGCGAGTGCTTCCCGCTGGGGCCGCTTCACAACCCGGCGAACCTCATGGGCATCGAAGCCTGCGAAGCCGCCATGCCTGGCAAGCCCAATGTGGCCGTCTGGGATACGGCGTTCGGCATGAAGATGCCGGAGAAGGCTTATATGTACGCGATTCCGAAGGAGTATTATGAGAAATACAGCATCCGCCGCTACGGTTTCCACGGCACGAGCCACATGTTCGTGTCCGGCGAGGCGATCAAGTTCGGCGGGCTGGATCCGCAGAACGCGAAGGTTATCGTCTGCCATCTGGGCAACGGCGCCAGCATCTCCGCTTCCATCGGCGGCAAATGCGTCGATACCAGCATGGGCCTGACTCCTCTTGAGGGCTTGATCATGGGAACCAGGAGCGGCGACATCGACCCGGCTGTCGTGCAGTTCATCTGCAACAACGAAGGCAAGACCGTGGACGAGGTGCTGAACATCTTGAATAAGAAGTCCGGCGTGCTGGGCTTAAGCGGCGTATCCAGCGATTTCCGTGATCTGGGTGCGGCTGCCGACGGAGGCAACCATGACGCGCAGGTAGCCTTGGAAGCATTCATTTACCGTGTGGCTAAGTACATCGGCGCCTACGCCGCCGCGATGAACGGCGTGGACGCGATCGCGTTTACTGCGGGCGTCGGCGAGAATGACAAGAAGACCCGTAAGGCCATCTGCGCCTACCTGGGGTACCTGGGAGTGGAGCTTGACGACGCGGCCAACGATGTGCGCGGCCGGAACGCGGTGAT
>CAYYHX010000184.1:0-1391 GCA_964471835.1 uncultured Hungatella sp.
GGCATCACATCGTCCGGCAGCGGGCAGCGGTAGGTGCCGCCTGTTTTTGCACGGTATTCGTTCCAGGCGGCCGCGATCGTCTCCGGCGACTGCATCGTGCGGACGGTGCAGAGCGCCAGCATCTTCGCGGCGGTCAGAAGGCCCTTGTGACCCAGAGGGCTGCAGGACTGGGCAGCCATCTGCCAGGTGTGGCCCACATTGCCCAGACAGCAGGTCGCGATATTCAGGTTCAGGGTCGGGACGGCGTACCCTACGTCGCCCACGTCCGTGGAGCCGGATTCGTAAGGATGCGGGCCGTCCGTATAGGGATGGATCTGATCGTCCAGCGGCTTCTCAAGAAGCTCTTCCAGCCGTTCTGCGCCGTAGAGGGCCGCGAGCTCCTCTCTGACAGCCTGAAGCGTCGCCGGATCGTAGGACTCCAGAAATGCTTTCGCCAGAGCGTAGTCACCGTCGTCCCACGGCGGCGCGCCGACTTCCTTCATACATTCCGTGGCGAACCGCCCGAGTACATCATTGGGAACGTAATCGGAGAAGGCCATCGTGATTTCATAGTTCATCTCCGTTTCCGTCATCATGGCCGCTCCGCGCGCTACCTTGACGACACGCTCGAACAGTTCTTTCATCTGCTCTACTTTGGGCGCCCGTACCTCGTATTTGACCAGCGAATGGTTCTGGACGACGTTGGGGGAGGTTCCTCCCGCGTCAACATAGGCATAATGCACCCGTGCCTGGTCGATCATGTGCTCGCGCAGATAGTTGACGCCCACACTCATCAGTTCCGCCGCGTCCAGAGCGCTGCGCCCCAGATGGGGGCTGCCGCCCGCGTGGGCGGAGCGGCCGAAGAATTCGAAGTTCGCGCCCATGATGGCCACGCTGCAATGCTGCTGTACCTCGTTGCGGGAGGCCGGGTGCCAGGTGTAGACAAAATCCACGCCGTCAAAGAGGCCGTCGCGGGCCATGAACTGCTTGGAGCCGGCTCCTTCTTCCGCCGCGCAGCCGTAGTAGATCACGGTTCCGTCCTTCTCAAAAGCATCCAGATAGTCTTTGACTGCCAGGGCGGCCGCCAGCGCGCCGGTTCCGAGGCAGCTGTGGCCGCAGCCGTGTCCGGGAGCGCCGGGGGTGATCGGAGAGCGAACCGGCGTGGCCGCCCGCTGGCTTAAAGCCGCGAGAGCGTCGAATTCGCCCAGAATGCCCGCCACCGGACGTCCGGAGCCGCGGCTGTACCGGGCCGTGAAGGCGGTCGGGATACGGGCGACGCCCTTTTCCACGGTGAAACCCTCTTTCTCAAGAATGCCGCAGAGAAGCGCGGAGGACTTATATTCCTCATAGGGAAGTTCCGCCCACTCCCAGATCCGGTCATTGGCGTTCAGGATCTCATCCTTTCGTCTGGC
>CAYYHX010000184.1:1491-4283 GCA_964471835.1 uncultured Hungatella sp.
CTGATATAGCTATCCTGATACAGCTATCTTGTTACAGCTGTCATATTGCAGCCATCATATTACAATCATGTTACAACTATCATAATTGCAGCCATCATATTGCAGCTACAATACTTTGCTTAAGAATTCCGCCGTCCGTGGATTCTTCGGATTGCCGAAGATTTCCTCCGGTGTGCCTTCTTCGGCGATCTGCCCGTCTTCCATGAACAGGACCCGGTCGCTGACCTCACGCGCGAAGCCCATCTCATGCGTCACGATGACGATGGTCATACCGCTGTCCGTCAGTCCGTGGATGACATTCAGCACGTCCTTCACCATCTCCGGATCGAGCGCGCTGGTCGGCTCGTCGAAAAGAATCACCTCCGGCTCCATGGCCAGGGCCCGGACGATGGCCAGGCGCTGCTTCTGCCCGCCGGACAGCTTGCGCGGGTATTCGTCCCGCTTGTCGAGCAGCCCGACCCTGTCAAGAAGCGCCTCCGCCCGCTCGACGGCCTGGGCTTTCGGCTCCTTTTTTTCCAGAATCGGGGTGATGGTAATGTTGTCCAGCACCGTCAGATTCGGAAAGACATTGAAATGCTGGAAGACCATGCCGATCTTCTGGCGGTACCGGTCGATGTCGATGGCATCAGAACGACGGAACGGCCGCCAGCCGCCGGCTTTCTGTGCCGTTCCGGCGGTGATGTCCACGCCGTCGAACCAGATACGGCCCGTGTCCGGCGTCTCTAAGAGGTTCAGGCAGCGCAGGAAGGTACTCTTGCCGCTGCCGCTGGGGCCGATGATGGAGACGACCTCGCCCAGACTGACGTGCTGGTCGATCCCCTTCAGGACATGCAGTTTGCCGAAGCTCTTGGACAGCCCCTCTACACGGATGACGACTTCATTTTTCACCTGTTTAGTCACTTGCCTGCAGCCTCCTTTCCAGCAGCCGGAGCAGTTTGGTCAGCACGAAAGTCACGATGAGGTAAATGAGTCCGGCGATGGTCAGGGACGGCAGCGCCAGGAAGGTGGTAGACTGCACCGTCTTGTAGGCGGTCATCAGCTCGCCTACGAAGAAGACCGAGGCGAGGGAAGTTTCCTTCACCATGACGATAAATTCATTGCCAAGGGCCGGAAGAATGTTCTTGACGGCCTGCGGGAGAATGATATGGCGCATCATGTTCCCGTCAGACATGCCGAGGCTTTTGGCGGCTTCCGTCTGGCCCTTGTCCACCGCCTGGATGCCGGCGCGGATGACTTCCGCCACATAGGCGCTGCTGTTGACCACCAGGGCCACGATGATGCAAGCGGTGTCCGACATCGTAACGGGTACGAGTTTCGGCAACAGGAGCCAGAAGAAATAAAGCTGCAGAAGGATCGGCGTGCCGCGCAGCACCTCGATGTAGACGCTGGTGACTCCGTACAGGATCTTGGAGTGCGACAGCCGCATCAGCGCCACGAGGGTGCCAAGTATGGTGCCGAAGACCACGGTGATCAGAGCCAGCCAGAGGGTACCGCACAGGCCGTTCAGAAACACATAATCATAGCGCTGCCAGATTTTGATCATATTTTCCAGAAACATGCGCGTAATCCTTTCTATAACGATTGCGTATCATACCGGCTGTATTTGTATGACAGGCGCATCGCAGAGGATACCTTCGAAGGTAATGCAGTTCGGATATGTGTCCTTATACCGCAAAAGACAGGGCATTTTATAGTAACAGTTTGAACTGTTACATGTTATGAGCGATGCGCGAGGGCGCCGGTATGCCTGCTTACTCGATACCGAGGCTCGCGGCGTATTCGCTGTACTCGTCGTACCATTTCTCATACAGACCGGCGTCCAGCACTTCCGCGATGATCTCGTTGATCTTCGCCGTCAGCTCGTCCTCGCCCTTGGGGATGCCGATGCGGGTGCCGCTGGTACTCTTGTCAATCTCAAAGCGGAAGTTGTTGGCGATGGCCAGTCCCGGATTGGCCGCGGCGTAAAGTTCCGCGGTGGCGATCTCGGTGGCGGCCGCGTCGGCCTTATTCTCCTGTACCATCAGGAACCCGTCGGTGGTGGCGGATACGCGCTTGAATTCCTTATACTTGGGGATCTGGTCGTTGACCAGGTTCTCCTGCAGGGAGCCGCTCTGCGCCACGACGACGGCATCCGCCAGAGATTCCGGGTCGGGATATTTGTCAATGTCTTCCTCGCGGACCAGCAGGCCGTAGTCATCTTCGTCAAAATGATAGCCGTCGGACAGGTTCATGGCTTCCGCCCGCTCCGGCGTGTAGGCCAGCGCGGAGATCGCCAGATCATATTTGCCCTCCGTGACGCTGCTCAGCACCGCCGTGAATTCCAGCGGGACGATGCGCAGCTCCACGCCCAGCTTCTCCGCGATGTATTTCGCAAGCTCGATATCGCAGCCCACATAGCGGTCGTCCCCTTCTTTGGAAGAGTCGATGAATTCCTGGGGGGCGAAGTACGGCTCCGTGGCCACCTCGATGTAGCCGCGCTCCAGAATGTCGTCCAGGCGGCTGGTGCCGGTGCCGGACGTTTCCGCCGCGGATGAACCGGAATCAGCGCCGGAAATGGAGCTGGAGTTGGAAGTTGAAGTAGCCTGGCTCTGTCCGCCGCAGGCGGTAAGGGCGGCGACGGCGGCTGTCAGCGCCAAAGTGACTACGGTGATCCTTTTTTTCGTGTCTTTTTTCATGAGTATATCCTCCTCGTATTGGTGTGAAATCCCTTCTCTGCGCCCGGGACTTTAACACTTTATCAAGTTATCATGGTAAAGTGATAGCCAAGCAAAGCTATTATCACTTGTACGGGG
>CAYYHX010000185.1:0-1530 GCA_964471835.1 uncultured Hungatella sp.
ATGTTGCTTAAATACCGCGAGATACCGCCTACATTTTCGGAAATCGACATCTCATTGTCGTTGAGTATGATAATGAAATTCGTATCCAGCCGGGCAACGTTGTTGAGTGCCTCGTAAGCCATGCCGCCGGTCATCGCCCCGTCGCCGATCACGGATACCACGAAATAATTCTCTCCCAGCAGGTCGCGCCCCTGCACCATCCCGAGACCGGCGGAGATCGACGTGGAACTGTGTCCCGTATTGAAAGCGTCGCAGGGACTCTCCTTCGTCTTGGGAAAGCCGCTGATGCCTCCCAGCTGCCGCAGATCATCAAAATCGTCCTTGCGGCCGCTCAAGATCTTATGGGTATAGGACTGGTGGCCCACATCCCAGATGATCTTGTCTCTCGGCAGGTCAAAGGTCAGGAACATGGCCATGGTCAGCTCCACCACGCCCAGATTCGAGGCTAGATGGCCGCCCCGCACGCTGATCTTCTCTATCAAAAACTCGCGGATCTCGGAGGCCAGCGCCTCCAGTTCTTCCTGATTCAGAGCCTTGATGTCCTGCGGCCCGTTTATCCGTTCCAGCATTCCGATCATTCCTTTTCCGTCACTTATTTTCCGCCGGTCATTTCTGCCTCGTCACAAGCATACGGATCAACTGCTTCACATGCGTGTGATCGCCGGGCAGCGTGTCCAGCATCGCAGCCGCCTCCGCCGACATCAACTCCACGTCCCGCCGCGCCTTCTCCATCCCGTAGAGCGTTACATAGGTCGTCTTTTGATTCTTTTCATCACTCCGGACCGGTTTCCCCAGCGTTTCCTGGCTGCCGGTCAGATCAAGGATGTCGTCCTGAATCTGGAATGCGTATCCCACGCGGGAGGCCATCCGCTCTATGGTCCGCACCTGTTCCTCCGCCGCGCCTGCGAGGATCGCGCCGATCATCATCGGGGCCTCCAGAAGCGCCCCCGTCTTCAGCCGGTAAATAAAATCCAGCTGCTCTGCTTCCAGCGGCTTCCCGGTCAGTTCCACATCCGCGGTCTGCCCCCCGATCATGCCGTAAACGCCGCTTTTTTCCGCCAGCAGGCGCAGGCACCTCGCCACCCTCTCCGGCCGGTCCGTCATCGCAAATGCTTTCGCAGCCGTTTCGAAGGCATAGATCGCCAGACCGTCTCCGGCCAGAACCGCCATGTCATAGCCGTAAGCCACCCATGCCGTGGGAAGTCCGCGGCGGTAACGGTCATTGTCCATGCAGGGCAGATCGTCGTGGATCAGGGAGAAGGTATGTATCATCTCGACGGCCGCCATGAACGGCTCCGCCTCCTGCCCGCTCCCGCCGAACATCCGGTAGATTTCACGCAGGAACAGCGGACGCAGGCGCTTGCCGCCGGCCTTCATACTGTAATTCATAGCCGCAAGAACCGTCTTCTGGTATCCCTCCTCCGGCGGAAGGTACGCGTAAACCGTCTCCTCCGTCCGGGCCGCCGCCTCCTTCAGCCATTCGTCAAATGTCTCCATTCTCTGTCTCCCATCCGGGCCGCGGCTTCCCGC